>PLGA01000305.1 GCA_003139735.1 Bryobacterales bacterium | reverse complement strand
GGGCCACTTCCAGCGGGTGCCCAGGCATGAGCGCCAGGGGGTTTTTCGACCCTGCGTTGGCAGGCCAAAGAAAACGATGGCCTGCCCCACTGTATAGCTAGTTCCTGGACACTACACTAGAGGGCCGGGCGTACCGGGTGTTACACTGCTGGGCAATAGCCCATGACCGATGCCGGTTTCTTGACGCGCGTGGTGATCAGGAACTACAAGAGCATCGCGGCTTGCGGCGTCCCTCTGCAACCACTCACTTTCCTGGTAGGCCCGAACGGCGCCGGGAAAAGCAACTTCCTGGACGCCATTGGCTTCGTGGCCGATGCTCTGCGGACTTCTGTTGACCATGCGCTTCGCGAGCGCGGCGGCATTGGCGAGGTGCGGCGCCGGTCCGGCGGGCATCCCACGCACTTCGGCATACGGTTGGAGTTCACGCTGCCCGATGGCTTGGCCGGAAGTTACGCCTTCCGCATCGGGGCGAAGCCGAATGGCGCCTTTGAGGTGCAGAACGAAGAATGCATCCTGCATCCGGCAGAAGCCCTCGCAAGCGAAATTCGATTCGCCGTGACCGCCGGAGAACTGTCCAGCGCCGTTCCGGGCCCCGCCGCCGCGTCCGACCGTCTCTACCTGGCCACCGCGTCCGGCATGGAGGAGTTTCGTCCGGCGTACGACGCGCTCTCGCGCATGGCGTTCTATAATCTGAATCCCGAGCGCATGAAAGACCTGCAATTGCCCGACGCCGGCGAATTGCTGGCGCGGGATGGCAGCAACATCTCCGCGGTTCTCGACCGGATCGGAAAGCGCAGTCCCGAGGTGAAGGCCGGAATCGAGGCGTATCTTTCGAAGGTTGCGCCGGGCATTTGCGGCGTGGATGCCGCCGCCATCGGGCCGCGCGAAACGCTGCAATTCCGGCAGGAGGCGGCCGACGCCGAATCTCCGTGGCGGTTTTTCGCGGCGAATATGTCGGATGGAACCCTGCGCGCGTTGGGCGCCTTGGTGGCGCTGTTTCAATCAGGCGATGCGCCGCTTGTCGGAATCGACGAGATCGAAGCCGGGCTCCATCCGGCGGCGGTTGCGGTTTTGTTGGAGGCGCTCGTCGAAGCGAGCGCCGCGCGGCAGGNNCCCGGCGTGGGCGCCGGCTCCATCCTGGCCGTCATCGCGGAAATGGGAAGCACCTACGCCGGCCCTTTGGATTCCGTGGGGCGCGAAACCTTGCGCAAACGGCTAACGACGGGCGGCGAAATCGGTTGCCTACGCCCGGATCGCGAGCCGCTTCCGGACGTCCCATCCCAACAACTCGACCTGATCGCCGAAGACCGCGACGAACCCGCCTGAGCGGTCCGGCGTTTCCGCTATCCGGGAAAGGCCTCCTCGCGCAACCGATCGATGGCCTGCGCCAGCTTGGCTAACGACGCTCCGCATCCGTCGAAATCGCATCGCGCAGCCGTGCGCTCGATGTTTTCGAGCACAGCCGCGGCCGACTTCGCCCCCACGTTGGCGCAGGCGCCCTTCGAGTAGTGCGCCAGCCGCTCCGTGGCCTGTGGGTTCTTCTGGCGAATGGCCGCTTCGAGCAGCGGAATCTGGCGGGAGGTGTCGTCGATCAGGGCGCCGACAATCTCGCGCATGAGATGGTCGTCGTCGGACGTCACGTCGCGAAGTTGCTGCCAGTCGAGAACCTCCGTGACATCCGGTATCACGTCTCCATTCTGGCAGGCGCGGGACGGCCCACAAATAGGAGAAAAACCTTAGCAACGCACCAAGAAAAACCTATGGCCACCGATGAACGCAGATGAACACAGATAAGATAAGACGCTTTATTAGCCCTTGATTCTCTTATCCGCGTTCATCCGCGTTCATCTGCGGCTATTCCTGCTCTTCAGGCGGCTTCTTGTGCTTGGGCTTCTTTCGGGCGGACTTGGGTTGGATGGGTTTGGAGGCGGGGACGCGGCCCACCCGCTCGCGGGCGATCGCCTTGATTTCCTTGCCGAGATCAAATGTTTTCTTGCGCGGCAAGCATCTTCTCCACCAGGGAAGCCAGCATCTCCGGAGTAAACGGTTTAGGCAGAAACACGGCGCGCCCTGGAGCGGCCGCCTGTACTCCGGACAGGTCCGCGTGATATCCGCTCGTGGCGATCACCCGCATGGCCGGACTGGCGCCCATCAACCGAACCGCCAATTCCGTCGAGGGCATCCCGGACATCGACCCATCGAGAACCGCGACCGCAAACCCGGAGGGGTCGGCCTGCACTCGCGCCCAAGCCTCTTCCGTGCTCGCCACGGCTTCGACGGAGTAGCCCCGCCGCGTCAGATACACGGTCATCATCTTCAGCAGGGCCGGATCGTCATCGACGAGGAGTAATCGTCCCGGAGTTCTCGCCATCGGTCCAGTTGTATGATCGCGGTATGAGATTCCACACCGAATACTTAACGTTTGAGACTACAAAGCACCGCGAATACCTTAATATTACCCCACAAGTGGAGAGCGCGCTTCGAAAGAGCGGCATTCGGGAAGGCATGATCCTGGTCTCGGCCATGCATATCACGGCGGGCGTCTGGGTCAACGACGCGGAGGACGGGCTGATCGCCGATATCGACGAATGGCTGGAGAAGCTGGCGCCATTCCGCAAGGACTACCGCCACCATCGCACCGGCGAGACCAACGGCGATTCGCACTTGAAGAGCTTGCTGGTCCACCATGAAATCATCGTGCCCGTGACCGCGGGCAAGCTCGATTTCGGCCGGTGGCAGCAGGTCTATTACGCCGAGTTCGATGGCCAGCNNGAAAGGGAATTGCCCCCCGCGGCATTCCATTACCGAGCCGCGAACATAAGAGAGCGGTTGGTACGTCAAAAGGAGATTATGAAACGCATTCCGTTCTTGGTCCTGACCGCCGCCGTGGCTTTCGCCGCGGACCTGCCTGTCAAGCAGGTGGTGCTGTACAAGCATGGCGTGGGGTTCTTCGAGCGCGCCGGAAGGCTCGCCGCGGGCGAATCCGCGCGCCTCGATTTCGACGCCTCCGAAATGAACGACGTTCTGAAATCTCTGGTGATCGCGGAGCAAGGCGGCGCCAAAATATCCGGCCTGCGCTACGACTCCATGGACCCGCTTAGCCACAAGCTCGCCGAATTCCCCTTCCAAATCGGCGGATCGCAGCCGCTCAGCGCCATGCTCGATCAACTCAAGGGCGCGCGCCTGGAATTGCAGCTCGGCAGCGACTTGGTGGCCGGCCTGATCGTCACCGGCCGGATGGTCGAAGCGAGCGACAAGCAGCCCGAGCGCGAGCAGTTGACCCTGCTGCTCGACAACGGCGANNCTGGCGGCGCTGGCGGCCTCGCGCTCCAAGGACAAGCGCAGCGTTTATATCGATTCCACCGGGACGGCCGCGCGCGACATCGTGGCCAGTTACACCATCCCCGAACCCGTCTGGAAATCGAGCTACCGCCTGATCTTCGCGGCCAGCGGCCAGCCCACGCTCGAAGGCTGGGCCATCGTGGACAACACCAC
>PLGA01000489.1 GCA_003139735.1 Bryobacterales bacterium | reverse complement strand
ACCATGCCTTCGCCGATGGGACACATGCGCATGGTCCACTTGCCGTTCGCCTTTTCCCAATAGAAATCCTTGAGGGCCATCATTTTGATGCGCGGCAGGGCCATGCGCAGGGCGACGTTCCAGCCGGCCTCGCCGCCTTCCGCGGTAGCGTGGCAGGGATCGAAATAATAGCCGATCCAGTTGGGGTCCTGACCGTCGATTACGGCGCGGCCGTCCCATACGGCTTCGCCTACGTAGTTGCCGGAATGATTGTGGAATCCCGCCACCATGCCGTAAGCGCGCGCGAGCGACACCAGGCCGGTCACGTCGCGGCGCACTTCGGCAATACGGTTGTCGATGTTATCGCCCGGCCGGTAGTTCCAGTAGCCCAGCTTCCAATAGGGCACCTTCATGCGGTCGCGGCCGCAGAGTGCCAGTACGTTGTGTATGTTGGGATCGGCCGCCGTCACGAACGCTGTCGTGATCATGGGGACCTCGACGCCTTCGGCGCGAATGGCTTCCACCGCGCGATACAGGTCGGCGGCCGAGAGCGAGGGTTCGACGTGCCCGCCCGGGCGCACTGTAAGATCGCAGCCGGCAAAGCCCAGGTCTTTGAGGACGCCACCGAGTTCGGAATAGTGCAGCTTGGGCAGATGCTTGGAGAACAGGCAAATGGTGGGCGCCGGGCGGGGCGTTTGGGCCGGGACTTGCGGCGCTGCTCGCAGCGTTCCTTGCAAGGGGGCCCCCAGGGCTGCGCCGCCCAGGGTGAACGCTCTTCTGGTTAGGTGCATGCTTCACATCGTCCCACAGCGGATCGGCGATAGCAGCCCTCTATCGGCCTGTTAGCATGCATGGCCGCTTCAGCGACACATGAGCGGCAGCCGACGCGGCTATCGGAGATTGTCTACCGGCCGGGCTGGTTCCATGCTTCGTCGCCATTGACGATGAGCCGATCGCCCTGTATTTCGATGTCCACGTCCTTTTGCAACTGGACGATATGGAGTTTCAGTGTGGCTCCGCTCACTGCGTAGGTGCCATTGAACGATTGCCCGCCCTCCTGCAGCGAAAACGACCCGTCCGTGTTTATCTGTAGTCTGTCGGCGGTATCCTTGGCGCTGATGTACAACGACCCGAGCCTTGGCGGCGGGGGAACCGGCCCGCCCTGCGCAGAACTCATGATCGGCTTTGTGTCTGGCGGCGCCATTGCGAGCAGTTCGGCGACGGCGCCTTGAATTTGTTTGAGATTGGATGGGTTTACAAATCGCTTTTGAAACTGGAATGCGATGCTGGCTCGATACGGGAGGCGGTTAGGGTCGTTGCCCACAAAGCCACGATTGCAGGTCTGAAGGCTGAAGACTACCTCGGCATCCTTGGCCTCGATGTTGGTCACATACACGTTTTCGCCAGCCTGAAGGTACCGCGTGTCGTCCACCACTTTGCTGACGCCGCGCTTGGCGACAAACATAGGATGACCAATCCGTCCACCGCTCTTGTAGGAGTTGGGCCAATAAATGTTTCCGGATACCGGATTCGCCTTGATGCCGAAGAATCGCACCACCAGGATGGCACCTGGCTGAGCGACGTTGCCGCCGTCCGCGACTTTTGTAAGGGCATACTGCGTCCGGAGTTGTTGCTCGATCCCGCCCAGGTCGGCTTGATCTTGGGGCGCAGCCAATGACGCAACACCGGGCAGGCACCCGAAGAGAACCACGTTCGCTAAAATCGTTTCTATGGATACAATCATTAGCGCACCCCGACTTATTCAGGCATCGGCTTATTGGCCAGGCTGTACCCAGATCTCGTCCCCGTTGACGACGAGCTGATTGCCTTGGATTACGATCTCGACATCCTTCTGCAATTCGTTGATATGAAGTTTCAACGTGGCTCCGGTGACTGAATAGCTGCCCGTGTAATTCTGACCGCCTTCGGAGAGGGAAAAAGAGCCGGCGGCTTTCATCACCAGCTTGTCGCCGGCACTTTGACTGCTTATATAAACCGGTCCCAGTGTCGCAGGAGATCTGGCGCCAGTGATGCCTTGAGGCGCGGACGGCGCTACCGGGCTGGCGGCGCTCGCATTCGCGCTAGTGTCGACGGCAAAAACCTGACCGATCGCTTCTTGCACCGCCGCGAGCGTTGCCGTCACTAGAAAGCCCTTCGGAAACTGAAACGCGACGCCCACCCTGAAGGTAGGGGAACCACCTGCGGCCGCAGACATCCGCTGATCTTGCATTGGGCTGTCGCATCCATCGCATTGCACGCCGCTAACAAGGATCAAATTGGTTCTGGGTATAACGGTCATGTAGCTTGCAAATAGCACCTTGGACCCGACGGGAAATGGGCGGGTCTCGCACGGCCCAGAGGAACCCGCGTCTAACTTTTGTAGTATACCTGGCGCGTGCAACTGTCCATTCTTGAAGGTGAAAATATTCGGCTGCGAACAATCGGAATTCACGCCGACAAGGCCCTCCTTCCGGACGATAAGCAGGGTCCCGAAAGGGTACTGGGCTTTCAAGTCTTGCTCCAGCGAAACGGGAGGTGCGCCCTGCGGAGCAGCCTGACACCAGGGACCGGCTGCCCCTAGTGCGGCGCCAACGATCGCAATCAGTCTAAAACGAAGCATGCTGCCTCCTTTGCTATGTCTCTGGTTTGTTCAAAACTCCGGCGAGTACCGGCCCGCAGGCGTGCTCCCGGGCAGTTTCATTGTCCGGTGGTCAGTCCTTGCTGGACCTCCGTGTCGGCGCGGTCGGCTTCTTGGTTCTGCTTTGACACCAAGTCTTGGGCTTGCGCATCCGGCGGCGCTTGTCCCTCCGCCACCTGGCGGGGAGCCCCCGCCGGAGCGGAAGGCAGACCGTTGCCCTTATCTTTTGCGAGGTTGTCCAAGCCCGCTGCCATCTGTTCCCGAAGTTGATTGTGCATGTCCTGGAGGGCGCCGACTTCAATAGCCGAGGCAGTGTCGACTGGGCAATCTCCAACTTTGCTGTTGATCACGTTCACGGCCAGTTTGCCGTCCGGGGTAATCTCGCGGCCGGTGCGTTCGATAATGTCTCCCGGTGTCAGCGCACAGCCTTCGCCGCTCGTCGCAGTGACATCAAGGCTGGTGGACACCACGAAGATATGCTGTTTTAGCGCCGAGGGCGGCACACTCGCATCGGACGGCGGCGGATTCACATCCGGGGGCTGTTGTGACGCAGCCTGGTCGGCCGCGAGTTGCTGCCGCACTTCTTCTGCAATTGCCTGTTTCACCGCGGGGTCCAGCGCCCCTGCTGTGTCGGCCAAACCCGCGGCTTGAGGTGTTTCCCCGCCGGCCGCCATGCGATCGTCGTAGGCCTGCTTCAAATTCTCGGCAAGGAGAAAATCGGTCAACCATAGCGCCGCGTTAGGGTAGGCAGGTTCCGGCGCAAAATATCCACCGTAGAACCCGTACCACCCGACAGGTGTCCAGCCCCACGTGTAGGCGGCCGGAGCGGCCCACGGATTGTACGCCCAGCCGTAGAACGCGGACCGATAGTAAGTGCGTGGCACATAGTTGTAGTAGGTAATGGAACCATATTTATAACTTCGGTACACGCGCACGTCCGCCCGGCCGTTGACCATGTAGGTCCTGGAAATGTAACCCCGCCGGAAGGGGCGCTCCACGTAGCCCCGCCGTCCGACAGTTACGACCCGCACGCCGCCCGGCCGCACTACCTCGACCCGCCGTTCGCCGCGCAGTCCCCGGTCGACCCTCATGGTGCCACCGCCTGTTAGCGTGCGTTCGATGTGCGCCGGATGTCCGTCCGCGCGAAAGTTGGAGGCCCTTAGTCCCGGCCTCTCAAAACTGGTGACATGTCCGCCCGGATCTGTCTTGACTGTCGTATTTGTTTTGGAATTGACGTACGACTGGCCGCCTCCGGGTAGGGAGGTAGGCTTGGCGCCGGCAGGCGGATGATAGGCCGGTCCGCCGCTGGCGCGCGTTGTTCCGGCGGCTCCGCCGGTCGGCTTCACGGTGCCCGTGATCCCACCGCTTCCGCCAGTTGGCTTCACCGTGCCCGTGATCCCACCGCCTCCGCCAGTTGGCTTCACCGTGCCCGTGATCCCACCAGCTCCGCCGGTCGGCTTTACGCCCGTGATCCCACCGCCTCCGCCGGTCGGCTTTGCGCCCGTGATCCCACCGCCTCCGCCAGGCGGCTTCGCGCCGGTGATCCCACCGCCTCCGCCTGCAGGTTTCGCTACGCCGCCGCCTGCCCCGCCGTTACTGGGAAACCCTGGGGAACCGCCGGGGTTCACGCGAGGCTGCTGTTGTACCGGCTGAGCGGGCCGGGCAGGTGCCGGCGCGGACTTTGGTGGCGGTGCACTCGGCGCCGGTTTGGTTGTCTTAGTATCGGAGCCGGCAGCCGCCGGAACCAGGAACCCAGCCAGCACGAATACACATGTGCTCCCCAGGATCTTCTCAATCGTTTGGCGCGAATTCATTGCAATCTCCTCTTCCGCATCGAACTTATATTCGAGACTTTCACCATCGAGGACGTGAAAAAGACCATTTTCGCTGCGTCACGAACAACTCCGTAACGCACTCCTCATCGCCAGTTTTCCGCAAGCGCCGGACGATCAACGCGTCAGGCTGCGTTAGCGCTCTACTTGCAACAGCCAGGCGAACTGGGTAGGGCGCGCTGTTGAACGCGGAGCGTGCATCGCCGAGGCTGGCGGCCCGTCCGCACCTCTCAACTAATGATTTAGCATCACCGTACTTATATGGCGCACTATGATCAAGCCTAATATACATCAAAGATGACTAGATTGAAACAATTTTCTATTGCTATTTTACAGCAGGTTATCAATCTCCCACCACAATTTGAATGGATTGATTCTAAAGGCCTTAAACTCGAATACTCCGTAAGAAGGCTTTGCTTCCCATTTCTTCCGAGCTCCGCACCGGAAACGCGTGGGCGCGGGAATCATGCACGGTAGGCCCCGCGGCAGCAAAGTGCGCGGTGCTCCCTGAAAGGCGAGCGGGCAGCGGACCAAGCGGGCGGTCGATCCGACCGTGGATCCCTCGTGTCTGGCGGCCATGGGTCAAATCCCTATGGGTACATCACGGGTATCGAGGTAAAGCTGGACGTTGGGCTGAAACGGAGTCCCAGCGCGGTTATGCCGCTGCTCCACGTGCTTTGAATCTGGATTACTCCGCGTTTGCCGGCCGTCGCCGAAAACTCCACCGGCAGGGAGAATGCGGTGTGGCCGTTAGGGGGCAAATTGCTAATGAGGAGGTTTTCCGCAAGGGTTACTCCGTTCTCGTCCAGGACGGTCGCTGTCATGCCGGCAGCCTGCTGGGTACTTGAGTTGTTTACGATAGCTATGCTAGTCACATATCCCGCCGTGTTGTCGAAGGGAAGCATGAACGACGCCTGGTTGTGGGCATCCAGGGCGGCCGTTCCTTCCGGCGTGAGCTGACTGTTCACTTGATCCCGGAAAATGGCGAAAGCGCCGGCGGGTCCGGTCGCGAGAATCTCAGCCCACCCCTCCACTGTCGACGAGGCGGAACTGCCAGACGATTGGATAACTAACGATGCACCCACCGCCAGGCTGCGCTCCACGAAGGACGCGTTCGCAGGCGCACCGCCGCCCTCCTGGGGAAAGGTGAGCGGCAGCGTCAGGGCCTGTCCGTTGTCCCCCCAGAAGTTAACTTTGACCTGGATCGGGACCGTATCGATGTTGGCAACCGTCAGCGTGGTCATCCAGGCGCCACCGGACGCGATCTGGGCGCAGATTCCGGACCTCGTCAGAATGCCGGACGGCGCTGGGTTGATGGTGAGTTGGAACGCGCCGGATGACCAGGCGCCGGTGGAATCGTTGGCATTGATATTGAAGCTGAAAGATCCAGCCGCGGTTGGGATTCCGGAGATCACGCCGGAGGGATCGAGTGCGAGACCATTCGGCAGGCTGCTGCCAATCAATGCTAGAGTCCACTTATAAGGAGCAACGCCGCCAGTGGCAGACAGGGTTGTGGAGTAACTGCCTCCTACGATCCCGGACGGCAACGAGCCGGCAGTCACAACGACGGCCGAGGCGGCAAACTGGGTCACGTCGCTGGCGGTGGCGGAGGCCGATCCGCCGCCCGACACGGTGGCATGGTTGGTCACCTGGGAGGCATGGACGCCAGACGTACCTGCGTTGACGGTGATGGGAGGATAACTGCTTCCGGCGTTGAGCACATCGCTGCGCGTACATGTGGCGCCAGAGCAGGACCAACCCGTTCCCGACATACCGGATACAATCAACCCGCTGGGGATATTCTCAGTAACTGTTACGGCACCGGATGTGGGCGCAGCGCCGGCGGCGTTGCCTACCACGATAGTGTAGGTTCCACCCCAGACAGAGAAATTGCCCTGGTGGGTTTTCGTAATGGCTAGCGCCGCGGAGCCTGAGCCGGACGCCTGGGGTGTCAGCAGGCGAACGACTAAGTTATCCGAGTCCGAGACGTAGACGTGCCCGGCCCCGTCAACTGCGACTGCGAACGGGTCACGCAGTTGAGCGCTGGTGGCGGGACCTCCATCACCCGAATAGCCGTACGTACCGTTGCCAGCAATCGTAGCAATGGTACCGTCAACGGTCACCTCACGGATGACATAGTTACCGCTATCTGCAATGTACAGGTTGCCGACGCCATCCACCGCCGTGTCCTCTGGCGAATTCAGTTGAGCAGTGGTCGCCGGGCGTCCGTCGCCAGAGTAACCTCGCGTGCCGTTGCCGGCCACCGTGGTGATGATTCCGGCACGGGTGACCTTGCGGATTACGTGGTTGCCCGTATCAGCAATGTAGAGGTCGCCGAGCGTATCCACAGCAAGGCCTGTCGGATAGGCGAGCTGTGCCTCAGTGGCCAACCCCGTATCGCCGGAATACCCGGCAGTCCCGGTGCCAGCCACTGTGGTGATGGTCCCGTTGGTGGCGACCTTGCGCACTCGCTCATTAACGGCGTCTGCCACGTACAAGTTGCCTTCCGTATCCACCGCAACGCCCAGCGGAAAGCAGAGGGAGGCGCTGGTGGCTGGGCCACCATCACCCTGGGATGAGCAGCCGCCATTGCCAGCCATCGTTGTGATCCCATGGCTGGGGACGACCTCCCGGATCACCTTGTTCGTAAAATCTGCGATGTACAGGTTACCAATGCCATCAACAGCGACTTTGGCTGGGCCATCCAGTTCCGCGCTGATCGCTGGGCCCCCATCACCAGAGTAGCCGGCGATGCCGTTACCGGCCACGGTGGTGATCGTACCATTGGACGCGACCATTCGAATCACGTTGTTGCCCGAATCTGCTATGTACAGATTGGCCGCGCCGTCTACAGCAACACCGTTAGGCCCGTTGAATTGGGCATGAGTAGCAGGGCCTCCGTCGCCGGAGTACCCTGACGTGCCGTTACCGGCAACCGTCGTGATGATATAGCCCTGCACCACCTGCGGACCGAGGAAGGGAACGGTAATCTGCGCGGTCCACGGTGTGGCGCTGGCGGAGTCCCGACCGGTGAAGGCGATGACGACGTTGACAGGCACGGTGAGGCCCTTCCATTCGAGGTTGGCGGAAAGGCTTCCATTGGCTGGCAAGGTGGTGCTGCCGAACCAACTCGCAATGTCCGAAGAGTAGTCGGCGCCACTAAAGGTGAAGCTCGTGACAGTGGTGGCGACTCCGGCCGTCTCCGTTAGCGTGACGGTATAGAACCACTGATACCCGCCGGCATTGGCTGCCTGCTGATATACCGGATCGGGAGTGACCGAAACCGTGACATGGGAGCTAGGCGTGGACCCGCTGACGGTCACCGTCGCCGTGCCGGACGAGGAGTTGAAGACAGGGCCGCCACCGTAGGTTGCCGTGATCAGATTGCTTCCGCTTCCCAACGTGCTGCCGGCGACGGTTAAGATCGCAGTGGACGAGCCACCCGATCCGGAAAGCTGGGCCGTGCCGAGGGTTGTGCTACCCGCGGTGAAGGTCACGGTACCGCCGGGAGAGGTGTTTCCGGAAGCGGCCTTCACCGTCGCGGTCAATACCGTGCTGGCAGTGGTGGCAATGGTCGCGGGATTGGCGGCCACCGTTGTGATGCTCGCGCTCGATGCCGGCGTCGCCCATCCGGTGACGAGGTTGTAAGCGTCGATTGAGCCCAGCCCCGTGACTTGATCGTATCCCGGTCCCGCGGTGTACCCGAGTTGGCCCGTCGGGCAATTCGTTGTGCCCACGGTGCAGGGAACGATATTGCTTCCCGCGGTAACGTCGTGGAAAAGGTCGGATGTGCCCTGCGCGAGCCTGTACAGGGTCGGATTGATATTCTGTAGGCCGGGTTGCGATTGTGCGCCGGTTGAGACGAGATACTGATTGAGGAGAACAGCTATACCGGCGAAGACAGGTGCAGCGGCCGAGGTTCCACCTTCTTCGAACGAGGCCAAGCCTCCATTGATAGCGATCGCATAGCCGTCATGGTACGGTGAGGCAGCAAGAGCCATGTCGGGTACATCTCGCCATCCGTCGTTTGGGACGCCTGGGCCGGCCTGCCAGGACGGCTTCGAGAAGAAAATGCTGGCTCCCCCTCCGGAAGCCGCGAGCGAACCGTTTTCTTGGGTGTCGTTCCAGGCCATCTCAGGGATCCATTTGAGCGCCGAACCGCTTGCGCCCCAATATGTACCGCTTCCCTCAGTGAATTCGGTTCCACCTATGCCAGTCACTTCGGGTATGCTGGCCGGCAGTTGAACGGCGAGGCCATTGACGGCGGAGGTAACGCCGGCATCACAAGCCGCGGCGCCGGCATCGCCCGAGGCGGCAATCCAGGTGGTGCCCTGCAGATTCGCTTGCTGGGCTTGTTGCTGGTGGCTCAGTGCGGATGTGAGGGGGGCCGAAGAGATCTGCGGCTCGCAATAGCCGTAGCTATCGCTGATCACCTTAGCGAGATCGTTGTCTATGGCGTACGCCACGGCGTCCCACGCATTCTTAGCGATCACATAAACGACGGTTGCACCTGGCGCGATGGCGCCGGCCCAGTCCAGATCGAGGTTGGCCTCGTCCAGTTCACCTTGAACTGTACCAGGATCGTCGCCAACAACGAGGGGCGACGGATTGTTCGGCGGCAGGCCGAAGTATTGCCGAAAGTAAGCTACGTCAGCCGGATCGACGTCGGTCTGGCCCACGACGACGATGGTTTGCCCCGTCCCATCAAACCCGTGGTTATAGAGGGGAGCGATGTCGTAAATGGTGGCCAGATCGCCCGGAGCGAGATAGTGGGAACCGTTGGTCCCATTCGCCCGCGGCGTGGCGCGGCCTTTCTTGCTGTACGGCGGCTTCGGGCGAAAGTCGTCCAAGCCACGGATTGCGAGTACGACCGGCTCCAGAGCCGCCGGAATGGAAGGCTCGGCCGCGTTGGCAAAGTGCAACTCGCCCTCGACCTGGTAACGGTGAATCGCGGTATGAAACCCGTTCTCCACTTGCCCGGCATTGCCGCTGAACCGGATCCACTGGCGCGACCGCGCCACTTGCTCGACTTTGAATTCCTCCGCCTGCAGCCAGGCAACGATCCTGGAGATGTCGCTCGGGCTGAGACCGAACCGATCAGCGTATTGTTCCGGCGTGAGCCACTTGTGATAGTTCGGCGATGCCGGATCGCGCTGCTCGCTGAGAAGTTGTTCGATGGCCGCCTGTTGGGCTGGAGCGGGCCGGAATATCACTGTTATGGCTGGGAGCTTCAACAGAGGATCTGCCGGGCCCAGATCCGAACTCGCCTTGGCCCTGGAGTTCAGATTGCCCTTCAAGACGACCGTCTGCTGCGGGTCGATCCGACTGGCAACGCGGTCGGCCTGTGCGAGCAGGGTTGAGAGTGGGATCAGCAGGAGGCAAGCGGAATTGACGATGGTGCGGAAATTGCTGAACATGTGCCCGAAAATCTCCGTTAGTTTTTTGAATTTGGACAGTTGAATCGACGCTTCCATTTCTATCTTGGCAAGCATCGATTGTATATCCAACCACCTCCTAAGAGGACTTTTTCTCACATTTTTATTCCCGACTGAATCAGGTGCCTTGCCTGCACCCTACGCCGAATCGGGTATTTCGGCAGCATCGGCGGCGGACTCTCCATCGAGCACCCGGCGGGCGCGCGCGGCGTCGAATTCGTTTTCCCAC
>PLGA01000408.1 GCA_003139735.1 Bryobacterales bacterium | reverse complement strand
TGGCCGCGCAGCGAGTAGCCGGCGAAGACGGCGAGCACCGGCTCCATGTTCAGGTCTTCACACCAGCCGAGGTACTCGAGCAGGCCCATGCCGTCGGAAGACCAATAGCCCCACGCGTCATCCAGGTGGCCGGGACGCTCCTCGATGGGGCCGATCGTGTTCTTCCAATTGAACCGCGTATCGAACGTGTTGCCTTCCAGGTAGTTGCCGCCGGGGAAGCGCAGGAACTGGGGCTTTATACCGGCCAGCAGCTCCATAATGTCCGGGCGGAATCCGTTCGTCCGGTTCTTGTAGGTGGGAGGGAACAGCGACACGAAGCCGAACCACACGGCGCCCGGGCGATTGGCGCTGAGCACGAACTTGTAGTCCGCGGAGGCCTTCACGTTTCGGGTCGTCAGCGTGAGTTCGTACTTCTGCCAGCCGTCGCCGATCTTCAAAACCTGAGCGGCCGCCGCGACGGTGGCGCCGTCGTTGCTCACAATGGAAGCCTCGATTCCACCGGCGTATCCAGCGGCCTTGGCGTAAAACATGGCCTTGTAGGTGGTGTTGGGCCTCACTGGAATGCCCCAGAAGCCGTCGTTGGCGACGCCGACGCGCTGTTCTCCGGAAGCCTGCGAAACCGTCAGCTTCAGGCTCGCGGGAACGGCCGAGTTCAGCGGCGCGGCCGTATCGAGCATCATCGAACCCGCGCCGCCGCGCTCCTGCACCAGAGACCAATGCACAAGGTCCTTGGTCTCCTTGGCCGGCGTGGATTGATCGGGGTTCTGCCGGTTGACGCGCGCCGGAACCATCTCCTTGAAATTGCGGTTGCGGATCAACTCGGCGTAGAGGCCGCCTTCGAATGCGTAGTTGATTTCCTCGGTCATCAGGCCGTGGAAAGTCGGCGGCATGTGCGCCGTGATTTGATCCGCCTTGATCTGGAGGTTCACTCCGTTGCCNNGTCCGGCAGTCAGCAACAGGCCGAGCGCCACCGCGCACCGCGGCCGCAGTCCGTCTGAAATCGTTTTCACTTTCAGCCTCCTGATGTGGGAAGTCTTACGTGGATTCATCAAGCTCCATTCGCAGGTAATTCTCATAGTGAACCTGCCCGGCTGAGCGCCATCGTAGCGCGATTAGCCGCATGGTACAACGGCCCGGCGCGCCGGCCGCCGGAAAGCTCATGCATTCGGGCGTCCCGCTCCCATGGCGGCCATGGCGGCCTGCCCCAGGCTGATGCCCCCGTCGTTCGCCGGGACGGCGCGATTCGTCCAAATGCGAAGCCGCCCGCCGGCGGAGAGCGAATGAATGTCATCGAGCAGCATCTCGTTTTGAAACACTCCTCCCGTGAGGACGGCCGTTTCGATCCCGGTCCGTTGGCGCAGCGTTTCCAGAGCTTCGCAGATCCCCACGGCGACGCCCAATTGGAAAGCGCGCGCAATCTCGGCCGGGTCTCGCCCGCTCCGGCGGTCATGGGCCACCGCCGCCAGCAGAGGGCGGAAATCGAGCTCGCCATCGGCCAGGGGAAAGGGATATGCGTCGCGCAGCGGGGCGGCGCCCGCGATGTGTTCCAGCCACATGGCCGCCTGGCCCTCGAAGCTGATAGCGCCCAGGAATCCCAACAAGGCGGCAGCCGCGTCAAATAGCCGTCCCATCGAGCTGGTAAGGAATGTTCGCACGGCGGATCGCGCCAGCTTTCGCGCGGCCTCATAACGTTCGGGAAACAGAAACGGCGCCGCTGTCAGACTGGGGAGGCCGTCCATGTGCAGCAGAAAGCCGGCGGCGGCCTGCACGGGCCGCTGCGCCGCGGCGTCGCCTCCCGGAAGCGGCGCATACCGCAAATGCGCCACCCGCTCGAAACCGCGGGCGATGCTGCCCGCGAAAATCTCGCCGCCCCAGATGGCTCCGTCATCGCCGTAGCCCGTGCCGTCAAAACCGACGCCGAGCACGGGTTCGTCCCAAGCCTCGCGCTCGGCGAGCACGGAGGCGATATGGGCGCGATGATGCTGCACCGATCTTCGTTCCCCGGCCGGAAGCTCCAGTGCGTGCGCGGTGGAAACGTATTCGGGATGGCTATCGCAAACCACCAGCAGATCTTCGGATCGAACCCGATACATGGAAAGCAGGCCGCGGATGGTTTCGCGAAAGGCTTCGCGCGCCTGGTAGTGGTCGAGATCGCCGATGTGCTGGCTGATAAACGCCTGCCCGTCGATTACCAGAGCGACCGTGTTCTTGAGGTCGGCGCCGACCGCCAGGATCGGACGGTCCACCGCGAATTTCGCTACGGCTCCAGGCGCATAACCCCGGGAGCGCCGCAGGATGGCGGGACCGAAGGCCCCCGCGCGCGCGACGGAATCGTCCACCCGCCGGGCAATGGGGCGCTCGCCGATGAGGAATGCGTCCGCGATTCCGGCGAGGCGCCGGCGCGCGTCCTCATCGGCGTAGGCGATGGGTTCGGAGGAACGGTTGGCGCTGGTCATCACCAGCACATCCGGAGCGCCGGCCTCGAAAAGAAGGTGGTGGAGCGGCGCGTAGGGCAGCATGACCCCAAGCTCGCGGCTGTTCGGCGCCACTCCGGCAAGCTCCGTGCGNNGTCCGCCGTAAGATGCGTCAGCGCACGGGCCGAAGCCAGGTTCTTCACCATGACGGCGAACGGCTTCTCCTTCCGGTACTTGCGCTCGCGCAGCGCAAGAACTGCGGCGTGGTTGGCAGCGTCGCAGGACAGATGATAGCCGCCAATTCCTTTGATGGCGACAATCTTCCCGGCGCGTAACGACTCAGCCGCAGCCGCGATGCCGGGCGCGTCCCCCGATATGGTTCGATCGCCGCACAGAAAATAGTAATGCGGGCCGCAGGCCGGACACGAAACCGGCTCGGCATGGAACCGGCGGTTGGCGGCGTCGTGGTACTCGCGGGCACAGGCCTGGTCGAGGGGCCATTCGCTCATGGTGGTGTTGCGCCGGTCGTAGGGCAGCGCCTGCGTGATGGTGTACCGCGGACCGCAGTTCGTGCAGTTGATGTAGGGGTACCGGCAACGCCGGTCCAAAGGATCGAAGAGTTCCCGCAGGCATTCCTCGCACACGGGCAGGTCGGGCGAGATGCGCGTGGAGGGATCCCCTTGGGAACGGCTCTCGCGAATCGAAAAGCCCTCGAAACCGGCAGGCTCGGCGGAGCGCACGTCGAGCTCGGTGATGCGCGCGGCCGGCGGAGGCTGCGCGCGCAGGTCGCGAAGGAACGCGTCCATCGCGACCTCGGCGCCTTCCAGGTGGATCTCCACTCCATCCTCGCCATTGCGGACCCAGCCCGCGAGAGTGTTGGCATGCGCCAGGCGGAATACAAAAGGACGAAATCCCACCCCCTGGACAACGCCCCGGACGCGTATGGACCGCGCGCACGTCATATCGTCGCTATTCGCCCACCACGCAGCCGCGGCCCTGCCAGCCTGCCCCTTCCAATTAGCCATTCTACGCCCAACCCTTCCACGGACGCGGCAGGGGATAGAATGGCGGAGGGGCCCATATTGAACAGACGGGATTTTCTCGCACGGGCCGGATTCGGCGGCTATTCCCTGATCGCGCTGGCGGACGCCGCCCCACAGAACGCCGCCCCGGAGCCACGCGAGCCCGCGCGTCCCGATTTCGGCCGAATTGCGCCGCCGCAGGCAGCGTTCGCCCGCACCGAACCGCACCTGCGGCTGGTGGATCTGGAAACCGACGTGGTGGTGGCCGGCGGCGGCCTGGCGGGTGTCTGCGCGGCGATTGCGGCAGCGCGGCATGGCGCCCGCGTCGTCCTGCTGCAGGACCGTTCACGGCTCGGCGGCAATTCGTCGAGCGAAGTCAAGATGCACGTGGTCGGCGCGAATCAGCACACCGGGCGGCCGGGCTGGCGCGAGGGCGGCCTGATCGAGGAGTTGCGCCTGGCCGACGCGGTCAACAACCCGCAGCGCTGTTGGGAGCTGTGGGACCTGTTGCTCTACGACAAGGTGGTCAGTGAGCCGAACATTACGCTGTTGCTCGAGACCACGCTGTGCTCGGCCGCCGTTCGCGGTGGAAGCATCACCGAAGTTGCGGCGCGCTGCGACAAGAGCGAGCACATCTACCGCATCCGCGCGCGGATTTTCTGCGACTGCACGGGGGATTGCCGCCTGGGCCTGGAGGCCGGGGCCGAGATGCGCTCCGGACGGGAGGCGCGCGCCGAGTTCGGCGAGTCGCTCGCGCCCGAAAAGCCCGATGGTCTGACGCTGGGATCGAGCATCCTGTTCACCTCCCGCCTGTACCACAACCCCATGCCGTTCACGGCCCCCAAATGGGCGCGCAAGATCGGCAAGCAGCAACTGCTCCGCCGTCCCGTCGATTCCTGGGAGTACGGCTACTGGTGGATTGAATGGGGCGGAGACCATGACATTATCGGAGACAACGAGCGGATCCGCTTCGAGCTGCTCTCCATCGTGCTCGGCGTGTGGGACTACATCAAGAACAGCGGCGATTGCCCCGATAGCGAATACTGGGCCATGGACTGGATCGGGATGATGCCCGGAAGGCGCGGCGGCCGCAGGCTGGCGGGCGATCACGTCCTGACGCAGCAGGACCTGATGAGCGGGCGTTTCGAGGACGCCGTGGCGATTGGCGGATGGGCCATGGACGCGCATCCTCCCGAGGGTTTCGACCGGCCGGACCTGCCGCCCAACACCACCGTCAGCCCGCCCGAGGTCTACGACATCCCTCTGCGCTCGCTCTACAGCCGGAACATTACGAATCTCTTCATGGCCGGCCGCAACATCAGCGCCAGCTACGTGGCTTTCACCTCCGCGCGGGTGATGGCAACGTGCGCCGTGGAAGGACAAGCCATCGGCGTGGCCGCCGCGCAATGCGTGGCAAGCGGAATCGAGCCGCGCGCGCTGGCGCGGGACCAAGGCCAGGTGGCGCGGCTTCAGGAGGCCCTGCTGCGCGACGACCAGACCATCAAGGGGCGCCCCAACCGCGACCCGCTCGACGTTGCCCGGCAAGCCACGGCCATCGCTTCGGCCGAAGCGGGTTCCGCCAAGGCGGCGCTGGCGCTCGACGGATTCACGCGCGACATCCCCGACAAGCGCGGCGACCCGGTGGAAGTCCACCATTGGGCGGCGCCGGTGTCGGAAGGCCGCCCAGCCTGGATCGAATTGCGATGGGACAAGCCCCGCCTGCTGCGCGAAGTCCAGATCACGTTCGATACCGGCTTCCGCCGCCAGTTGACTCTGAGCGCGCAGGAGGTCCAGAACATCAACCTGTTGCGCGCCCCGCAGCCGGAAACTGTCAGGGACTACACGTTGACCTGCCGCGCCTCGGATGGCGGCGACCGCACGCTGGCCGTTGTGAAGAACAATTTTCAGCGTCTCAACCGCCACCATTTCGACCCGGTGGAGGCCCAGTCCATTTTGGTAGAGGTCCAGGCGACCAACGGAGACCCCCAGGCCCGTATTTTCGAGATCCGCTGCTACGCTTGAGCGGCATGTGGGGCGGACCCCGGCGTGGCGCAAGCCGCCAGGCT
>PLGA01000299.1 GCA_003139735.1 Bryobacterales bacterium | reverse complement strand
CAGCGCGCCGTGCGCCCAGCCCAGTTTGACGGCTTCCTGCGGCGATTCGCCGGTGAGAAGGCCGTAGAAGAAACCGGAGGCGAAGCCGTCGCCCCCGCCAACGCGGTCGAGAACGTCAAGCTCGCAGACCGGCGCCACGCAGGTTTCGCCGCCCACCCACGCCACCGCGCCCCAACTGTGGCGGTTGGTGGAATGCACCTCGCGCAGGGTGGTCGCGACCACCTTGATCCGGGGGTGGCGCTCGACCACGCGGCCGATCATGCCGAAAAATGCGCTGGGATCGAGCTTGGATTTGGCGGCGACCTCCGGGCCGGCGACGCCCAGGCCTTTCTGCAAGTCCTCCTCGTTGCCCACCAGCACGTCCACGTTCTCGATGATGCGCCCCAGCACCTCGCGCGCGCGCTCCACCCCGCCCGAGCGATTCCAGAGCTTTTCGCGGAAGTTGAGATCNNCCGCTGTGAAACCAGCGCACGCCGGCGCCGAAGATGGCGTTCCAATCGAAATCGCCCGGCTTCAAGAGGGCCCCGGCCTCGTTCGACCGGTTGTAGAACACCACCGGAGGGCGGACGCCCCAGCCGCGGTCGCTGTAAACGCTCGCCATGTTGGGTCCCATTACGCCGTCGTGCTGGAATCGCTTGTAGAAGGGTTTCACGCCCATGGCCTTGACGCGCTCCGCAATCAGGCCGCCGATGGGGTAATCCACCATGGCCGAGGCGACGCCCGTCGCCATGCCGAAACAATCCGCCAGATTGGCGGCCACGTTGAACTCCCCGCCGCTGACGTGAATCCGGCACTCGGTGGCCTTGCGAAATGGAATCACGCCGGTATCCAGGCGGTGAACCAGTGCGCCCAGCGACAACAGATCGAGGGCGCCGTCCTTGCGAATGACTAGCGATTTGCTCATGATCTTCCTTTATCGCACTAAAAGCGGCGCCCCTGCTATGATTGGGGCGAAGCGATGAGTCTGCTGCGGTCCCTGCTGTTCTCCACTCCCCTGATCGTGCTCTCGACCGTGGCGATGGGCACTCTTTCGCTGTGCGCTTCTTTCTTCGACCGTACCGGCAACCGGCAGCACTCCATCGCGCGGCTCTGGGCGAAGTCGCTCCTGGCGGTGAGTTTCATCCGCGTGCGCGCCGAAGGGCTGGAGAAGCTCGACCCCAAGGGTACGTACGTGTTCGTGGGCAACCACGCCAGCTTCATGGACATCCCCGCGATCCTGGCGCGGCTACCGTACCAGTTCCGTTTCTTCGCCAAGAAGGGGCTTTTCCGCATTCCGTTTCTGGGCACGCATCTGCGGCGCGCGGGACACGTGGAGGTGGATCGCTCGAGCGCGCGCGCGTCGCTCCGGAGCATGAGCGAGGGCGCGCGCATGATCGCCGAACGCGGCGTCTCCGTGCTGCTGTTTCCGGAGGGCGGGCGTTCGGTGGAAGGGTTGCGCGAGTTCAAGGAAGGCGCCGCCTACATTGCCATAAAAGCCGGTGTTCCGGTGGTCCCCATCGTGCTGGTGGGCATGCGCCGGCTGCTGCCCATGGGTTCCATCCATATACGCGCCGGCCAGGTTAGCCTCCGGGTGGGCGATCCGATCCCGGTGAGCGGCCTGGCGCGGGGCGATCGCAACGAGCTGACGCGGCGGTTATACGACGAGATTTCGCGGCTGCTGGAAGCCTAAATAGCCCGTAAGGGCTGGCCCCACGGGAGCGCAACGTGCGATATTGAAAATGACTACGGCGCGCCCGCCTTTGAGAGGATTTTTGAAGATCCTGTTGGTTTGCACTGCCCTTATACTCGGCCTTGGCGCATCGAGTTCCCAGGTGGCCCTGATAGCCCTGGATACGGCGAACTGGCCCCCCGGCAGAATGCCTTCGGATTGGCAGATCAAAGTGAACCACGGCAAGCCGGAGGTTTCCGTCTGCGCGGACGCGGCGGGTCCGTGCCTGCACTTGAAGAGCGAGAAATCGTCCTTCGCGCTGGAACATAGCGTGGATGTGGACCCGGCCCAGATGCCCTACCTGGGCTGGCGTTGGAAGGTCACGGAGTTGCCGCGCGGCGGCGATTTCCGCCATTCCCTGACGGACGATCAGGCGGCCCAGGTCATGGTGGCTTTCGCCGATCGAAGAGTGGTCTCGTACATCTGGGATAGCACCGCGCCCAAAGGAGCCGCGGAAAGCGCCGGGTTCATCCCGCTGGTTCACGTCTTCGCGGTGGTCTGCGAATCGGGCGAGGCCGGCCTGAACCAGTGGATCGCGGAGAATCGCAACCTGGCCGACGATTACCAGCGCGCCTATGGCAGGCCGGCGCCCCACGTGAAAGGGTTGCGCCTCCAGATCAACTCCCAACACACCGGGACCACCGCGGAAAGCTACTTCGGCGAAGTCGCCTTCCGCGCCACGCCGCGCTGATGCTGCTCATTACGGGCGGTACAGGGTTCGTCGGCGGGCATCTGCTGGAGAAACTGGCGGCGTCCGGAGAGACGGCGCGCTGTCTGGTGCGCCGCAAGACGCTGGCGCGCCCGCTGCCGCCGGGAATGCAGCCGGTTTTCGGCGATCTGTCCACGGGTCAGGGCCTGGATGAAGCTTTGGACGGGGTCGATACGGTCATCCACCTGGCGGGCGTGACCAAGGCGTTGCGGGCCGCCGATTACGAAACCGGCAACGCACGCGCCACCGAAACACTGGCCAAGGCCGCGGCTGGCCGGGCGCTTCGCTTCGTGCATGTGAGTTCGCTGGCGGCCGTGGGTCCGGGCGCGATGGTCGAAGAGGATGCCGAACCGCGGCCGGTCTCCCATTACGGCCGGTCGAAGCTCGAAGCCGAGCGGAGGGTGCGCGCGCTGCTGCCGGACGCGGTGATTGTNNGGATTTGGCCGATGCTCTGGCGATGGCGTCGCGCGACCCGCGGGCTGCCGGCCGGACCTACTTCCTGGCCGCGCGCCAACCGGTTTCGTGGCGCGAGTTCAGCCAGGCGGCGGCCGGCATCATGGGACGCAAACCGCCGCGCGTCGTGCGCATCCCTTACGGGGCCGCCTACGCCGTGGGCGCGTGCGCAGAAGCGTGGTCCCGGCTGACCGGTACGCCCGGCATCGTGTCGCGTGATAAGATTCGGGAGGCGCGCTGCCCGTCCTGGACCTGCGATGTGGGCCGCGCGGCCGCGGAGCTCGGCTTTGAGGCGAAGACCACCTTGCAGGCGGGCCTGACGGAGACTCTCGCCTGGTACAAGGAATCGGGTTGGCTGAAATGGTAAAGCGGGTTGCCGGCCCGCCTGGAGACACGCGCTTCTGGCCCGTCGATAAGGTGATCCTGGGCTACCAGGCTTTCACCTTAGTGCTGATCCTCGGATGGTGGAACCGTCTTCCGGAAGCGCCGCAGTTCGCCGCCGTGCATGTGGCCGCCGTGGCGCTGCTGATTTTTGAAGTCAAGCGTCCCAATCCCACCAGTTGGCTCTTCCGCAACTGGTATCCCCTGCCTTACGTTGGGGCTTGCTATAAGGAGATGGCGCGGCTGGTCCCGGCCGTCCGTAGCTGGAATGGGGACCAGGCGCTGGCCGATCTGGATTACCGCTTCTGGCACGCCAATCCGTGCGTCTGGCTGGAGCGCATCCAGACGCCGGCGCTGACGGAATTCCTGCAAATCGCCTACACCCTGTTCTTGCCGGCCGTGCTGCTGCTGGCATATGCGATCTGGAGGCGAAGGAATTACGAAAACTTCCAATATTACGCTTTTTTAATCGCGTTGGGATTCCTTACGTCCTATATCGGGTACCTGCTGGTACCAGCGCGGGGACCGCGGTTTCTTCTGGCGCCGCTGCAGCACGCGCCGCTCCGAGGGTTATGGTTATTTGCCGCCATGCAGGGTGGGCTTAACCGCCTGGAATCGATCGCGTTCGATTGCTTCCCGAGCGGGCACACGGAGCTGACTATTCTGGCCTGTTGGGGCAGCCAACTGGTATCGAAACGGCTCTTTCGGGTCTATTTGGCCTACACTCCGGCCCTCATTTTTGCTACAGTTTATCTTCGATACCATTATTCGGTCGATCTTTTGGCCGGGGCCGCCCTGGCATGGATTTTGATTATGGGAGCCCCGTTTATTTACCGGAAGCTTTCACAAAGGGGCGTAGCGATTGGGAGGAATTGAGGTTGTTCCAGCGGATAACAAGAAGTCGCTGAAGGAGTTCGTCGAACTCCCTTACCGGCTCTACCGTGGCGACCCGTGTTGGGCGCCCCCGTTGCGGATGGCGGTGAAGGAACTGCTGGACCGGTCGAAGCACCCGTTTTACGCCAACGCCGACGCCGAGTTCTTCCTGGCGATCGAGGACGGCCGGGTGGTGGGGCGGGTGGANNAGACCGGAACTATAACAAGTTCCACGACGAACAAGCGGGTTTTTTCGGCTTTTTCGAAGCCGCGAACGATTCCGCGGTGGCCAGCGCCCTGCTGTTGCGGGCGCGCCAGTGGGTATTCGACCGTGGGGCGAAGTTTCTGCGTGGACCGATGAATCCGTCGACCAACTACGAATGTGGCATGCTGGTCGAAGGCTTCGATTCGCCCCCTATGATCCAGATGACCTACAATCCGCCATACTATCCGGTCTTGATGGATGGCCTGGGGCTGCGGAAAGCCAAGGACTTTTACGCTTACCTGCAACACTCCGATACGCTCGACACGAACAAGATCGGTCGCGTCGCGGACAAGGCGCTGGCGAAGCATGCGGTTCGCATACGCTCGATCGACATGAAGAATTTCGACGCCGACGTCGAGCACGTATGGGAGGTATACAACTCGGCTTGGGAGCGCAACTGGGGATTCGTTCCGATGACCCGCGAGGAATTTCTCCTCCAGGGCAAGGAGATGAAGCAGATTCTCAAGCCCGACCTGGTGCTGATCGGCGAAAAAGAAGGGCGCGTGGTGGGTTTCGCGCTGGCGCTTCCCGATATCAATCAGGCGCTGATCCATACGAACGGAAGCCTGTTTCCCACGGGGCTTATCAAAATCCTGTATTATCAACGTTTGGTCAAGAATGTTCGGGTCCTTGCACTTGGGGTAGTGGAGGAGTATCGCGCCACCGGCGTGGCGGCCGGCTTCTACGTTGCGCTGTGGCGCAACGCAAAGCGTTTGGGGTACGGCCCTAGCGAAATGTCGTGGATACTCGAGGACAATGTACTGATGAATCGCTCGCTGACAGCTATGGGGGCGAAACGGTACAAGACCTACCGAATTTACGAATGGAATTGAGGACCATGCGCTCATCGACTAGCGACATCTCCGGCAAGAGGAAAGCGAGCGGATCGAACGACCTCTTCGAAAAGTGCCGTGCGTTCACTCGTCCTAGTGAATTGCAGGCCGCCGGGCTCTACATGTATTTCGAGGTCTTCGGCGAGCGGGATGGGTGCGCGCCGGGGGAAGTCCGCTTGGGCAAGCGCAAGGTGATGATGTTCGGGTCGAACGACTATCTGGACCTGATCAACCATCCCAAGGTGAAGGAAGCCGCCATCCAGGCCATCCGCAAGTACGGGAGCGGGTGCAGCGGGTCGCGCCTGCTGAACGGCACGCTCGATATGCACGTGAAGCTGGAAGCCGAGCTGGCCGCCTTTGTCCACAAGCAAGCCGCCATCATTTTCGGCACGGGATTCCAGGCCAATTACGCCGCGCTCTCCGCCCTTACCGAAAAGGGCGACGTCATGATCTGCGACCACAACCTGCACGCCAGCCTGGTGGAAGGCGCGCTGCGGTCGCCGGCGCGCACCATGCGTTTCCGACATAACGACATGGAGCATTTCGAGCGCTGCCTGGAGAACTGCCCGCCCGACGAGAAGATCTTCATCGTTTCCGAAGGCGTGTTCAGCATGGAAGGCGACATCGCCGATCTGGAAGGCATCACCAAGCTGGCCAAGCCCTACGGGGCCCGCGTCTACGTGGATGAGGCGCACGGCATCGGCGTGCTGGGACCGACCGGCGCCGGCGCGGCCGAGCACCTGGGCCTGCTGGACGACATGGACATTGTGATGGGCACGTTCAGCAAGTCGCTGGCTTCGGTGGGCGGCTTTGTGGCCTCCGAGCGGGACGTGATCGATTACCTGAAGCACACGGCCCGGCCGTTCGTATTCTCGGCCAGCCTGCCTCCGGCCTCGGTGGCCGCGGTGGGCGCGGCGCTCCATGTGATGAAGCAGGAGCCCGAACGCCGCCTGCACCTGCTGCGCACCGCGCAACTGCTGCGCGACGAGCTGGGGTCCCGCGGGTTCCGCGTCCTGCCGGGTGAAACCGCCATCGTCCCCGTGGTCATCGAGGACGAGCTCGCTCTGTGCCGGCTCTGCAAGGCGCTGCTCGCCGAAGGCATCTACATCAACCCGGTGCTGCGTCCGGCCGCCGCGCAGAACCTGCTGCGCATCTCCTGCACCGCCGCCCACACCGAGAAACACGTGGACCGCCTGGTAACGACGCTTGTTAGGGTAGCCGGCGCACTGGGCATCGAGAGATGATTGCGAGGCAACCGCTCTCTTACGTTCGCGGCTCGGAACGAGTTGCTCCTTCGGAGCCGCGAACGTAAGAGAGCGGTTGCTTAATCTTGCGGAGAGCGGTTGCTCACCCATGAAGAACGTCGTCGTCCTCGGATCCAAAGGCAATCTCGGCGGACAGCTCCTGAAGCTCTATTCGGACGGGACTGGCTGGGACCGGGAAGACATCGACGCCACCGATTTCCCCACATTGCGCGCCAGGATCGCCGGCCTTGGATTCGTCCCCGGCGCCATCGTCAACTGCGTCGCGTTCAACGACGTGGATGGCGCCGAAGACCGGCCTGAAACGGCCTTCCTGCTGAACGCCGAACTCCCCGGCGCACTGGCGCGGATCGCCGCGGAATTGGGCGTCCCGCTGGTCCACTACAGCACCAACTATGTCTTCGACGGCGTCCAGGGCGAGTACGCCGAAGAGGACGCGCCGGCGCCGCTCTCGGTTTACGGGCGGTCCAAGCTGCTTGGCGAAGGGCGCATCGCCGAGCATGGCGGGCAGTGGTACGTGCTGCGCACCGCGGTGATTTTCGGGCCGAGGGGGGAGAGCGCGCTTTCCAAGAAGAGTTTCGTGGACATCATGTTGGAGCTGTCCCAAAAACGGGACGCCATCGAAGTGGTGTCGGACGAAATCAACAACCTGACCTACGCGCCCGATCTGGCCGAGGGCACCCGGCGTCTGCTGGCGGCCGCGCCCCCCTCGGGAATCTATCATCTGACCAACNNACCGCCATTCCGGTCCCCGCCGCGCGATTCCCCCGAAAGGCCGCGCGTCCCGCCAAAGCCCTCCTGCTCAACACGAAACTGCCGATGTTGCGGCCGTGGCAGGAGGCGCTGGCGGAGTTCCTCGGCAAAGGCTTATTGGCCGCGGATGAACACCGATAAACACAGATAAGAAAGGCCAAGCCACCCCGCGGACATACAATAGACCAGATGTCCGGAACCTCGAAAATCGGGCAGGACCTTCGCTACGGATTCCGCGCGCTGCGGAAGAACCCGGGCTTCACCGCCGTCGCGGTGCTGTCGCTGGCGCTCGGCATCGGAGCGAATACCGCGATCTTCTCGCTGCTCGACCAGGTGGCGCTGCGCTCGCTTCCCGTCCGCGATCCGGAGAGCCTCGTCGTGCTCCATACCAACTACAACGCTCCCGGAAGCAGCACCACCGATGGCAACGAATCGGTTTTCTCCTATCCGATGTATCGCGATCTGCGCGACCGCGACCCGGCGTTTTCCGGCGTGGTGGCGCGCATGAGCGCGGGTGTTACCTTGGCCCTCCACGGAAACGCCGAGCAGGGTACGGCGGAGATGGTCTCCGGGAATTTCTTTCGGGAGTTGGGGGTCGGCGCCGCCATTGGCCGTGTGCTGACCCCGGAGGATGACGGTGCGCCCGGCGCCAATCCCGTGGCCGTGTTGAGCCACGGCTACTGGTCGAGCCACTGGGCCGCCAGCCCGGCGATTCTGAACCAGATCGTCGTGCTCAATGGTCACCCCATCGTAGTGGTTGGCGTCGCCGAGGAGCGCTTCCACGGATTGCGGTCCGGACAGGAACCGGACCTGTACGTGCCCATCGCTCTGCAGAAGACCGTCCAGCCCGCGTGGGACGCGCTCGAAGACCGCCGCTTCCGATGGCTGACAGTCTTCGCGCGGCTCAAGCCCGGCTTCACCGTGCGCCAGGCGCAGGCCGCTACCGACGTGGCCTACCGCGATATCCTCCAGGCCGAACTGGCGCGCTATGGCAAGATGCGCACCGACAAGGATCGCGACGAATTCCTGAATCACCGGGCGCAGCTCAGACCCGCGGCGCAAGGCATCAACGCCCTTGGCGAGAAGTTCGGCAAGCCGCTCGACGTTCTCATGGCCATGGTCGGCCTGGTGCTGCTGATCGCTTGCGCCAACGTGGCCAACCTCATGCTCGCGCGTGGCGCCGGCCGGCAGCGAGAAATCGCCATCCGGCTGGCTCTCGGCGCGGGCCGCGGATCGCTGGTCAGGCAACTCCTGATGGAAGGCCTGCTGGTCGCGCTGGCCGGTGGCGCGCTGGGCGTCCTGATTGCCAAGGGAAGCGCCGCCGGCCTGCTGCGCTTGTTGCCCAAGGATTTCGGAGGCCCCTGGCTCGACGGCCGGCTCAGTTTGCCGTTGCTCGGTTTCACATTGGCGCTTTCGCTCGCCAGCGGATTGCTCTTCGCATTGGTTCCGGCGCTCCAGGCGACGCGCCCAGATTTGGCGGCGGCCTTGAAGAACCAGGCGTCGAACATGGCGGCCGCGGGAGTCTCCGCGCGCTTTCGAAGCGGTCTGGTGGTGTTGCAGGTGGCGCTTTCCCTGCTCCTCGTGGTGGGCGCGGGCTTGTTCACCGGCAGCCTCCTCAACCTCACGCGCGTCAACCTTGGCTTCCGCACGGAACGCCTCTTGATGTTCGGCGTGAATGCCGCGGCCAGCCGCCCCTCGCCGCCTCTCGCCGTCGCGTTCTATCGCGACTTGCAGCAGCGCCTGGAAGCCATTCCCGGCGTGACCGGCGTGGCCGCCGCCGNNCTTCCGCGCCATGGGCATTCCGCTCCGCGGCGGCCGCGAATTCACCGACCGCGACGATGCCGCCGCGCCCAAAGTGGCGGTGGTCAACGAGGCCTTCGCCAGAAAATACTTCGCCGGCAGGGATCCCATCGGCCGCCACATCACGATCGGCGAGAGCAACCAGCGCGTGCCGGAACTGGAGATCGTCGGTGTGGCCGCCGATAGCCGCGTCGATGTGCGCCAGCCCGCCAAGGATACCTGGTACTGCTCCTACGCGCT
>PLGA01000496.1 GCA_003139735.1 Bryobacterales bacterium | reverse complement strand
GAAAGCCGATAGCTGAAAGCTTATTTAGGCGCGAAGCAATCAGCGCTCGGCAAAGGCTGGCCCGGGTGTGGCTGACGGCCGATGGCCGATGGCTGACAGCTTATTCAGATAGCGGCCGGTATAGGAAGCGGCACACTTTGCGATCTGTTCGGGCGTGCCGGCGGCTACGATTTCTCCGCCGCGGGCGCCGCCNNCCGCCTTCGGGGCCGAGGTCGATGATCCAGTCGGCGGTTTTCAGCACTTCGAGATTGTGCTCGATCACCACCACCGTGTTGCCCAGGTCTACCAGTCGCTGCAGCACGTCGAGCAGCTTGCGCACATCGTCGAAATGCAGGCCCGTGGTGGGCTCGTCGAGAATGAACAGGGTACCCTGGCAGCTCGACGCGGCCAGGTGAGCGGCCAGCTTGACGCGCTGGGCTTCGCCGCCGGAAAGCGTGGTGGCGGATTGGCCCAGGCGGAGGTAGCCGAGGCCGACGTCGTCGAGCACCTTGAGCCGGTCCACCAGGCGGGGGTTGGCGTGGAAGAAACCCATGGCCTCGCGCACGGTCAGCCCCAATACCTGGTGGATGTTCAAACCGTTGTAGCGAATCTCCAGGATGCCGCTCTTATAGCGGGTGCCCTTGCATTCTTCGCAGACCAGTTCCACGTCTGCCAGGAACTGCATTTCCACGGTGACGGTGCCGTCGCCCTGGCAGGTTTCGCAACGGCCGCCGGGAATATTGAAGGAGAAGTGGCCGGCGGTGTAGCCGCGCTTTTCGGCTTCGCGGGTGGAGGCGAACAGGGCGCGGACGTGGTCGAAAGCCTTGATATAGGTTATGGGGTTCGAGCGCGGAGTGCGGCCGATAGGCGATTGATCGATCATGACGGTGTGAAGGATGAACTGCGCTCCTTCCACCCGCGCCATGGCGGGCCGCGGCGCGGCGTCCCGTTCTTCGCCTTCGGGCGGCGCGTCGATGGCTTTGTGCGCGGCATCGAGCGACCGGTAGACCACGTCGTGGACCAGGGTGGATTTGCCGGAGCCGGAAACCCCGGTGACGACCACCAGCATCCCCAGCGGAATCTCCACGTCGATATTCTTGAGGTTGTGGGCGCGCGCCCCGCGGAACTGGAGCAGGCGTTTGGGATTGACGGGCCGGCGCGGGCGCCCGGGCGCCACTTGCAAATCGCCGCGCAGATATTGTGCCGTGAGGGAGCCATTGCCGTCCGGCGACGCCAGCAGTTGCGGCAGCGAGCCTTCGAAAACGATGCGTCCGCCGTGTTCGCCGGCGCCCGGCCCCATGTCTACGATGCGACCGGCGGCGCGCATCACTTCCGGATCGTGCTCCACCACCACGATGGTATTGCCCAAGCCGCGCAGCTCTTCGAGGATGCGGATCAGCCGTCCCGTATCGCGGCTGTGCAGCCCGATCGAAGGCTCGTCCAGCACGTAGCACGCGCCCACCAGCCGCGATCCCAGACTGGTCGCAAGCTGTATGCGCTGCGCTTCGCCGCCGGAAAGCGTACTCGAGAGCCGGTCCAGCGTGAGGTATTCCAAACCCACGTCGTTCAGGAACTTCAACCGCTGGCGAATCTCGATCAGAATCTTATCGGCGATGGCGTTTTCTTCCGGCGGCAATGCCAGCGAGTCGAAGAACTGCGCCGCCTCCGCGATGTTCATGCGCGCCACATCCGCCAGGTTCTTGCCGCCCACCTCCACGTACAAGGCTTCCTTGCGCAGTCGCGCGCCCTTGCACTCCGGGCACAGCGCATAGCCGCGGTAGCGGCTCAGGAAGACCCGCACGTGCAGTTTGTACTTCTTGGTTTCCAGATGGTCGAAAAACCGCCGGATAAAGGCGTACACCGCCTCGCGCTCGTCCTCCGAGAGATTGCGAAACGGCGTCGTCAGCCGCACCGCCGCCCGCGCACCCTTCTTGAAATTGCCCAGCCATGAGCGGTACTTCGGTTTCGTCCATGGATCTACCGCGCCTTCCTCGAGCGACAACGACTGGTCCGGAATCACGCGGTCCATATCGAAATCGATGGTGTTCCCGAAACCCTGGCAGCGCGGGCACGCTCCGAAGGGCGAGTTGAAGCTGAACAGGATCGGCTCCGGCGGGTTGAACTCCGCGCCGCAAGTCTTGCACTGGAATTTCTCGTTGAAGCGAACCCGTTCGGTGGGCGCGCTGGGCGTCTCGAAGATCGCCTCGCCCGCTTCGCGATAGCAGATCTCAATGGTATCGACCAGCCGCTGATGCAGGTCGGGGCCAATAACCACCCGGTCCACCAGCACGAATAGAGGCTTCGAGAAATCGATGTCCAGCAGCGATTCCGGCGTGGAAAACTCGAACAGCCGCCCGTCCTGCACCAGCCTGTTGAAACCCTTCTTGCGCAGCTCGAACAGATGGTCGCGCAACGCCTGCGTCGTGCCATGCTCGCCGCACGGAAACAAGGCGTACCATCGCGACCCTTCCGGCAGCGCCAGCAGCCGCGCGGCCGCTTCGTCCACCGTATCCCGCCGCACCTGCGTCCCGCACTTCGGGCAAAACGTCCGGCCTACGCGCGCGTAGAGCAGCCGCAGAAAGTCGTAACATTCCGTGGAAGTCGCCACCGTCGAACGCGGATTCCGGCTGGTATTCTTCTGCCGGATCGCCACCGCCGGCGCGATGCCGTCCATCTCATCCACGTCCGGCTTTTCCATGCGCTCCAGGAATTGCCGCGCATAAGCCGATAGCGACTCCACATAGCGCCGCTGCCCTTCCGCGTAAATGGTATCGAACGCCAGCGACGATTTGCCCGACCCCGACACCCCCGTAACCACCGACATCTGGTTATGTGGAATGTCCAGCGAAATGTTCTTGAGGTTGTGGACCCGCGCGCCACGAATCCGAATGGAGTCTTGCACGGAAGTGTTTCGGCAATTCCAGTATAACCTGAGTGGGGCCAGGCCTTTGGCCTGCCGCCGGGCTTTGGCCCGGCGTCTGCCGCCCGCGGTTTATACTACAACTAGCGCGCTTCGGTGCGGAAAGGAAATGTTGAGAATGCGCGAGGCCCTTTTGCTGCTGACGTTCACGCTCATGGCGGGAGCGCAGCCGTCCACCGACGACATTCTCCGCCAGGCGCGCCAAGCCATGGGCGGCAGCCGGCTCGCCGCGGTCCAGAGCCTGTCGGTCTCGGGCGATGCCACCAACGGGGCCATCGCCAGCGACCTGACCCTCAGCATCCAGCTTCCGGATAAGTTTCTGCGCGAGCAAACCGTCCAGATCGGCGCCGGCATGGGGGTTGGCATTAGCCCGGAGATGGCCGCGTCCGTGGGCGCTCCCACCGTGGTCGATTGTCTCAACGGCGACGAGCAGTGGTCCGACATCCGCATGTCGGCCGATTCGCAGATTGACAGCTCCATGATCGAACGCGCGGCTGGCTCCATGCTCACCGCCCGCCGTCAGGACCTCAAGGGAACCTTCGCCCGTTATCTTCTGGCGCTCCTGCTGGCGGACCGAACCAGCTTCCCCATCCAGTTCGCGGTGGTCGACCAGACGCCCACGCCGGACGGCGGCATGGCCTACGCGCTCGAAGGAAAAGGCCCCGGCGATTTCGCCGTCCGCCTCTTCATCGACAGCAAGACTTACTTGCCCATGATGATGGCCCACACATCCGGCGACACAGTCACCCAGATCTGGCTGAGCAAGTACAAGAATGAGGACGGCGTCACCATGCCGCACATGCTGAGCTGGATGCAGAACGGCCGCGAAACCGAGAGCCTTTCGATCAAGAAGGTCAAGCTCAACCCCAAGTTCCCTCCCGGCAAGTTCGTCAAAGCTACCCATTGAAGCGCCCCCGTCCGTTGCGCAAGCGTCGAAGATCGGCTAGCCTGGAATTGGAGGAATGGGTGAGTGGTTGAAACCGGCGGTCTTGAAAACCGTTAGCGGGGTGACTCGCTCGGGGGTTCGAATCCCTCTTCCTCCGCCA
>PLGA01000123.1:10636-10906 GCA_003139735.1 Bryobacterales bacterium | reverse complement strand
CTCGCGGCGGAGGCATGAGCATGAACAGACGCAGATTTCTGAAATCGACCGGCGCGGGCGGAGTCCTGCTGCAAGGCCGCGGGGCAGATGCGCAGGCGCCCGCCGTGCCACGGAATCTTTATCCGGGCGTGTGGAAGTTCAGCTTCGGAGCGCCCGAGAAAATCACGCCGGTAGCCGTACGGCGCTATCCTCCGGCTGAATCCGGATTCGCGATCCTTCCGGGCGTCGACAAGTGTCCGGTGGCCGTGAACGGCTCCGGATCCAAACGCG
>PLGA01000123.1:0-10622 GCA_003139735.1 Bryobacterales bacterium | reverse complement strand
ACGTCACGACTGGCGGCTACGGCGTGCTGGTGGATACCGCGCGGTATGTCACGTTCTATGGCGGCAATAAGGCGCCTAAGGGTGCGCAGGCCGCGGGCGCGCAATCATCCGCGGCCATCGGTCAGGATGCGCTGCCGGCGGCGTACCGGAACTCCCGGTTCAACGAAGCGACCGAGGTGATGGTGGAAATTCCCGGGGCGGAAGGCGCCGACGTGTATGTTTTCGGCGGCCCGCATATGCGGGAAGCGGTGCAGCGATACAACCTGTTTTCCGGCGGCGGTCCACTGCCTCCCCGATGGGGACTGGGCGTGTGGTATCGCGTGAAGAACGATTACGGGCAGGACGACGTGACCAAACTCGCCGCGGAATTCCGCGACCGCCGCATTCCCTGCGACGTGATCGGGCTCGAGGCAAGCTGGGAAACGCACTCCTATTCGAGCACTTTCGTCTGGAGCGGCAAATATCCCGATCCGGCGCGGCTGGTGAAAGACCTGGCGGTGCAATCGTATCGTCTGAACCTATGGGAGCACGCCTTCACGCACCCCGATTCGCCCATCTACCAAGCGCTGTTGCCCTATTCGGGCGATTATGAAGTCTGGGGCGGAGTTGTGCCGGATTTTCTCGGCGCACAAGCCCGGCGGATCTTCGCCGACTACCACGAGAAGGAACACATTGCGCTGGGAGTCTCGGGCTACAAACTGGACGAGTGCGACAACTCGGACTTCACCGGCAATTGGTCGTGGCCCGAACTGGCGAGTTTCCCTTCGGGCGCCGACGGCGAGCAGATGCATTGTCTCTTCGGGCAGCGCTATCAGGACACGCTGCAGAGCGTGTTCGATAAGCGAAAGGAGCGAACCTACGGACTGGTCCGCTCTTCTGGCGCGCTGGCAGCGCCCTACCCGTACGTGCTCTATAGCGACCTTTACGACCACAAGGAGTTCATCCGCGGCGTCGTCAACATGGGCTTCTCCGGGCTGCTCTGGACCCCGGAACTGCGCAACGCCAACGACACGGAGGATCTGATTCGCCGGCTGCAGTCGGTCGTACTCTCGCCCATGGCGCTGATCAACGCCTGGTACATCAAGAATCCGCCCTGGAAACAGGTGGAGCGCGCCGCCAATAATGCCGACCGGCTGGCTGCGGACTGGGAGCAGGCGGAAGCGAAGTGCCGCACCGTGCTGGAGCTGCGCATGCGGCTGGTTCCGTATTTGCACGCCGCCTTCGTCAAGTATCAACGCCAGGGATTGCCGCCTTTTCGCGCCCTTGTGATGGACTATCCCGACGACCCGGCGACCTGGGCCGTCGACGATCAGTATCTGATGGGCGAATCGCTATTGGTGGCCCCCGTGGTGGCTGGCGAGGCCTCCCGCAACGTCTATTTGCCGGCGGGCGACTGGGTCGATTTTTGGACCGGCCGGCGGTATCCGGGCAAGCAGCGCATCCGCATCGACGTGCCCTTGGAACAGATCCCGCTCTTCGTGAAGGGAGGCTCGATTCTTCCGCTGGCCGAAGTTACGGCGCACACTGCGGACGCGGCCAGTTGGCGGCTTCATGTGCAGGCTTACGGCAATAGTCCGGCGCAGGCAGTACTGTACGAAGACGACGGAACCTGGGATCCCTCGCTCAGCGAAGTGACATTGAGCTGGCAGGGGGAAGGGTCCCTGAAGCGTTCCGGGAGTGGAAGCGGCCCTCATTACGAGGTCGCCGAATGGAAATTTGTAGGCTGATACGGGATCGCCAAATGAGAACCCTTGGGGCAATGCTGCTGGCGGCCGTGGCCATCTGCGCCGGAGCGCGGGCGCAGCAGCGCTTCGCTTTTGTTCACCCGGGGCTGCTGCACAGCCGCCAGGATCTGGAACGAATCAAGCGCGCGGTGGCGAACCGCGAGGAACCCATTTTCGCCGGCTATGAAAAGCTCCGCTCGCATCCGCAATCGCAGGCGGACTACGCCATGCGCGGGCCTTTCGAGGAAATCGGCCGCAATCCCAATGTTCACTCCGGCGAATTCGACCAGGACGCCAATGCCGCCTACCAGAATGCGATTCTTTGGGCGGTGACCGGCGACAAGGCCCACGCGGTGACGGCCGTGGAGATTCTAGACGCGTGGTCCGGAACGCTGAAGCGAGTGTCGGGTGCGGATGCGGTCTTGATGGCCGGTCTGGGACCGTTCAAGATGATCAATGCGGCGGAGATCTTGCGCTACACCGGAGCCGGTTGGCCGGAGGCCGGCGCGCAACGCTTCGGGAAAACCTGCCGCGAAGCCATTTATCCGGCGTTGAAGGATTTCGCGGAATTCGCCAATGGCAACTGGGATACCGCGGCGACAAAGACGATGCTCGCAATGGCCGTCTATCTCGACGACCGCGCCATGTTCGAGCGCGACCTTCGGTATTACGTGAACGGCGCAGGAGACGGCCGCCTCACCTACTATATTTACGAGAACGGCGAGAGCCAGGAGAGCGGGCGGGATCAAGCTCACACCCAGCTCGGGCTGGCTCACCTGGGCGACGCATCGGAAATCGCCTGGCATCAGGGTCTGGACCTATATGGCTACGCGAACAATCGACTGCTGGCAGGTTTCGAATATACGGCGCGCTACAATCTCGGCCGGGACGTGCCCTTCACGCCCGACCTGGACCGGACCGGCATGTATGCTCACAGCGTCATCTCGCCGCGCGGTCCACTGCGCCCGGTCTATGAAGAAATTTACAACCACTTCGTGAACCGCGCAGGGCTCGCCGCGCCGTTTACCGCACAAGCGGCCGCAACGGTGCGCCCCGAGGGCGCGGCGCAAGGGGCGGACCATACCGGCTTCGGCACGTTGCTGTTCACCCGCGGCCGCGCTCCGGATGACCTGCCTGCTTCCTGCGCGCCCGCTGGACTGGTGGCGCAGGCCGCCGCCGGCGGAATTCGGCTGACGTGGGTTGCTATTCGTGGAAAGCCGCGTTACGCCGTGAAACGCGCCGTGGCCGGAGGGACCTTCCGCGCGATCACGAGCGGCTTGGCATCCCCAGAGTACCTGGACGCGGAGGTCAAGCCCGGTGAACTGTACCGCTATGCGGTGGCGGCTGCAAACGGTCCGGATTCGCAGGAAATCGAGATTGCCGACGGCCTTCCCCCCGGCTGGCGGCATCTCGATATTGGAGCGTCGGCGCCTGGTTCGGCTGCGTTCGACGGAGAGCAGTACGCCGTGGAGGGAGCCGGCCATGGCATCGGCGGAGCGAGGGATGAGTTTCATTTCGCATGGACTCCGCTGCGCGGGGACGGCGCAATCACCGCGCGTTTCGTGCCGCAGGTGGCCTCACAATCCGCCATTTTCGGCCTGATGCTCCGCGACGGCTTCGACGAAGGATCCCCGCAAGCGTCGCTGCTGGTAGTGCGCTCCCTCAGCGCACCCGCGGGCAGCCGTGGCGCCTGGCAGACGAATCTTGTGGTCCGACGCGCGCCCGGCGAGAGCGCGTCGACGGTGGCCAGCGGATCGAATCTCCCGGCCCCGTATGTGACCTATGGCCGCTTGATGGATCCCTATTGGCTGCGGTTGGAACGTAAGGGAACGCTTGTGATGGCCTCCGTTTCGCCCGATGGCGAAGCGTGGGTGAAGGTCGGGGAAGCGGCGATCCCAATGGGGCCAAGTCTGTCGGCGGGCCTCGCGGTATCATCGGCGCTACCCACGGTGACCACGTCGGTTCGGTTCGACCACGTCAAGCTGCCGTAATCCGGCGTGCACACATGCTTACCATATCATGTCATCGCAAAAGCGATGCTGTGTTCATACTACCCCAGGCCGCCATTGGCCGATGGTGGCGCACGTGGGATTCACTCCAGCTATCCAGGTCTGCGCGGCCGACGCACCGCATCAGCCGGCTCCAGGGATCTTCGCCGTCAGTCCTCTGTGGTCTCCCGGACCCGCTGCGTGACGCTACCGGACCCTCCGCATCACGGCTTGGACGGCGTAGGCGGCGAAGCCGGCGCCGGCGATGACGTACCAGTAAGCTTGGCGCAGAGTGAGGGTGAACGCCGCCATGCCAAGGGCCATGTCCCACATGAACGCCTCACCTGTGAAGCCGTCCACCCAATCGGGGCGCGCTTCGCCGACCGGCACGCGCGGGTGCAGAGCAGGTATGAGGCGCGGGACAGCCCTGAAGTACTCGCGGTAACTTTCGCCCTGCGATGCGAGCAGGCATGCTTCCTCACGCAAGATCAGGCGATACACGATAACGGGTATTCCAGCGACGATGACCGCAAAACCAAGGCGGCAAGCCATGGTCCCAAGGCCGAGGGCAAGCAGGACCGTACCCAGGTAAAGCGGATTGCGGACGTAGCGATATGGACCGTCGGCCGTTAACCGGTCGCTGTGCAGTTTGACGTCGTATACCACGGAACTGTGCAGGTACGCCCCCGCCCAGGAGCGGATCAGCGCCGCCGTGGCGGCCAGCGCCGTGCCGCAGCCCAAAATCGCGCGGGAGTAAGTGCTTACGTGGGCCGAACCTGCACCCGCCAACCATCGCGCCACAGCCAGCGCGAAATTCATATCCCGAGTTGCGTAGAGAGTAAACCCCAGCCAGAAGCACCCGCCGATGATCCAGAAGCGGGCGCGAAACTCGAAATCTGTAGCGCGCAAATCAAACGCCCGATTTGGCATTCAGCCTCCCGCCGCGACGCTCTTCGCAGAACCAGTCTCTCACGTCTCCGACCAATCTAACGTCTCTCGGACTCGCTCCGTGATCGTCGCCAGCGCTTCGTCGCGCGCGAACGCGACCGCCCGCTCGAAGCACTGCCGCCCCGTAACGAGAACCCGGACGCCGCCCCGGGACGGTCCGCGGCGATCCAACCTCTGTACGGCTGAGCGAGGCGCTGGCCGGCGGCTTCCGCCGCCGCCTCGATCCGCTCCCGTCGGGTGGCGGAGATGCCGTTGCAGTTGATGACGGTTAAGGGTAGGGGCAGCGCGCGTTTTACAGCCATGTGCCTACGCTAACGCTACTGGCACGTTTGGTTCAGTAATCGGAGCTAGCGCCTCCGCCTCCCGAATCTCCGCCACCGAAGTGGACGTCGGGGCTGCCTGTTTGCGGGCTCGGCGTGATTGGGTGCGGCGATAGGAGTCCGAATGCCGCGGCTCCGGCGTTCATCCAGTGTTTGTCCCTCCCCGAGAGGCGCTGGGCGGTAAAGCCGTGGCGAATTTCGCCCAGCCCTCCGGCGAGCCAGCGCCGGAGGAAGAGCGCGACGCCGATCAACAGTGCGCCCAGGAGCATCGGGTCCCAGGTATGCCGCTGCCAGCCGAGATAAGCCTTATTGGTGACCAGGGTCAGGATGGCGACGATCGCGCCCACTCCGATGACAAACCGGTCTTTCCGGCGCAGACCACGCCCGAGCACGAGGGGCGGCAAGCACCAGATCAGCACCCAGGTAAGCCAGTAGAACGGCCTTGAAAATTCGGAGGTGGTCCGACGGTTGCCCCACCACTGCCCGAACAAGTTCACCGGTGAAAGCTGGAGGTTGATCGCCAAGTAGATGCCGAGCCAGAGGAGTGCTTCGGCGATCGCATACTCATTGTTGAGATACGTCAACCGATGGCGCGGACGTACCGCGGCCACGGTGAACAGGCCGACTGCATAGAACGCCGCGACGATCACATGCTGCGCCGAATGGGACGCGGTCCAGAAGCCCGGCAGCCAGACGACAAAGATCATCGCGGCAAGAGATGCATAGGAGATCCCGAAACGACGCCATATCCAGAGCGAAACGATGGCACCGGCAGCGGGGACCAGGAATCCCGCTCCGTCCGGCGCCGGCGAATAGGGGTGACCGCTGAAGAAAGCGCCCTGCATTCCCGCGCAGAGAAGGCCGACCGAGCAGGCGGCGAGGGCTTCCTCTATTCCGTAGCGATAGAGCCGGGCCTGGGAGACGGCGAGTTCGGCGGACAGATAGGAAATAGCAGCGAAGAACAGTAGGAAAATACCGTTCGTTTGCGTCGCCGTTTGCGAGAGAAAAAGCACGAAGAACAACGCAACCGCGGCACCCACGATGATCAGGGTGAAGAGGAACAGCAGGAGCCGTAGGAAAATGTTGGTGCGGCGGAGATCGCAGACGGTTTCCTGTTCCATGCGCTGGTACTGCGCTTCGGTGAGAAAACCTTCGCCGGCCCAGTCCTTCAGCAGATCGCGCGCGCGTAGAGCTTCTTCGCTGGATGCGGTGTAGGCTCTCACGCTTCCTTCCCAAAGCGGCGCGCGATCTGGACCAGCATGGCGATCATGGCGACGCCGGTAAAAACGAAGTAGCTGAGGACAGCGGTACCGCTATTCATGTCGCGAATGAGGATCGAACTGACGCCCACGTAGCCATAGACGGCGGCATAAGCGACGAAGGGAAACTGCCGGCGCGCGAGGCCCCATGCGAGCGATGCGCCACAGGCGGCAAGCAGACAAAGAGGCCACACGAAGTCGCCCTCGCGATTAAAGACCCCTGAGAGGAGCGCCCAAAAAAGAACGTTGGCGGCGATATTCAGATAGGTCGCGAAGAAATGCGATTTCAGGCCGCGGCGCTGAAGTGCGGCTCCGGCGCCGCCGACCATCACGCTGTAGAGGACCGCATATTGCCGGTACGCCGCGTCCTGATCGGATGGCCAGTGCGAGATGGTGAGCCCGAACCATCCAGCGAGCGAGGACAATGCGAGCGATAACACGAAGCGGTTGTCAAAACGATAGGCGAGAAAGAAGAAGAGGCTGGCGGTCGCCAACAGATAGAGATCCCACTGTCCGGCGAGCAGATGAAACCGGTTCTCGATATACGCCAGTTCCACGGACCAAATGAGGCTGCCCAGGTAAACCACGTAGTCGAATGCCAGGTTGGGCGAAGGAACTTCCCCAGGCGACCAGGCAGGCGCGCGGGAGAAGCAGTACCAAAAACAGGCGGCGAGCGACGTAGAGAGGATGGTCAACACGAGGACGTCGCCCAGTTGCCGTGACCAGGTGGCGGCGGTCCAGCCGAGGCCGGCAACGAACGCCAGAATACCAGCGTAGAGGAGAATGTTCAGCTCGAGAAAAAGAGAAAAGGGTTCGCCACTCGATAGGCCTGCCAGGAGTGTGTGCTGTTCCGACGAGATAATGCCACGCTCCTCCCATTGCTCCAATCGGGTGAATATGGTCATGAAGTCTTCGTTCTCCGAATCGGGGGCGATGCGTGGGGAGCCGGACATTCGATCCGGGAGCCATTTCTTCGGTCCATCTCTATCGTACATCGCAGCAGGCCCGCGGAAAATACGGCCGGCAAACACCAGGGTGGTGCGCGGCCATCCGCGCTGTTATGTTCGAGTGTCCGTCATTCGCTTCTAACACCAAGCGTGTCTTTGCGTCACGCCGGGTGACTAACGCTGCACCAGAACCACGTGGCCGTGTTGTCGACTCGTTGAGCCACTCCTGCTATTCCACCGCGGTGCCGGGCCCGCTCCCGGCCGGCGCATCTGCCACCGCCGCCGCAGCGGCGCATCCCGCCTTGCGCCCTCCCCCACAGCCGTCGCTTTCGCGCCGCCTTCGCCCGGCCAACCGCCTTCCGCGGTGCGACCGCCGGCTTTGAGTTCTTGGCGACGCTGCTTCGGGCAGCCGCTTTAGGCCCAGTTCGTCTCCCCTGACGCTGCGCAATCGTCGTCGGCGGTTCGTCGGAAGCGAACGTGACCGTCCCTCCGGCCCCGTCATGAGCGCCCTGACGCCGCCCCGGCACGGGGCCGCGGCGATCCAGGCTCGTACGGCTGAGCGAGGCGCTGGGCGGCGGCCTCCACGGCCGAATCGATGCGCTCACGCCTGGCGGAGGTGATTCCCTTGGTCGAATACGGTCAGGGCAGGGAGTGCGGGCAGCTTGCCGGGCAAGCCGCCCGGGCGCGCGCGCGTTTGCAGGATCAAAGGACGGCGGTTCAGTTTATACTGAATGGGACCGGGAAGTCCAAAACGGAAATTCCGGCTGAATTGTCAAGGAGGCATGTCGTGTTGAGACGCGTCTTCAGCGGGTTGCCGCTGGCACTGCTGCTTTCGCCGAAGTTGGCGACCGCGCAACAGTGGAAGCTGGTCTGGTCGGACGAATTCGACCAGGACGGGCCGCCCAATCCGGCTAAGTGGGATTACGAAGAGGGCTTCGTCCGCAACAACGAAGCCCAGTACTACACGCGCGACCGCCGCGAAAACGCCCGTGTGGAGAACGGGGTCCTCGTGATCGAGGCTCGCAAGGAGAGGTTCGCCAACCCCCGCTACGATCCCAGTGCGGCCACGGGACAAGCATCACGGCAGTTCGCCGAATACACCTCCGCCAGCCTCATTACACGCCGCAAGGCCTCCTGGACATTCGGCCGCATCGAGATCCGCACCAAGCTGCCGCAGGGCCGCGGCATCTGGCCGGCGTTTTGGACGTTGGGCACCTCGGGCGGCTGGCCCCGCGGGGGTGAGGTCGACATCATGGAGTACTTCGCACGCAATCCCGACACGGTCACCGCCAACATCCACTTCTCCAGGCAAGGGCAGCACGCTTCGGCGGGGGGCCGGGTGACCGTCGAGAAGCCGTTCGACGATTTTCACGTCTACGCCCTCGAATGGTTCCCCGACCGCCTGGACTTCTATTGCGACCAGCAAAAGTTCTACACGTTTTCACTCACCGAGGCCGACGACAACAACGACAACCCCTTCCGGCACGCGCAGTATCTGCTGATGAACCTGGCCTTGGGCGGCTCGAGCGGCGGCCCCATCGATGACAGCGTCTTTCCGCAGAAGTACCTCGTCGATTACGTCCGGGTGTATCAGCAGGCTGATGTGCCGCCGGGGGCAGTGCGCCCTGAAGGACGGTGAGACCCACGCGGTAGCGGCGTTTGGCGCTCCCGCTTACGCCCCGGCGACGCTCTCGATTACGGCGTAGCCGTTTCGGGGCAGCTGCCCAGCGTTTCCGCTGCGCGGCGGCCATGCGCCGGCGCGCGGCGGGGCGTGCGATGCGCTTGGGCGCTTCGCTTTCGAAGCCCTGCGGCCCCGTGATCAGTACCCGGACGCCGCCCCGAAAAGGGGTCCGCGGCGATCCAGGCTTCGAACGGCTGGGCGAAGTGCTTTCCGCCGGCCTCGACGGCCGCCTCGATGCGCTCGCGTCGGGTAGCGGAGATTCCCTTGCAGTCGAAGACGGTCAGCGGCAGCGAAGCAGTTCACCTTGGCGACCAGATGGATGGCGGCAACGCCCATTGTATCGGACGGAGATGAGATCCCTCGGGTCAACCTGGCGTGCCTCTCCGGTCGGGTCAGCCGTAGTGCGGCCGATTGCGCGGGTGCAACGGCATCAGCGGACCGAAGCCGACTCCGTTCCTAGTCCAGCCAGACTTCCTCGAACGCCGTTTATGGGCGAGAACATCCTTTATCATTCATTAATTCGAGTACGGGTCGGGTGGAAGGACAATCAGATTGTCGGCAAGCGTGGAAGCGACGGACCGCATATTGCCATCACTTCCAAGTCACGGGTGTACAATATACGGGCAAGTGGAGCGCTGGCTTATTACGGTTTTGCCCAAGAGAAACGCGAGCCTTCGATTTCCGAAAGCGACCTGCAAGCGATTGTTGACGGGGAACCCATCGGGTTTCGAAGTTTGCCTGTCTTAATCGCGCGAGGAGAACATATGAAATACGCGGCTGTGGTTGCCTTGATAGTTCTTGCCTTTACCTTAAACTATGCCGGCGCCTCGTGGGTCGGACTCGTGCATCACAAAGTAACCTCGGCCGATTCCGCCGGATTCGCTACCCCGCAGGTCCTGGCCAGTGTCCTCCCTGGCTGGGCGATTGCTATCTTTCCCGTCACCATTCTTTTCATCTCCACGGCGTTGGGTATCCTGGCGCGCATATTCTGGGAGCCTGGCGAGGGCACCCTCTGGACGAAGCTTTGGCGTGGGATCAAGGCGCTACTTCTAACGCCTCTCGTCCTCTATCCCACCTTCAGTATGGCTACCCAAAATCCCGATGCCATCGTCGCTACACTCTTCGCTTTCCAGAACGGCTTCTTCTGGCAGAGCATCCTGCAGGGGCGCTCGTTCTCACCTGAGGCCAAGAAGTGATGCCCCGCCGCCAGATCATCGCGGTGTGCCTCTTCTTCGGAGTCATCGCGCTCGCTCTGACCTACCGCCTCTACCAGTACGAAACTAAACCCTTCGACCCCGTCGCCTTCGCCAACATGGCTGTCGCGAAGGGCTACGTGGTGAATTACGATCCGCAGTTCCACGACGACTCGACTGTGCTCCACGTCAACCAGCCTTACCGCCCGCCCGAACATTTCCACGAGGCGTATGCCTATTTCATCGATTCAGACCGGATTGCCAAAGACTGGCGCGTTCCGTGGGCTTGGAAGCAGGAGATGCGAAGCACACTGTGGGATAACGGCAGGGCCTTCTTCCCCGAGCGCATTGTCATCATGGACGGCGCCATCACGCGTCGGTCCTATGCCATACCATCCGACCGGGCACCCTCGATGCCTGAATTGGCCATTGGTTCCGGCAAAGTCGATCGCCCCATGTTTCTTCAATTCATGTTCCTACATGAGTTGGCCCATCTTACCGACACGAAGTACATGTTGCCCGATGCCATTCCTCCCGCCGCCCTAGCAGCCCGTGGCAAAAA
>PLGA01000039.1 GCA_003139735.1 Bryobacterales bacterium | reverse complement strand
TTGGCGCGATTGGCTGCGAATTGAGAATCTGTCATAACAATACTCCTCCGTCTTCAGAGTCGCATGGGGTATGAATTGAGTCCGAAATGGGAAATGGGGTAAACGATGGGAAGGAAAGGGAGTTATTTTTGTGAAAGTTGTGGTGATCGGGCGGCGCGCCGGAGCGCTTGGAGATAGAATAATAAGAAAAAAGGTTCTAAAATCGATGGGGATCGGGTAAGGAGGAAATGTGCGCTATCGAGGCGTTGTGGCGCTGCTGGCGTTCGCCGCGGCGGCCACGGCTCAGCCAGGCGGCGCCTGGACGCAGCAGCAGAAGCTGACGGCNNGTACGCAGCGGCGGGGCATGGAGCCAGCAGGCGAAGCTGCCGGCTTGCTGCTTCGTGTCGGTGAACGGGGATACGGCGGTGGTCGGGGATCCTAATGTGAATGACTACCAGGGCGCCGCGTACGTGTTCGTGCGCAGCGGCGGCGTGTGGAGCGAGCAGCAGCAACTGACTGCTTCCGATGGCGCGACGTGGGACATGTTCGGCTTCTCTGTTTCGGTGAGCGGGGACACGGTAACGGTGGGCGCTTACGGCAAGAATACCTTCCGGGGAGCCGCGTACGTGTTTGTACGCAGCGGGGGGGTGTGGACCCAGCAGCAGGAACTGACGGCTGCCGATGGCGGGCTGGGCAACTTCTTCGGCTACTCCGTGTCGATGAACGGGGACACGGCGGCGATCGGGGCTTATGGCAAGAGTAGCTACCGGGGCGCCGCGTACGTGTTTGTACGCAGCGGGGGAGTGTGGACCCAGCAGCAAGAGCTGACGGCTTCCGATGACGCGCCGGGAGACGCGTTCAGCTTCTGTGTTTCCCTGGCCGGGGACACGGCGGTGATTGGGGCTACCGGCAAGAACAGCAACCAGGGCGCCGCGTATGTGTTTCTGCTCAGCGAGGGAGTGTGGTCCCAGCAGCAGGAGCTGACCGCTTCGGATGGCGCGGTGGGGGACAGTTTCGGCAACTCCGTGTCGGCGAGCGGGAACACAGTGGCGATCGGGGCTTATGGAAAGAACAGCAACCAGGGCGCCGCGTACGTGTTTGCGCGCAGCGTGGGAGTGTGGACCCAGCAACAGGAACTGACGGCTTCGGATGGCGCGGCGGGGGACTATTTTGGCCGCTCCGTTTCGGTGAGCGGGGGCACGGCCGCGATCGGGGCTCCCGATAAGAATAGCCCGCAGGGGGCCGCGTACGTGTTTACAGGCCCCGTGCTTGGCGCCAATGCGCTTTTGGTGGGCAGCGCCGGGGGTAGTTCTTCGGTGGTACTGGCTTGCAGCGGCGCTTGGACTGCCACGGCTAACGATTCCTTTCTGCACATTTCCGCCGGGAGCGCCAGCGGCACGGGGAACGCGGTGGTCGTGTTCACCTACGACGCGTTTAGCGGCGTGGGAACACGAACGGGCACGCTGAGCATCGCAGGTCTTACGGTCACGGTGACGCAGGCGGGAACGAACTATATGGGGCCGGGGCCAGTGCTGACGCTGGTCTCGCCAGTGGATCAGTATGGCCCTTGGGGAGTGGCGGTGGACGGCTCCGGGAATGTCTACTTCACGCCGGCGAACGACACAATCATCAAGGAGTGGAGCGCCTCGACGCAGCAGGTCACCACGCTCGCGTCGTCGGGGCTGCTCAAGCCCGAAGGGTTGGCGGTGGACGGCGCCGGCAATGTCTACGTCGCGGATCCCGACATTGGGATCATGGAGTGGAATGCGGCGGCCGAGCAGTTGACCGCACCGCTGCCGGGTTTGGGCGATACCGACGCGGTGGCCGTGGACGGCGCGGGCAACGTCTACAGTCCGGACAACGGGTACAACGTAGTCAAGGAGTGGATCGCCTCTACGCAGCAGGTGACCACGCTGGTCTCCTCGGGGCTGGACGATCCGGATGGAGTGGCGGTGGACGGCTCCGGCAACGTCTACATCGCGGACAACTTCAACGACGCGATCAAGGAGTGGAATGTCTCGACGCAACAAGTGGTTACCCTGGCGTCGGAGGCGCCGTGGGGTCCTTTGGCGTTGACGGTGGACGGCTCCGGCAACGTCTATGCCTTGCGCGGTGAAACCGTCGCTCGGTGGAGCCCCTCGACAATGCAGCTCTCCACATTGGTGTCCACAGGGATCAACGAGCCCCACGGAGTAGCCGTGGCCGGCTCCGGCAACGTCTACATCGCGGACACCGGCAACAATGCGATCAAGGAAATGCCCTACGTCTTTGTCGGTCCGGCCAGCGTGGGTGAGGTTGCCGCGGCCGGGTCCGACTCGCTGCTTCCGGTGCTGCCTTCGACGACTTCTCTTGCGGGGATTTTCGCGCCCACGAGCGACGCGAGCTGGCTGACCATCGGGACGATTGCGAACGGAATCGTCAATTTCTCCTTCACGGCAAACACGTCCACCGGCCGCGTGGCGCACATTACGGTATTGGGCCAGCAGATCACGGTGACGCAATCGGGCGTACTGCCGGGTCCCGTGGCCACGATTACTTCGATTTCGCC
>PLGA01000563.1:6687-6857 GCA_003139735.1 Bryobacterales bacterium | reverse complement strand
TTCGAGTCCGGTACCGGCTGGCCAAGTTTCTGGGCCCCCGCCGCCGAGCCGAACGTTCGCACCGAAAAAGACGGCAGCCTGTTCATGGACCGGGTCGAGGTCCTGTGCGCCAAGTGCGACGCCCATCTGGGCCATCTCTTCGACGACGGCCCCGAACCCACCAACCTGCG
>PLGA01000563.1:0-6654 GCA_003139735.1 Bryobacterales bacterium | reverse complement strand
GCCGTTGTCGATGTTGACCACCGTCACGTTGCTGGCGCAACTGTTCAGCATCCCCAGCAGCGCGGCCAGGCCGTGGAAACTGGCGCCGTAACCCACGCTGGTGGGCACCGCGATCACCGGGCAGGAGACCAGGCCCCCCACCACGCTCGGCAGCGCGCCTTCCATGCCGGCGCAGACTACCACCACCCGCGCTTCCATCAGGGGTTCGCGATTGGTCATCAAACGGTGGATGCCCGCGACGCCGATATCGTGGATGGCCACCACTTCGTTGCCCATGACCTCCGCCGTCACCCGCGCTTCTTCGGCCACCGGCATGTCGCTAGTTCCGGCGCAGACCACGGCGATCGTACCCTTTCCGCGCACCGTCTTGTCCCGCCAGAAGCGGATGGCGCGGGAAAGGGGAAAATACTCGCCGCCGGGCAGCTTTTCGGTCACCACCGCGGCGCATGTCGGGTCGGCCCGCGTGATAAGAACGTTGGACGCGTTTTCAAACAGGCTCGCCGCGATGGCGGCGACTTGCTCCGGCGTCTTGCCCTGGGCGAAGACCACCTCCGGCATCCCGTGCCGCAAGGCGCGGTGATGGTCCACCTTGGCGAATCCCAGGTCCTCGAAGGGCATATGGCGCATTCGCTTGATAGCCGCTTCCACATCCACCGCGCCGTTGCGCACCTGCTCGAATAACGACCGGAGCTGCTCCTGATCCATGAGGTCAGAATATCAGAACCATCCGCGCGGCCCGCCAAGTCGCCGGCCTTCTCCGGTCTTAACCGGATTGTCAAAAAAAATAAATGAGAAGAAAGTACTATTAGAACGTGACTTTTTGTACATTTCCGCCTATTGTTCCGATTGGCTTGCTCGCCGATCATAGAGACTAACATGACTGCGCCACGATCCATTCCGAGCCATTCCGCGCCCGACCGCCGGGGAAGTAACCGATTTCCGTTTCGGGAGCATGTCCGCTATCGTGCGCTCAGCGCCAAGTCGTCCGGTCTGGAAGGACTCGGCAGGACCATCGACATGAGCAGCAGCGGAGTCCGCTTCACCACGGAAGCGGAATTGTCGCGGGGGGGGCTCGTCGAGTGCGCCGTGAATTGGCCGGCGCGGCTGGACGGCGCCTGCCCGCTGCAACTGGTCGCGGTGGGCCGCGTGGTTCGCTCCGACGCGGCCAGCGCGGTCGTACGTATCGCAAAGTACGAGTTCAGAACGCGCAAGCCGTGGGCCGAACCAAAGGCTGCCGGCGCCACGGGCGGCTAACAATTTGGTACTTGCCACAGGGCTGGGGACGCCGTTATACTGACATTTCCGCTAGATGTTTTATGACGGCGAGAGATGATTTCGACCCCTTGGCGCCCCAGCGGGAAGCGGCCTTCTTTTACGGCCTATTCCTCCGCGGACACGACATCGATACCCTCAGGCAGGATATCGACGTGCCCCGGACGATGCTGGAGAAGTGGATGAGGGCCCACGATTTCGAGGCCTCCTTCCGTGAGAACCTGCATCGCGTATACGCCTATCGCAAACAGGTGCTGGCGATTTTCGACGGCCTGATTTCCAACGAGCAGCTTCAGCCCCGCCTGCAGTAATCCCTTCACGGCGCAAGAATCCGATGATCCGGGCAGTCCAGTTCGATCGCCTCGTGGAGTTGTGCGGTCAGATCGAGCCCGTGCCTGGCCAGGAGGGGAAGGATGGAATAGAGCCGCTCCTGTAAATGCCCCTCGGGACACACGAGGCCGTGGAGCGACCGGGCGTCGCTTCCCGCGCGCGCATCGCGCGCCAGCGCCTCGCGGCCCGCCTTGCGCCCGATCTTCCCGATCTGGTAACGGATCTTGCGCGCGCTCCGGTCGAGCGCGCCGGTCAGCGTGCCGTCGAACCCCGCCATTTCCTGGCGGAGCCGGTCAAGCGCGCCATCCACCGCCGCCTCCGTACTGCGCAGGGCTTCGGTCAGCGCCGGTGGCACGAGTTTCGCCGACAACCGTTCGCGCAAGGCCGCCTCGCCGTGGAAGAAGTCCGGCAGCGAAAGGTCATACCGCTTGAACAGCTTCTCGCTGCGCGCGTCCAGGATGGTGAATCCGCTGCGTGGTACAGCCACCGGCATGCGCCCCAGCATCGCGCTGTAAAGGACCTCGGACTGCGCCAGATAGGCGATTTCCGCTGGTCCGCCGATGTAAGCCACCGTCGGCAGCATCGAATCCTGAACCACCGGCCGCAGCAGGGCGTTGGGAGAAAGCGAATGCGCCTTGTCCATCAGCTCTTGCGAGCCGATCCGGCGGCCGTTCAGGAGGTACTCGTTTCCATGCCGGCGCAGCGCCAGTCGCTTGCCGCCTTCCAACAGGAACACCAGGGAGGTGTGCTCTTCCATGTGCACTTGGGCGTGATATCCGGCGGCAGCCAGTTCGCGTCCTCGTTCGATGACGCGGGCGGAGAGTTCCGCGGCCGACTCCACCGCGGCGCGCAACGCCGGAGCAGCCAACTCGCGAAATTGCGGCAGCATGGGGTCCACCTGGAGGATATCGAAACCTCCCAGCAGACGGCGCAGCAGGGCGCCGAAGCCTTCCCCCATCGTGGCGCCGGGCCGATAGCTTTCCTCGACCAGGTTGGCCGCCTCATCCGCGAACGGCAGGCCGGCCATGCCGTCGCGCAGTTCGCTCAAAGGCGGCGCGGGCAGAGCCACTCCGCCTACCGGCTGCGCCCCGGCTTCGCTCGGCGTTTCCACCTTCGCCGGCCGGTTCTCCGCATTGAAAACCCAAACGTGGCTGACCTCCGCGAAATCGTGGTCCTCCGTGGCCAGCCAAAACACCGGAGCTGCGGGCTGGCCGTTGGCGGTCAGCCACTCCGCCAGCTTGACCGCGTGCAAGGCCTTGTAAACGGTATATGCGGGACCGCCGAACAGCCCTACCTGTTGGCCCGTAACCACGGCCACCGCGCCGGGCTGCGCCAGCCGCTCGAGCGACGGGCTCTCCGGGTTGCGCGCGCGCAAAGCGGCGATCAGCGCCGCGCGCCGCTCGGCGGGAAACCGTATCTCCGCGGCGGCCGCCCGGTATGAGGCCGCATCGCGCAAGGGGTGGCGATAGAATCGGGCCACGCGGTCCGGATGGTAGAAAACGTCCAGGGCTAGCGGCGAGACGGAGGGCAATTCGGACTGGCGGACGCAGCTACAGTGCATGTCGTTGGAGTCAGATTAGCAGATATTTATCCGATGGCGTGGGATTCACTAACCGGCCGGCAGGTAGCGCGAAATGTCGTTGTAAAGCACGAAGGCCACCACTAGCATAATGAAGACAAAGCCGACCTTGAACACCGCTTCCTTCACGGTCAGGCTGAGATCGCGGTGCATGACCATCTCGACCAGCAGCATCAGGATCATCCCGCCGTCCAGGATGGGGATGGGCAGCAAATTGAAAATCGCCAGGTTCAAGCTGACCATCGACATGAGGCCCAGGAAAGCCGACGGCCCTTCGCGCGCCGCGTCGCCCGAGAGCTCGATCATACCGATCGGGCCGGTCAGATTCTTAGGCGACATGCGCCTCTGCACCATGCCTTGGAGGAACTTCCCAATCATGGTCGCCCCCTTGGCGTTCTCGCTGACGGACTCGTTGAGCGCCGCCGGCAGGGAAAGCCGCGTGTCGATGTAGTGCGGTTTCAGCCCCGGACCCACGCCCACCATCCAGCGCGCCGGGCCGTCTATCTTTTTGAAAACCGGCGTCACGCTGGCCTCGATCTTACGCCCGTCGCGTTCGTATTCGATACGCAGCGGCTGGCCGCCGCTCGTTTCGGTGATGTTGTGGAGCTTGTTGACCGAATCGATGGGTTGTCCGTTCACCGCGGCCACCACGTCTCCGCTCTTGATCCCGGCCTTGCCGGCAGGCATGTCGGGATCCACGCTGTACAGTTCCACTTCACCGCGCTTGTCCCAGCCGGCCGATCCTACTCCCGAGCGCTCGCTCAACGTAGGCGTCACTGCGGTGTCGAAACGCCGTCCGTGGCGATCGATCGTCAGCGCCATCGACCGGTAAGCGCTCACGGTTTCCTTCAGCTTGACGTCGTCCCACGTGGGGCCGGGTTGGCTATCCAGTTTGACGATGCGGTCCCCGGCCTCGATGCCGGCCTTGGCCGCGGGCGAATCGGGCAGAACGTCGCCGATTACCGCCTCCTCGTCCGCCTGGGAGAGCTTCGGGAAGCTCACCATGTAGAGCCCGGTGAGCAATCCCACCGCCAGAACGACGTTCATCATCGGCCCCGCGAGGGCGATCAGCAGGCGCTGCCAGCGGGGTTTGGCCAGCAGGCTTCGCGGATCGGCGGGGGCTGACCCATCGGCCGCTTGTTCCCCCGTCATTTTGACGTAGCCGCCGAAGGGGATCAGCGAGAACCGGAAATCCGTTTCGCCGCGTTTGAACCCGAACAGGCGGGGGCCGAACCCGAAGCTGAACGCCTCCACCTTCACGTCAAAGTAACGCGCCACCCAATAATGGCCCATCTCGTGAATGTTGATCATGACGCCGATCAGCACCAGCACCCACAAAATGTCTTCGAAGCTTTGTATGACTTGGATTCCCATATAACGGATTCAGACCGACGCCGCGGCGCGAGCCTCCACCAGGCCGAGCGCTTCCGCNNATTTCGCCTACGGTTCGGGGCGTACGGGCCGGCATGCGGTCGAGCGTCTCCCGCACAACATCATATATCGAAGGATACCCGATTCGTCCCGCCAAAAAAGCTTCGACGGCGATTTCGTCGGCGGCATTCAAGATGCACGTGGCGGACCCGCCGGCTTCCTGACACTGGCAGGCCAACCGGAGCAGGGGGAACTTTTCGAAATCCGGCGGCAGGAATTCCCATTGCCGCGCCTTAGCCCAGTCGATTTTCGGCACCGGAGCCTCGCGCCGTTCGGGGTAAGTGAGCGCGTATTGAATGGGCATGCGCATGTCCGTCGCNNGCAGGCCTCGATCACCTCGAACCCCTTGTTCATGAGGGTGGCGCAATCGACGGTGATGCGTTTGCCCATCTTCCATGTTGGATGATCGAGCGCCTGCTCCGGCGTCACCAAGGCCAGCGCCGCGGCCGGCGTATTGCGGAATGGGCCTCCCGACGCCGTGAGGATCAGCCTCGAAACCTGCCGGCGGCCGCCGGCGCGGAGGCACTGGTGAGCGCCGTTGTGCTCACTATCGATGGGTATGAGCAGCGCCTCATGCGTTCGAACGGCTTCCATCACCAGCTTGCCGCCTGAAACCAGGACCTCTTTGTTGGCCAGACCGATGCGCTTGCCCAGGCACGCCGCCTGGTAGGTGGCTTCCAAACCGGCCACTCCCACGATGGCGGAGATGACGGTATCGGCTTCCGGCGCGGTGGCGACCTGAACGAGCGCCTGCGATCCCCACAGCAATTCCGGCCACTCCGACCGTGGCAATCCGCGGGCGGCAAGCGCAGCCGTGAGCGGCGCCAGACTGCCGGAATCGGCCACAACCGCGACCTTGGACCGGAATTCAACGATTTGGGCAGCCAGCAACTCCACGTTCCGGCCAGCCGCAAGAGCGAAGATACGGTACTCACCGGAGTTACGCCGCACTACGTCCAGGGTGTTGGTCCCAATCGAGCCTGTTGAACCCAGAACCGTGAGAATCTTCATGGGGAGGATTTCTTCCCGGGGCGCATCCACATAATATCACGCCGCTCACCCCAAAACGGGCGCAAGACACAGGACGGAAACCAGGGGGGTCGTTCGAAATCCTCTAAGCTTTTCGGGGCGCCGGGGAGGCTTCAGGGGTCTTTACTTCTTAGAGGTTAGTCTCGCTTTGGTGGGAGTTGCCTCCCCGGCTTACTTCCAATAATAATAGATTCCGAATTTGGAATCAACAGAAATCTGTAGTGTGTTATGAAGTTTTGACCTCGACGCCGGCCATTCCCTCTAATACGCTGATTGTAGAGCACATATCACGGTCGCCAAGACCGGCCGCCATGGCGGTCTGAAAGAGCTGGCGGGTCAATCCGGTCAAAAGTAATGGAACTCCCAGTTCCTCTCCGGATTCCAACATCAGCCCTAGATCCTTGTTCATCCACTTGGTGGAGAAGTTCGGGTGGAAGTCCCGGCGAAAAACGAAGGGCGCTTTATAGGCGATGAGACCGGACTTAGCCGCACTGTTTTCAAGGATTTCCAGCATGAGCTGGAGGTCGACGCCAGCCTTGGCCGCCAGGACCATCCCCTCGTTAAACGCCATCAAAATGTTGGAAAGAATCAGGTTCTGCGACAGCTTGGCCTGTAGCCCCATGCCCGCGCCGCCGCAGTAATAGAGGCGCTTCCCCATGGGCTCGAAAAACGGCTTGGTTTTTTCGAAAACCGCCTCGTCGCCGCCCACCATGAAGGTCAGAGTGCCGCCGTTGGCCCCCACCGTGGAACCGGTACAGGGCGCGTCGAGAAAATCCGCGCCCTTCGCCTTAAGCGCTTGTCCGATCCGTCGGCTCTCGCTGGGGCTGATGGTGCTGGCNNCCTACGCACAGAAAGATGCAGTCGGCGTTCTCCGCCACCTGGCGAGGTGTACCGCAGAAGCTGCCCTTTTCGTCGGTGGCCAGTTTGCGCGCCTTGTCGGAGGTGTTGGACCAAAGCGCCACCTCGTGGCCCGCCCGCAGGAGGTTTCGGGCCATCGGGTAGCCCATGATTCC
>PLGA01000017.1:179-5778 GCA_003139735.1 Bryobacterales bacterium | reverse complement strand
TTTCTCGGTATCGGCTTGGCGCGCGGCCAGCAGTGCTGTCAGAACGTGGCGGCCTTTCTGGGTGACTTGCCAGCGCTGAGTATGGGACACCTTGGTCACCCGTCCATGAGCTCGCAGCAACGCCAAGCGTCGGGTGACCTTGGCGGCCTGGGAGCGCCCCTCTTTTTGGTCCTTGGGTTTGGCAAAGAGCAAAGGACGGAGGTCCCGGTTACGGAAGCCCTTCAATGCCCATTCGCCCCGGTTAACGGCTGCCAGGAGTTGGGCGTCGGCTGTCCCAAACGGATTAAGCGCCCGGTGTCGGCGCTCGTCCCGGCGCACCGGTTGGCAAACCGTGGCGGCCTCTTGGGCCAGGGGAGTGATGACGCTGGCAGCGGCAAAGGCACTCAGATACCGCTCATTGGCCGCTTGGGAGATTTGCGCTCGCCGGTAGAGGTCGGCCACCCCCCGACGCAAAGGATACCAGGCCTTGGGGGCGTCGGGGCGGGTTTCCGGGGTGCGATACACCTTGAGGTCCTCCGGGTCGTGAATGGTCGTCTCGGGCCGCAGCACGTTCAGGGCATTGTAGAGCTTGAGCGAGTTCCGATTAACCCAGTGCTTAATGCGCGCTCCTTCCGAACGACGCCGCCAGTCGGTCACCACCTCCCCGCCAAACTGACCGTTGAGCTGCTTGCCCAGAAAGCGCATCACCTGCTCACTGCCCAGATTCAAGATGGCGTGCAGGATCAGGCGCGGGAAAAGCCGTTCCAAAGTGGCTTGATCCCGGAAGAGCACGTCACTGGAATACTCCGTTTGCGGAGCGGTCCAATAATAGGAAAGCCCCCGCAAGGGACGGGCAATTTTCTCGTGCAGGGGATGATAGGTTCGGCGCAAGCCCTCGCACAGCGCCACCCAGTCGGTGCTCAGTTGCGCATCGGCCAGGCTCTGGGCAGCGTCAAAATCCTCAATCCAGGTAAAGCGGTTGTCGGCTTTGCGGTAGCGCAGTCCCTGCGCCTCCATCTGCCGGGCCAGCCGTTCGTGACCGTTGAGGCCAATATGGATGAGAAATGGGAACCAGGTTTGCAATCGCAGATGCACCAGCCCCCATTGGGCGTGCTGGACGTAAAAGTACAGGTGCAGACACTTGCCCGAGACCAAGTCCAGTTCCAGCAGTTTGGTCTGGCGATTTCCGTGGACTCTATAGGTCCGGCAAGGTTCCACGCACCCAAAGACGGCCACCAAGCCCTCCTTAATGCCGTCTTGGCAGACAATCTTCTGCGCCTGCTCCTCTTTGGAGGTCTGCGAGCTGGGCAGGTAGATGTAGGGGCGCCCCAGAGCTTTGGCCTGCTGTTGCGCGTTTTGACAGACCTCGGCGGTCAGTCCGGTAGTGAACTGCTTGAAGTCCTTGAGCAGCACTTTGGCCTGGTGCAAGTATTCTCCGAAGATGGCCAGACAATACAGAATCCGAAGCGACCCTTGCAATCGAAGCCGGTCAAAACAATGAACTATTCCCATGACATCCTTCCGGTGCTTTTCTATAAAAGGGTTAAGGGCGTGGTTTGAGGCAGTAGGTGTTTTCTTTTGCATGAAATTCTTCTACTCCATGAACCACGTCCTGTCAGTTCAAGGTTCAAAGTTCNNAGGTTCAGCCACCGCCATCCTCCACGCTCCACCCTCCATCTTCGTCATGCTCGTCATACCAACGCGCATCAACAAACTCGGTTGCGGCTTTGCCGCGCTGTGCCCATCGCGTCTCTGCGGTTCATAGGTGCTCACCCCGACTGAATAGACACGGCTAAGGCCGTCCAGGCCGTGCGGCGCCGAAGAGGAGGCGAAGGCTATTCATAACCACGATCACCGTGCTGCCTTCATGCCCGACCACCCCCACGGTGAGCGGAATCCGTCCCAGTATGGCGAGCGTAACCAGCACTACGACTGTCCCCAGGGAGATAAGCAGGTTCTCCCGGATCACGCGGCGCGCGCGCTGGCTGAGTCGGAAGGCAGCCAGGAAGTTCTCCAGCCGGTCGTGCATCAGCACGACGTCCGCCTGTTCGAGCGCGGCGTCGGAACCGCGGGCGCCCATAGCGACGCCGATGTGGGCGGCGGCCAGGCTCGGGGCGTCGTTGACGCCGTCGCCTACCATCGCCACGCACCGGCCCTCTTGGGTCAGCGCGCGAATGGCCGAGAGCTTCTCCTCCGGCTTCAACTCGGCGCGCACGTCCTGAATCTGCAACTCCCGCCGCAGATGGTCGGCGGTGGCTTGGCGGTCGCCGGTCAGCACGACGGCGCGCAGGCCTTCGCGGTGCAGCTCTTCCACAAGTTCACGCGCTTCCGGGCGGATGTCGTCGCGCAAAACGAGCCGGCCCAACAGACCGCCCTCGGTGAGCCAGATTTCCGAGAAGCCGGGATCGGTGACGGGCACCTGGGCGATGGCGGCGGCATGTGGACCCTGGGCCAGCCATTCGCGGTGGCCCAGCAGGCAAGCGTCTCCATTGCGCCGGGCGCGCAGGCCCTGGCCGGTGATGGATTCGAAGTGGGTCAACTCCAAGGGTTGCAGGCCTTGTTGTTTGCCGTGCCGGGCGATGGCGCGCGCCAAGGGGTGGGTCGAAAGGCGTCCGAGGGAGAAGGCGAGCCGCGCCACTTCCGGCTCGCGGCCCGGGGGGAAGCTCTCGACAGTTTCGATGCCGAGTTCGCCCGTGGTAAGGGTGCCGGTTTTATCGAGGGCGACGGTGTTGATGGCGGCCAGTTTTTCGATGGCGGCGCCGCCGCGGAAGAGAATGCCGTGACGGGCGCCCCAGGCAATCGCCGCGAGCACGGCGGAAGGAATCGAGAGCACCAGCGCGCACGGGGACGCCACCACCAGCAGCGTCATGGCGTGATAGAAGGCGCTGCGGCCGACATTCCTCGCAGCGAAGGGCGCCTGGCCGAAGCCGAGCCACCAGACGAAAAACATGACGAAAGAGAGCGCCAGCACGCTGTAGGTGTAGTAGCTGCCGAACCGGTCGGTGAACTGCTGGGCGGGCGCTTTCCGCTGCTGGGCGTCCTTGATCAGATGGATGATCTTCTGCAAGGAACTCTCCGCCACCGGACGCAGGACGAGCAGCTCGACGACGCCCCAAAGGTTGATGGTGCCGGCCAGGACGGTATCGCCAATGGCCTTCTCGACGGGGGTGACTTCGCCGGTGAGGTTCGATTCGTCGCTGGCGGTCTGGCCTTTGACGATCTCGGCATCCACCGCGAACTGGGCGCCCGGCTTCACCAACAGTCGCATGTCCGGGCGCAGCTTTTCCACCTGCACTTCGCGCTCATGGCCCTGTGGGTCGAGCACCGTGGCGGACTTGGGGGCTTCACGGAAGAGTGAGCGGATCTCCCGTTGCGTGCGGCCCAGCGCGAAGTTCTCCAGCGCGCTGGAAAGGGAAAAGAGGAACAGCAGCGTCGTGCCTTCGCCCCAGGCGCCGATGCAGGCGCTGCCGAGAGCGACGAAAAGCATGAGGAAGTGGACGTCGATGGTGCGCTTGTGCAGCCCCGCCCAAACATCCTGCGCGGTGAACCAACTGCCGGCGACATAGGCAAGTACATAGCCGAGCACCGCGAGCGGGTGGGCACGGAAGAACCAGGCACCCAGCCCACATACGCCACACAGGCTGGCGGCCACCAACTCGGCTTTCCATTCATTGACCTCCTCTGCCTTCTCAAGAAACTCGACGTCGCGCTGGACGACTTTGGGCCAAGGGATTTCGCGCCAGCGCCAGAACTTTGGCGCGGTCGGACAGGTGACGCGGGCGATGGTGGTAGTGTCGGCCTCCTGGCGGATGGTAATTCTCTTATGCTCGAACTCCGAGAGCGGCTGGCCGCAGGTCTGGCAGGTGGTCTCGCCGGCCAGCAGCGTGCAGGGCTCCAGTGGACCGGCTTCCTGAGCGTGCTGGACGGTGGCGCTGATGCGCTCGGTCAGTTTGGGAACGTCGGTCTGGCCCAGGGTGGCGACGGAAATGGTGTGGCGCGCCTGATCAACAGTCACGGCCTCAAGCGTAGGGTCTTCGGCCAGGGCCTCCGCGACGGATCGCGCCAGGCACTTCCCGGGGTCTGGTTTGCGCAGGGCGTCAGGCTTGGGCGTAACGCTCATAGATCATTTCCACGTTCCCAATATTGCCCTGAATGGCGCGCAATGCCAACCAGGACTCAAGAACGTTCCTTGCCTTTCGCTCCGGAGTACGGTATGAGCCTGCCCGGCTAGGACATTTACTATGACGAAGGACACGATTGGGAAGTGCAACACGAGCAATAAAGCCGTGGTGGCGTGGGTTGACGAGATGATCAAACTCTGCAAACCGAGCCATGTCTATTGGTGCAATGGCTCTAAGGCGGAGAGGAAAGCCATGCTCGCGGAGGCGGTGGAACAGGGGATCCTAATCAAGCTCAACCAGAAGAAGCTGCCCGGCTGCTATTACCACCGCTCCAACTCGAACGACGTCGCGCGGGTAGAGCAATCCACGTTCATCTGCACCGAGAGCCAGGAAGAAGCCGGCCCGACCAATAACTGGATGGCGCCCAAGGAAATGTACCAGAAGCTGCGCGGGTATGCCGCCGGCTCGATGCACGGGCGCACGATGTATGTCATTCCCTATCTGATGGGCCCGCCCGGCTCTCCGCTCGCCAAAGTCGGCATCGAGTTGACCGACTCCATTTATGTGGTGTTGAGCATGGGAACCATGACGCGCATGGGCGAGGTCGCGTTCCAGGAACTCGGCGACAGCGATGATTTCAACCGCGGCCTGCACTGCATGTTGGATGTCAATCCGGACCGGCGTTACATCGCGCATTTCCCCAAGGACAACGCGATCATCTCGGTCGGCTCGAATTACGGCGGCAACGTGTTGCTGGGCAAGAAGTGCCTCGCCCTGCGCATCGGCTCCTACCTCGGGCGGCAGGAAGGCTGGTTCGCCGAGCACATGCTGGTCCTGGGTGTCGAGTCGCCCACCGGCGAGAAGACCTACGTGGCCGCCGCCTTCCCGAGCGCCTGCGGCAAGACCAACTTCGCCATGATGATGCCGCCGCCGCATCTCAAAGGGTGGAAGATCTGGACCATCGGCGATGACATCGCGTGGATGAGGCCCGGGCCGGATGGCCGCCTCTATGCCATCAATCCGGAAGCGGGCTATTTCGGCGTGGTGCCGGGGACCAACTCGAAGTCGAACCCGGCGGCGGTGGAAATGATCTCACGGGACACCATCTTTACCAATGTGGCGCTCACGCCCGACCTCGATGTCTGGTGGGAAGGCAAAGACGGGCCGCCGCCCAAAGAGTGCCTCGATTGGAAAGGCAACCCCTGGACGCCGGACTCGAAGGAGAAGGCGGCGCATCCCAACAGCCGGTTCACGGCACCCATGGCCAACAACCCGCTGCTCGCCCCGGAAGCCAACGAGCCGCACGGGGTGCCCATCAGCGGCATTATTTTCGGGGGCCGGCGGAGCGACACCACGCCGCTGATCTACCAGGCGTTCAACTGGGTGCACGGCGTCTATATCGGCGCGACCATGGGCTCGGAGATGACGGCGGCCGCGGTCGGCGGCACGGGCCAGGTCCGCCGCGACCCGATGGCCATGCTGCCCTTCTGCGGCTACCA
>PLGA01000017.1:0-155 GCA_003139735.1 Bryobacterales bacterium | reverse complement strand
GTGGACCGCTGCCACGCCCGCACCGATGCGGAGGAAACCGCGCTCGGGTGGGTGCCCGGTCCCGCCAGTCTTGATCTGAGCGGCCTGACGAACTTCGCGCCGGAGCGGCTGGAACAGGTGCAGGCAATCCATGAAGAGGAGTGGCGGCGCGAGAT
>PLGA01000111.1 GCA_003139735.1 Bryobacterales bacterium | reverse complement strand
CCGCGGTCTTAAGAAAGCCGGCAATCGCGGAAGTTTTTACGGTACGAACCTGAATTAGCCCATTACCCCAGAAGATGCGGCGATACGCGCCGCAACCAAATTCCCACCCCGACAAACCCATACGCCCAAACTNNCGCAACTACCTCCACGCCCTCAAGGAACTCCAGAACCTTGAAAAGACCGAAGGCGCCCCTGTCGCCGACGATCCCCCGGCTCCTGGCCCCCGGCCCCCGGCCCCCGTTACGATTCTTCCCGCTGCGTCCCCAGGTACCGGCTCGCCAAAACCGATTCCGCGACAGCCGAAGCCAGCACCAGCAGCATCGCGTACCACCACAGGGATTCCGGCGTCTTGTGGGGCGTCGCCGCGCCGGACGCCGCCGGCGCTGCTTCTTGCGGAGATTGGCTGCCCTTGCCCTGCCACAAAGCCAGCACATCGCCGGGGATCACGTCGAGATTGGATTCCTTGGGATCGGGGTTGACGCCAACTTCATCCTGGCGGCCATTGGCGAGGCGCAAATGGTAATAGCCCGCCTCGGTGAGCTGAAAAGACTGGGCGGAGGCGGCTTCGCCCAGGGTGAGCGGACGCTTCCCTTCCGGGTCGGTGACCTCGACGCGTTGGGTTTGTTCCTTCGCATTTCGCAGATCGAGGTAGGCGTCCACCGGCCGTGCCCCGCCCTGGCGTTCGCTGCCCGCAAGATAACGCGCGGTCTGCTCGATGAAGGGCACGAAGGCCGGATGCAAGGGGAAATCGTTGGTGAGTCCGTCAAGCCCGGAGGTGAGCAGCGCCACCCTGCCCTCGCCGATGCGTTTCTCGAGCAACAGCGGCGTCTGGTCGCTCAAGCGGACAATCACGCGAGCGTCCCCTGGGTCGATATCGAGAGCGTAGAAAAACTTAACGCCCTGCCAGCCATCGGCCTTGGCCACGGCCGGATGGGAGGAGTCGGCCGAGCCCACCGCCATGTATCGGTCGGGAACGCGGCTGTAGTCGCGCGTCTCGACAATGCGCGCGCCGAAAATCGGAATCTGCAAGCGCGCCCCGGCCGAGGCTCCGGCGGCGATGAGCAGGCTGCCGCCCGAGCGCACGTACCCGGTGAGCGAGTTTTCCAGAATCGCAGGCACCGTATTGAGATCCGAGAGAACGATGAAAGCGTAATTGGACGGCTGGCGGTCGGCAGCCTCGTTGACGTTAATCGATTCGAGGATAAAAGCCGATTGCGCGGCCGCCGAGAGCGCGGCGCCGACGTAAAGCGGCGAACGGTTATCGCCGTAGTTATGGATCAGCAAGGCCTTCTGCGGGTCGGAACGCAACACGGCAAAGCGGCGCAGGTCGTCGGCCGGGAAGCCGTCGGCGGCGTCGATCCTCACCTCGCAGCGGTTGAAGCCGTAGGGCGCTTCGAGCGCGGGGAACTCCACTGTGGCGCGTCCATTGGCCGGAACCGCCACGGTCTTGGTGGCCGTGGTCTTGCCGTTCACCACCAGCGACGCAGTGCGCCGGGCGGCGGGAGTGCCGAAGCCGGCAATCACGGCCTGTACGTGAACCGGCTTTGCGTCCTTGCCCCAGACCTGTCCGGGCGCATCCACCGATTCCACCGTCCAGTTGGGTTGGGCCTTGGAGACCACCGCATGCGTCGCCAAAGTCACGTTGGCGGGCAGCGCCATGTCGGAAAAGGTGGCCGCCAGGTCGCCGCGCTGCATGTCGCTGAAAAGATGCAGCTCGATGGGAGTATGGACCGCCTCTGCCATTGCCCGCACCGCGCGCGCCAGTTCCCCGAAGTTACCGTGGCCGTCGCCGGGCTCGATGGCCTGCACGGCGGCGCGCAACGCCGATTGGTCCTCGATCGGTTGCGTCATCAGCCGCAACTGCGAACCAAACGAACCCACTTGGGCGCGCGCGGCGCCCTTTCCGGCCAGCACGCCCATGGCCGCGTCCTTGGCGTCCGTCAAGCGGGTTCCGGCGCGCATGCTGAAGGAGTTGTCCACCACCAGCAGCACCAGCCGCTGGCTCGAAAGGGTGGCCGTGTTGCGGTTGATGAAGGGATTGGCGAAGGCCACAACCAACAGCATCAGCAACAGCAGCCGTAGCGACAGCAGCAGGAAGTATTTGAGCCGCCGATGGCGGGTGGAGCTTTGCGTCCGCGACTCGAAGAACATCAACGAGCTCACCAGCTTGGGCGCGGTAGTTTGCCGCTTCAGCAAATGCAGGTAGACCGGAAGCGCGAGGCCCGCCAGTCCGGCCAGGAACCAGGGCGCGAAGAGTCCCATTTACTCGCGCCCTCCGCGCAGCGTCAGGTATTCGCGCAACGCGTCGTCAAGCGGCCGGTCGGTCATGAGCAGGTAGTAACCCAAGCCCGCCGCCCGCGCGCGGTCGCGCAAATCCGCAAGGTGCGTGTCGATCTTCTCCCGGTACTCCTTCTTGGTGTAATCGGGCGTGACCTCGAGCTGCTCCTTGGTCTCCATATCCACCAGGATGGACGGGCCGTTCAAATCGGGACGCACATCCTTGGGGTCGAGCACGTGGAACAGCACCACCTCGTTGCCGCGGAAGCGCAGCGGCTCGATGGTGCGGACAATGCTCTCGGGCGATTCCCAGAAGTCGGAGACAATCAGCACCATGCCGCGCCGCTTCAGAAACTCCTGGAAGTACCGCATCGGCTTCGAGAAATCGGTGCGGGCGCGCGCTTCGGCCTGCTGCAGACCGGCCAGCAAACGGTGCAACTGGCCCTGGCGGGTAGAAGGGCGTATATAGTTGCGGACCTCGTCGTCGAAGGTAAGCAGCCCGGCGGCGTCGCGCTGGCCGTGGATGGCCAGGTAGAAGAGCGACGCGACCAGGTAGCGGGCGTAGTCCATCTTGTTGATGCCATGCGAGCCGAACTGCATGGAGTTGCTAGCGTCCAGCAACACGGTCAACCAGGCGTTGGTCTCGCCGCGAAAACGCTTGAGGTAGGCACGCTCCGTGCGGGCGTAAACGTTCCAATCGACGTGGCGAAGATCGTCGCCGGGAGTATACGCGCGGTACTCCACGAACTCCTCGCTGAAGCCAAAGTCGGGAGACCGGTGCAGGCCGGAAACAAAGCCATCGACCACGGTCTTGGCGACCAGGTCGAGCCCGGAAATGGAAGCGAGCGTGACGGGATCGAGAAATCGTTGCAGCATCTTATTTCACCCGCGACGATTCGTGGAGTGGGCCTCCAGGCCTGCCACGCCGGCGTCCGTGCCGGCGTTCTTCGTGGTTGCGACCGGCGAATTCCCATGTCCAGCTATTGCTGTTCAAACGATCCCCCATTTCCGCCGCAGCCACCACTCGGAAAAACGCAGCAGCAGCAGCACCAAAAAGACCAGCGGCAAATTCCACAGATCCTTGGTCTCGCGCATGGTCACGCCGGCCTCCGAAAACGGAATGGCGCCGGCGAGTTTCCCCAGATCGGCGGGCTTCCAATACTGTCCGCCGGTCTGCGTGGCGAGGCGTTCCAGCAGTTCGCGGTTCTGTTCCGTGTGGAAACTCTCCGCCACGCCGTCCATGCGCTGAAAAGTCAATACGTCGCGGCCCAATTCCTTGACCGTGCCGGTACTGGGATCGGCGCGCTGGGCCGTCACCTCCGTCAAATAGGCGCCGGTTTTGGGAGCGGACCAGGCGGCTTGGAACTGACCGGGACTGTCAGGCGTGGGCGTCATCTCGACCAGCGCGTTCACGCCGCTCGGTCCCAGGATATGCGCTTCCACCTTGGCATCGGGAGCGGGGTTGTACTGCTGATCGCGAACCTCGGCGGTGAGCGTCATCGCCCCGTTGTCGAGCAGTATCTGAGCGGGCACCGACGCCGCGACGTGGCCGGGAGTGTCCGAAACCAGCCACCGCAGCAACTGCTGCCAGAACAAATCGTGGGCCGTGTCGCCCAGCGGCGAACTCATCTGCCAGCGCCAACTGCCTCCGGTGGCCATAATCGCCGTCCGGCCGCGGCCGAAGCTCTCCGTAATCAACAAGGGCAGCGTTCGGCCTTCCGGCGTAATCATGTCGGCGAGAACCGCCGCGCCTGGTTTAGGCGTGCCGGGGTCTTCGTAGTCCATCAGGTAGGGCAGCTTCTTCCACTTGGCGGCGTTCGCCACGGGGTCGTCAACCAGGCGGGTGATGATGCTATCCATGCCGACGGGCGCCAGTTCGGCCGTGGTATGCGAGGTTCCGTTCTTCGGATCCTGCTCACGATGAAACGTGCCCGCCTGGGTAGGCAGAATGGTCGGCATCAGCTCGGTAAGATTCGAGGCGTTCCAGCCGCCATCCGCCAGCGCGAACTGACCGCCCAGCAGCAGCAGTCCGCCGCCGCGGCGATCCACGAATTCGCGAATCAACTCCTGCTGTCCGGCGGTGAAATAGCCGGCTTCCACCGACCCGATGATCAACCCCTGATAGGCGAAAAGGTCCTCCGCGCGCGAAGGAAAGCCATCGGCCAGCTCTTTGGGATCGGAGAGTCCCTGGCGGTAGAGCTTGTTTTCGCTGGTGCGGTCGATGGAGGCGATCTGCACCATGCGGTCGTCCTCTTCCGCCTGGCGGATGAACTTGTACTCCCAACGCGGCTCCCCCTCCATATAAAGGATGCGGCGCGCATCGGAACCCGCATTCACCAGGCGCGTCACCGTATTGTTGGCCGTGTTCTCCTCGCCGGGGAGCGGAGCCGCCGCAATCTGCAGCGTTCGGGCGCCGGCGCCGCCGATATCGAACATCAGAGTTTCGGTCTGAAGGTTGCCCTCCGGCCCCAAGACGACCGTGCGCGAAGCCAGCAGCTTCGCCGGGCCGGCGCTTACGTCGCGCACCGTCAGATCGATCTTGGCGCCGGCGTATCCGCGCTGGTGCAAGGTGATCTTGGCCGCCAGGCGGGAGCCGGCCAACGCGCGCGGAGCAACCACAGCGTCATCGATCTCCACATCATGCTGGGCGCGCTCGCGTCCGAAGCCCACCGTGTGAACCGGAATGTGGCGGGCGCGCAGCGCGTTGATGGCGTCCGCACCGATGCCCCCCGCGTTGTCGTCGCCATCGCTGAGCAGCACCACGGCGCCGATGGGCAAGTCGGAAGTCTCCTCGCTCAACTGCTTGAGGCTGTCGCCGATGCGGGTCGAGGGCGCGTTGGGCGCCAGGTCCTTGAGGCTGTCGATGCGGGCCGGCGCGTCGTCCACGCGGTACAGGCGCGTTTGAAAGGAGCGGTCGAGGCTGGCCAGTACGCCGCTCTGAAGCGCCTTGATGGCCTGGGCCTGGCGCGTGGCGCCGTCCTCGGATAGGGCCATGCTGCGCGAATCGTCCACCAGGATGGCGATGATGTTCTGCTGCGGCTTCAACTCGGCGACGGTGATGGCCGGCTGCCACAGCAGCAGCAGCAGCAACGCGGCCAGAAGCGTCTGCAAGCCCCAGATTACCCAGGCCCGCCAACTCCGCATGACCGGCGCGGCTCGCGCCAGCCGGGAGCGGATCAGCCAGGCCAGGCCGGTAGCCGCAGCCACGATCAGCAGCGCGAGCACCCACTTTGGCCATGCCCCCAAAAGAGCGAATTGGCCGCGTGCGTACGCCGAATGCGGATACTTGAAGAGGAATTCGAACATTGGCTTGGGCCGCTCGTGGACCTAATGGGTCATGGCGTAGGTGATGTAGTTGAGGACGATGCGAAACGCAAGTCCGGAAAACTTCTCGGGGTACTGCGGGCTATCCGCCCACTCCCAGGCGTCGCCCAGATGCATGTTGGCGCAGATCGCCACCATGATGCGCCCGTGGCTGTTGCGTATGGCGCGCCACTTGGGCACGTAGCCGTCCTTCTCGTAAGTCCGGCCGGTGTTGACGTAGACTTCGCTGGGGATCTGAAACTTTTCGTTGATGTCGTACAGCACGTGGTAGATCTCGTCGGCATCCTGTAGATCCTCGACGGGCATATCGGGCAGCACCATGCGCATGCCGGCCATGAAATGTTCCCAGTCGTCGGCGCCGTGGAAATCGTCCACCATCAGGAANNCGGCGTAGATCCAGGGATAGTCGTAGAGATGGTCGCTATCCATATCGACCACGTTCAGCGACGAGGGAGAGTTGATGCGGGTCAGACGCCGCAGGGCAATCAGGCAATCGTTGTCGGCCTTGGGATAATCCCGGGACCAACCGCCGCCAAAACCGCGAAACCCGTAGCTGCTGCCGCCGGCATAGCTGGAAGTGTACTGGAGCCGGCTCCAATAGAATTCCGAGGGCACGTTCGGTCCGGCGGAGTAGGAGTATTGCCGGCGGCCGTAACCCNNGGTCGCGGCCGTACCCGCCGTATCCACCGCCCCGTTGCAATGCAAACAGGCCGAGGCTGAGCGAAAACAGAAGGGGAAGGGCGGTGACGCGCCGCGCCATCTTCATAGAGTTACCCAGTGTTAATTGAAGGATAGCAGATGCGCCACGGCGCCTCCACCGCGAAGTGTCCTATATGGCACTAC
>PLGA01000204.1 GCA_003139735.1 Bryobacterales bacterium | reverse complement strand
GGAATGGGCTTCAGGCACTGGAAGCGCGTAGACGGCTCGAAATGCGAGCACTGCTTGCAGCAGTGCAGCTCGGCCCCGCACTTCGGGCAGTTGCCCGTGAATGAGATATCGGCCGGAAGCGCCGTAGCGCAGTTGAAACACCTTGCGGCGGCCACGTGCTGCACCAGGCGCGGGAGACGGGGTCCGGTGATGTCCACGGGAGGACGCGGCCCCTGCGGCTTGGGTCCCTCGTGAAAGGGCCTGACATCGCGTTCGGAGTCCATGTACCCAGGTTGTCTATACTTGCGGTCACTATCCATGGGGAGAGATTGCTCCGTCAATTGAGGCTTCGGCCGTCCGAACCCCTGGACGGACGGTCATCGGAAATCTACCGGAAGGGTTCTGAGAGAACGCCGAAGGCGCTCGGGATCATGGCAAGCTGGATGCCTGCCAATGCTTCAAATCCATATTTACCACGTATTGGCGCCGTTTGCACGTTCCAAATTGTTAAGGGCGGTACTATCCGGAGGTTCCTACGCCACCGGACTCCATTTCAGCAAGCTGGCGCAGGGCCGCATAAGCGGGTCCTCGAAATGATTGGGACTGACCCGCAAGGCATAGCCGAGGCGGCCCGTCCGCTCGGGAACGATGTCCTTGCCGAAGACCACGGCCGAACCTTGTTGCTCCATGGCGGGCAGCAGCATTACCTCGGTATCCGCCAAGTGGCCGTCGCTGTCGATCCGGCCCAAGACCAACTCCACGCGCACGTCGTCGGGCTTCAATCCAGCCAGGTCGATGGCCGCGCGCACCGCCAGCGGCTTGCCGCTGGTCACCGAGCCCGCCGGCGGCGGACCGCCGGCTTCGACGAACCTCACCCGGTCCCAGACCTCGCGAATCTGCGCGGTCCAGCGCGCCCTTGCGCGCACGCCTTCATAGTTGTTTTCGGCCACGCGGATGTGGTGCGAATGCGCCGGCTCGTAGAGCTGGGTCATGTATTCCCGCACCATGCGGCGGCAATCGAACTGAGGACTGATGTACATGAGCGACTGCTTCACGCGGCGCATCCACTCCCGCGGCGTCTGATCGCCGCGCGCGTAAAACATGGGGACGATCTCGTTTTCCAGCAGGTAATAAATGGCGGTGGCGTGCAGGGCGTCCTGATCCTCCGCGTAGGGTTCGCGCTCGCCGATGGCCCAGCCGCCCGAACGCTCGTAGGCTTCGTCGAACCAGCCATCCAGAATGCTCAGGTTGAGGACGCCGTTGATGGCCGCCTTCATGCCGCTGGTGCCGCAAGCCTCTTCGCCGCGCCTCGGATTATTGAGCCAAAGGTCCACGCCGTGCACCAACTCGCGGCCGACCTTCATGTCGTAATCTTCCACGAAGACGACGTGCTTCCACAGATCGGGATCGCGGGAAAGCTGCACGACCTCGCGGATATAACTCTTACCGGGCTGGTCCTTGGGATGCGCCTTGCCGGCGATCACGACCTGCACCGGCATCTCCTTGTGCAGAAGGATGCGCTTCAGGCGCTCCACGTCGCGGAATAGCAGGGTGGCGCGCTTGTAAGTGGCGAAACGGCGCGCAAATCCGATGGTAAAGACATTGGGATCGAGCACTTCTCCGGCCCGGCGCACGTCGGCGGCCGAAGCCTGGCGGCGCAGGGCCGACTGGCTCTGCCTGGCGCGCACGAAGGCAATCAGGCGGCGCTTGCGCCGGCGATGCACCTCCAACAGTTCTTCGTCGGGGATATCTTTGATGTCCTCCCAAATGCCCAGATCGTTGAAGCGCTCGCGCCAGCCGGGCTCCAGGTACTGGTCGTACAGCGCGGCCAGTTCTCCGTTGAGCCAGCTTGGCACGTGAACCCCGTTGGTGATGGACGTGATGGGGACCTCCCAGACGGGAAGTTGCGGCCAGAGATCGTGGAACATCTCCTGGGAAACCTGGCGGTGCAGGCGGCTCACGGCATTGCGGTAGGCCGAGGTATTGAGCGCGAGGACGGCCATGGAAAACCGCTCGGCGCGATCGTAAACGTTCCTACGGCCAAGCGCCATCAACTGCTGGAAATCGATGTGGACTTCCGAGCAATACTCCGAAAAATAGTGATACATCAGGCCGGGATCGAACAGGTCGATTCCGGCGGGGACGGGCGTATGGGTGGTGAAGACGTTGCTGACGCGGGCCGCTTCCACGGCCTCCTCAAAGCTGAGCTTGTGATCGCTCATGAGGTGGCGAACCTGTTCCAGCACCAGAAACGCCGAATGGCCTTCGTTCATGTGGAACACGGTGGGCCTCAGCCCCATGGCATGCAGCGCGCGCATGCCGCCGATGCCGAGGACGATCTCCTGCTTGAGGCGCATCTCTGCGTCGCCGCCNNCGGAATGTTGGTGTCCAGCAGGTACAAGCTGATGCGCCCCACATTCAACTTCCAGACCTGGATGAATACCTGGCCGGTGGGCAGCTTGACGGCGACCTTCAGATCGCGGTCGGCGGCGTCCTTGACGGGCGTGAGCGGCAGAGTGTAGAAGTCGTTGGTGGCATAGCGCTCCTGCTGCCAGCCGTCGGGATTGAGAAACTGCCGGAAATAACCTTGCTGGTAGAGCAGGCCCAATCCGACGAGTGGATAATCCTGGTCGCTCGAGGACTTCAGATGATCGCCGGAGAGGATGCCGAGCCCGCCGGAATAAACCGGAAGGGACTCCGTCATCCCGTACTCGGCGGAAAAATACGCAATCAGCTTGTTATCGGCCGGGGGCGAACCCTTGCGCACGCGCGAGTCGTGCAGCTCGCAGGCTGTCCGGTACAACGCCAGGTAGCGAGGATCGGCGGCGGTCCTTTGCAGGGTTGCTTGCGAGACCTGGCCGAGCATGAGCACGGGGTTGTAACCGCATTCCCGCCACAAGACCGGGTCCATACGGCGAAACACCGAGCGGATGACCGGCTCCCAGCTCCACAGCAAGTTGTAAGCCAGTTCCGTCAGACGCGACAGCGATGCGGGCAGCGTCGGCCGTACAAGCAACTCTCGAACGGGCTGTATAAAGAAGGGCATGACCTAATTTGGATACCTACAAGATAACAGATCGGCTATAACGTCTCCGGGGATGAGGGCGCCACGCGACCAGCGGGCCTTTTGGCCGTTGGCCGCGGCGCTCCGGGGGGCGATGGGTTCGTTTGGCGAACGGCGCAAGTGGTTGCCGTTTGTTCGGGTTGGGCAACACCAGGGACAGACGGATCTGTCCACGCGGCGTAAAAGCGACGCCTTGGGACAGATTCGTCTGTCCCTGCGGACTACCGTTCGCTATCCAACACCCGCATTTGGCGCTCGTCGTAACGCGTACCGGCAACCTGGGAAGCGGGGACGGCCTGTTCGATGCGGGACAGCTCTTCGGAAGACAGCCTGACTTCCAGGGCGGCCAGGGATTCCGCCAACTGGGAGCGGGTGCGGGCGCCGATTACCGGGACGATGTCCGGCCTTTTCGCGAGGACCCACGCGATGGCCAGTTGCGCGGGGGTAAGATTCCGCTCCCTCGCAATGGACGCCAGGGCCTCCACCAGACGCCGGTTGAGGGCCAGGTTTTCGACGGTGAAACGTGGAAAGTGAGAGCGGATATCGCTCCGCCCGGCCGGCGCCGATCCGGCTAACAGGCCGCGCGAAAGCACGCCGTACGCGGTGACGCCAATGCCGAGGTTGCGAAGGGCGGGAAAAATGGCAGCCTCGGGACCGCGGCTGATCAAGGAATACTCGATCTGGAGGTCCACGATGGGATGGACCGTATGAGCGCGGCGAACGGTTTCCGGCCCCACTTCGGACAGGCCGATGTAGCGGACGTACCCGGCCTTCACCATATCGGCGACGGCGCCGATGGTCTCCTCGATGGGGACCGCGGGGTCCAGGCGGGAGGGCCGGTAGACGTCGATGCAATCCACACCGAGGCGGGTGAGGCTGTGCGCGAGGAAGTTCTTTACGGCGGCGGGACGCGCGTCAAATCCGAGCCAGACGCCATCGGGACCACGGAGCGCGCCGAACTTGACCGAGATCAGGGCTTGGCCGCGACGGCCCTGGAGCGCGCGGCCCACCAGGATCTCATTGTGTCCCATGCCGTAGAAATCGCCGGTGTCGAACAGCGTGACGCCGGCGTCCAAGGCGGCGTGGATGGTAGCGACGCTCTCGTTGTCGTCGGCGGGACCGTACATTCGGGACATTCCCATGCAGCCGAGGGCCAGCGGAAAAACGGCTGGGCCGGCGGCGCCGAGTTGGCGGGGATCGGTTGCGGGATCTGCGGGCATGGAAAACCATCTTAGCATTGCGGGTGGTGGGCGCTGTTTTGGGCCTTACTTTGCGTAGTATGTTGGCTGCGCGGCACCCTGGCGGTTACTGCGGGGGCCTTCGGGTTTCGAGGTAAAGCACGCGTTCTTCGAGGGCGCCGATTCTGGCGTTTGTGTCGGCGTCGGAGGTTTCTATGCGGTGCATGCGGGTGAAGTTGCCGCGCGCGAAGGCTTCGATGCCGCGCAGGATTTCGGTCTGCATGTCCCTGGCGGCTTCGTTTGAGCGTTGCTCGGCTTGCGTGATGGCCGTGAGCAGGGATTTGGCGGTGTTTTCGACGTTGGCAGTAAGCGCGCTTACCGCGAGTATGAGTTGGTCGATTCTTTCGTCTGTGCTCATGGCGTCCTGACTCTTTCATTGTACCGGAGGGGCTACAAATTGCGTAGCCCCTTCACGGATGCAGGCGGATGCGGCGGGGATTGGGCCAGCCACGTTGGCAGGCGAAAGCGCCTGCCCCACAAGACATGAGGAAAACATGAGGAAGCGGCGCTGTCCGAATAGCTCTAACAGGCTTGTAACTCTTCATCTTGCATTCGCATCAAATAAGCCAAAGAGGGCTGAGCCGATGAAGTGGATGCGGACCAAGATTTTCCGGTTTTGGGAAAACCGGAAGGCACGGAACTGGGGACTGACAATCGGGTTCCTGCTGGTTGTGCCGGTGGGCGCGAGGTTTGCGGGGTTTGCGTGGACGTATGGAAACCTCGCCGACCGGGTAGCGGTGATCGTGGCAGGGACGGCCATCGGCGTAATCAGCACGGTGGTTCTGTGCAGGATTTGGCAGGTGCCACCCCTGCAAACCATGCCGGAAGACGACCACCGAACGGCCAAACTGCCCACGCGGACTCCCGCGGGACCCGAGTTCCTAGCTGCCAGTCAACTGGCCCACAGCAGGAGCGCGCGAAACAAGAATTTCGCCAGGGAAGCGGCCGCATTGGGCCCCGCAAGGCGCGCACGGTTCTAGGGTAGTGCGGCGAGCGGAACGCGTATTATCCCGAGCGGGAGGCAACCGCTCTCTTACGTTCGCGGCTCTGCAAATTCAGGCAACCGCTCTCTTACGTTCGCGGCTCTGCAAATTCAGGACCAGAGCGGTGTTGGCCGAGATGATTCGCATCACTGTTGCGGCGCGGCGCCGCCTCGGCCACCGCGGCCGGCGGCGGGGGCTTGACGCGGGCGGCTGGCCCCATCGAGCAGAGTGGTGAACTGCTCTTTGGACATCTTCAGCTTTTCGGGATGCGCGTCGATCCATTTCCCAAACGCGGCCAGCTTGGCGGCATTCCAACCGCCTTCGAATTCGGCGCCGTTCGCACCGGCGCGATTCAGCTCAAAATTGTACTGGTCTTGCAGGTTGGTGAATTCGGCGCGGCTGATCACGTCTTCGGCCAGCGATGCGGGAATGAAGATCACTCCATCCCGCTTGGCCAGCACCAGGTCGCCCGGCAGCACGGTGGCGCGGCCGATGCGGACGGGAACGTTGATGCCGGTGAGCTGCATTTGAGCCCACGCGGAAGGATCGTAACCGCGATAGAATCCGTTGAGATTGGCGGTATCGCGGTTTTCCTCGGCATCGCGGATGCCGGCGTCGAAGATGAAGCCGGAATGGGTGTGGGCGGCGATGCCGCTGCCGAGGTTGGAGCCGATCAGGGTGCCTTCAATGATCTTTCCATAGCCGTCACAGACCATGGTGTCGCCCATCTGGAGCTCATTGATGACCCAACTGTTGGTTCCGCTGACGCGTCCTTCCGAGCGGCCCTCGGCGGCGATGGCGGTTTGCATGTCGGCCCGCTGCGGCATGAACTGGGCGGTGAGGGCGCGGCCGGCAAAGGGCTTGTCGGGGTGTAGAGCCTGCCAGCCGGCTTCGAACTGGTTGGGGTAGCCGCGGCCGCGCAGATAATCCCAGACATCCTCGATGGATACGTCCAGGGCGCGCGTGAGGAGATTGTCCGGCACCTTGGGGCGGCCGTCGGCGAAGCGTTCGCCCTTCCAATCCGAGGTGTAAAACAGGATCTGGTCTTTGTTCGGTTTCACCTGAGCGAAGGCGGGTAACGCCATGCAGGCGATCAAGGCGGTCAAAACGAGTCGTTTCATGCCACTCTCCTTGGAGACGAACTCGATTAGAACTCCGTTGAGGGTGGCAGTCAAGGGAGGGGGGCGGGGGGAACCGGTGGTTTCCGTGTGGCGGGAGGGGCGAGGCATGCCTCGCCCCTACAAGGAACAGGCGGCGTCATCGCGGGCCCGACCCCATAAGACAAGGCTCTAGGCTAGCTAGGGCCGCTCTTGGCGCCGGAGGTACAG
>PLGA01000400.1 GCA_003139735.1 Bryobacterales bacterium | reverse complement strand
AGCGCTTTTCCGCACATGCGCGAGCTTCGCATTCAACACGCTGGCGAGCCGTATCGGGTGCTCTACGCGTTCGATCCGAAACGCCGCGCGGTCCTTTTGCTGGGCGGAATCAAGACCGGAGACGACCGCTGGTATGAGATCCACGTGCCGATTGCGGACCGGATCTACCGGAAGTACCTCGCGGAAATGGAAAGGGGATAGACCATGGCACGAAACTTCAACGAACTGCGGCAGAAGATGTCGCCCGAGCGCCGGGCGAAGAACGATGCGGAAACTGAGCGGATGATCCGGGAGATGCCCCTGGACGAGCTGCGGGCCGCGCGCGAACTGACGCAACAGCACCTGGCGCAGATCTTCAAGTCGAGCCAGGGGTCCATTTCCCGCCTGGAGCGGCGCACGGACATGTACATCAGCACTCTCGAAAAGTTCATCGAAGCCATGGGAGGGAAACTGGAGATCCGCGCGGTTTTCCCTGACGGAGCCGTGCGCATTACGCAATTCGGCGAAAAGACGAGGAACGCGGCGTAGCGTCATTATTTTGCGCCTCGGCCGAGGGCGCCCCATAGAGACTGGGAAATCGGCGCGTCCCCAATCGGCGCGATGGTGAGCTTCGGCTCGCGGTAGACCGCGCTCTGGGAGTTGATGAGCGCGCGCGCCTCCTGGAGCAGCTCGGCGGTGACCTCGAATTCGACGTGGTGCTCTTCGCCGGCCGAGATCACGCCCGTCTCCGGATCGAAGCTATCGATGGAGAGATTCCCGCTCATCACTATGTCGGCGCAAAGCGACCGCCAGACAGCGCGCGGTCGGGCCCGCGCCGGCGCTAGAGGATCCGGTGTCCCGGCCGATGCAGGGCGGACCGCTGGACTCGTCGCAGGTGCGGCGGATTGTCACCACGGCGGCAAAGCGCGTGGGGATCGAGGCGCACGTCTCGCTATCCGCAACTCCGTGACCCGAGCGACGAGATGGTTTTGGAAGTCGCCATCAACGGCCGGGTCGATGCGTTGGTTACATTCAACTTGAAGGATTTCGGGATAGCTCCTTCACGATTCAGCGTAGCGGTGCTGCTGCCGCGAGAAGCTATAGGGAGGCTTAGATAAATGTCAGAAACCAGCACGTATCCATTGAGGCTGCCGCGGTCGCTAAAAGAGGCGGCCGAGCGGCTGAGCAAAGAGGATGGCACGAGCATGAACCAATTCGTGGCGGTCGCGGTCGCGGAAAAGGTCTCCGCTCTCGCTACGGCCCGTTTTTTCGAGGATCGGAAGGCGCGAGCCAATTTCGTCGCTTTCGATAAAATCATGCGGCGGCGCGGCTGGGAGGCGCCCCGGGAAGGCGATGAAAAGGCCACTTCATCCCGGTGACAACGTCCACCTCGGTCTGCAGCACGGCCTCAAGGTCGATCAACAAGCTGGTCGGCTTGCTGTCGAGTTCATCTGAACGCGCTTCCCAGGCTCCGACAGCTTGTTGGTCTCGCTTGCGCGAAAGCGCCATCCAGTAGGAAGTAATCGGCGAAGTAGGTTGCCACTACCTCTGCCTGTCCTTCGTGGGACAACCGTAGAGGTAATGGTCGTGTTGATCGGCCAGATCTGCGGGCAGCGCGTCGTTCTCAACCGCATTGGCGGCGAGCCAAGCTAAGGCCGACTCGTCAGCTGCTGGCTCACGCGCTCCCACCGACTCAATCTGCACGATCAAGGCTTGATTAGGAGGCAGATCGAGTGGCTCATCGGGGATGATGGCCTTGCCATCGTAATGTGCGCTGACCGTCATGACGGGTTCCTTATCGGTGACCTCTTCCAGTATGCCAGGAATGCCGGCGGTGGTCCGGGTCGATTCAAAAAACGGCGAAGGCGGCTTCCGCAGCTTGCCGCCCGCGACAGTGCTGTTTGGTCATCCCGGTCAGCACATCCTGCCATCCGAGATCCATCCGTTTGCCGCCGAACTGATTCTCATGAAAGTTCACGCCCGGTCCAACGTGGCGGTCGCCACCAGTTTCCGCTCGGCGACGGAAGCATTCTGGCCGAAACGCCGCGCCTGGATTTCCGACCATTCCGTAAACAGGCCTTCGATAATGACTTCGAAGTCGATCCGGTACTTGTCCTGAAACTTGCGTGGTCCAATTCGGTGCAACTCCATGTGCTCCTCGTGGGTTAGCGGGATGCACGTATAGCCGGAACTCTTCTGCCAGAATCCGTGTGGTCCGGTGTGGCAGGCTTCGATATTGGGTGTGGATTCCGAAACCGCGGATGGCTGCTGGCGGANNCCAGTCGCGATAGGCTTCCGCCTGATCGGGGCCTCTTCGGGGTTTCCGGCGCCGGCGTGGCAGCCGAACGCCGTGCACTTGATACATGAGCCAGGAATGAAGGTTTTGCATGGCTTCACTTCCGGACCAGCGTTTTCTTCCCGACGATCAAATCCGCTCCGGGGACTTGGCCGCCGCCGTCGATGGCTTTCTTGATGGCCGTCTTACTCACGGCCACCTTGGGCCTCTCGACTGAATCCAGCACGCTGGCCCGCTGCTCCAGGTCCAGGGAGTCCAGCAACTCTTCCCACTTCAGCGCCGGCATGGTGACCGTGATGGCCTTGTAATCCGCGGGGACCGCCGCCTCGTCCTGGATTTCGACCGATGGCGGGCAATCTTTGATCCCGAACGTTACGGTTCGGCCTTCGAGCTTCGGGTACTTGTGCTTGGCATCCCGGCCGAGGGATTCGATGACGTTAATGGCGTAACCCTCCATGCGCTCGATGGCCCGCTCGAACCAAGCCTTGCGTTCCTGGAGTCGGACGATTTCGGCCTTGGCAAAAGCCGCCTGACTTTCGAGATGCGCCGGAAAGGCGCCCACGCGATCGCGCTTCTCCACCGCGGCCGTCAGCGCGAGGCGGAATTCCTCTTGAAACTCGGCATGTTGATCCTCGGGAACCATGTCTTCGGTATCCGCAAGGACGGTGAGTGTTTCCTTCAGAGCATAGAGGGTCAGCGGGTGCGGGACCTGCGGGGGCGCCACGGCTCCCACCGGAACCGGCGACGGGGGAACGGCGGTGCCGGAAATTGGAACTACCTGAAGCACAGCCATGAAATTACGCCGCCTCCTTCGCGGCAAAGGCCGCCAACTCGCGATAGCAGGCCCGGGCCTTGTCCGTGGAACGGAACTGGTCGGGCGTCCGTACGCCGTGACGCTCCAGCACCTCCAAATAACCGAGTTCCCGATGCGCTCGCGAAGCGCGGCGAACGCCCGCCGGATCTCCCCGGCGGTCTTTAGGGCTTCGAGCTTCTACTGGGCGACATAATTGGCCGCCTGCGCGCTGGCCGGATGGCCGCCCGTGTCGCCTCCCTCGCTAGAGATCGGCTGCGGCCCCGCCGCCTCGGCCGGCTCCTGTTCCAGCGCGAAGTCTTCGACATCCTGCGTGAAGAACTCGGATGCCGATGTGGCGTTGATGGTGGTGGCCACCTTCGCTCGCTTGTAAGCCATCTTGAGGACGGTGTTGACTACGTCAGCCGCGTCCGGGTTGGCCTTCCGGCCTGCCTGCTGGCTTTCGATGGCCACCGAACCTACCGGAAAGTTGGCCCCGCAGCCGCCGGTCTTGGCCCAGCAGAACCAGCCGCCCTCGCGAGGCCTTCGCCCCGCGCTTCGGTTTGCTAAGATTGCCATTGGAAGGTTCGGCAATCTGCTGATCCGACACTGCAGTGGGGAGGGTGACAACCCTCCCCACTGCGCTGCCCATTAACGACTGCCATACTCTTTCTCTCCTTATCAAGAATTTTCAAAATGCTCATGCCACCTGCTTCAAGCTCTCGCCCAGGGCGGCGTTGATCGCCACCGCCATCTCGCGGAACGTGCACCCGTTTCTTCGTCTTCGTCTTGCCAGTCGTTGCGATCGCGGCGCTCGGCGAACGTGCCGGCGTCGGTTTCTGTGAATCGGTCCATCTCGGTTCCTTTCGCTCTTTAAAGCCGCGCGGCTGTGAATGCTTAAATGATGTTATTATGATGACATTATTATGTCAAGAGAAAAGATGTTATCATGCGTAAATCAAATGTCGATTCCGCCAGAAATGATCTGCGAGTGTCTCCGCTGTGAGCACACCTGGATCAAACGAATCGAGGGCAGGCCCGCGCACTGCCCGAACTGCAAGCAGCCGAACTGGGACGTTCCTGTTGGGAGGCTGAGGCGCGGTCGGCCTCCGAAGAAGAAAACGCGGACAAAATGAAATTCGTCTGTTTGCTCGCCGTCATGCCGATCCGAGCGATGTCGGCCGAAGCGACCACGGAAAAGCTGTGACCCGTCTTCGCGGCATACGCCCAAGGCCATCTTCGGCGTTCGCGAGAACTGACCACTTCTGCTTTCCAAAAACGACCCAGGCATTCTGATCTGAGCCGCGGACCGTCCGTGCCGGCGCGTGGCGACCATGCAGCATCACCATGCGCCAGAGGTCCGGCAGGCCAGAGGACAGGATCTCCTCGACAGCGATTTCCCTCTGTTCGTAATCGCCGAAGAGGGTCGGCTCAAACGAGGAGTCGCCCTCCATAGCGCGCGCCGCGAGCTGGAGTCCCTTCCTCTTTTCCCCCACATCCAAGCGCCGCTGAGACATCCCCTGGGCGATGCGCAACGAGATCAGGAGGCGTCCGAAGCCGCGAAAGTTTTCGGGTTCCTCGAATTCGCCGCGCTTCAGACGTCCAGCGCTGGGTGTACATCTCGGTGTACACTTAGGTATGCGAGACCTCAGCATCACCGAGTTCCGCCGCCAGTGCCTGTCGCTATTGGAGGCGCTGCCGGAGGAAGGGATCGTCATCACCAAGCGCGGGCAGCCGGTCGCGCGCGTGGCGCCGTTGCGCGCGGAACGTCGGGGCGAGCGCGTGGCGCTGCCCCTCCTCAAAGGGAAAGGCCGACCGGGACCCCTATGCCCCAACACGGAGACGCCATACGACCTCGTATTTGGTTGACATCAACGTCTGGCTGGCGCTGACCTGGGACCAACACCCGCAGCACGCCCCAGCCGCCCGCTGGTACGCCTCCTTAGACGACGCGGCGCTCCTGTTCTGCCGGTTCACCATGCTCGGTTTCCTGCGCCTGCTGACGAATCGGCAGGTGATGGGAGACAGCACCGCCACGCTCGCCGGCGCGCTTGAACTGTACGACCAATGGAGGCAGGACCCGCGCGTGGACATTGCGCCCGAGTTGCGCGGCACGGAGGAACTGTTCCGGCAAGCCCTGGCGCCGCACGCGCTCCAGCCCGCGACGAAGGCCATAGCCGACTGTTACTTGGTCGGATTTGCCGAGGCTGCCGGCGCGCATCTCGCCACCTTCGACAGGGGGTTGGCCGCGACCGCTCAGTTCCGGCAGGTTCCGGTGGCGTTGCTGGCTCCGGCTACCGTTTCCGCGGCGCGCAAACGCGGCGCGCGGAAGAAATAGCGGGTCGCCGGCAATCAGGAAAGCGAGACGTTGACGGCTTGGCGCCGCGCTCTCCAGCCCAATCAGAAAGACGCCGAGTGGGTCCGCCTGC
>PLGA01000086.1 GCA_003139735.1 Bryobacterales bacterium | reverse complement strand
GTGGGGCAGGCCATCGTTTTTTGTGGCCTGCCTTCTTCTGGCCTGTTGAGTCATCCTTGGACACTACATTAGTTGGACAGGCGTCCCAGCGAGCGGTCACGGCAGACTTGTTACTTATCGCGGACTACCCCGCTGTCGATGCGGGATAGAATGTGGGATAGCCGCGCGGGCGGTTACGGAGAGAGGAAGGTTCGATGAAGCGAACGGCGTTTCTGCGGATGGGATTGTTATTGACCGTGGGCTTGCAGGCGGCGCTATCGCAGGGCCCGCTCAACCAAGCCCCGGCGGGGTTCACCGCCCTGTTTAACGGCAAGGACCTTTCCGGCTGGCGCGGACGGCAACCGGACTACGATCCTCGCGCGGAAGCCGCGCTTTCCAAGGACGACCTGGCCGCCAAGCAGGCCCAGTGGAACGCCGCACGCGACCTCCACTGGAAGGTCGACGCCGCCAAGGGCGAGTTGGTCTCCGACGGCCAAAGCCCGCACCTGGTCACGGTCAAGGATTACGGTGACTTCGAGCTATACGTCGATTGGCTCATGGTCAACCACAACGGCGACTCCGGCATCTACCTGCGCGGCTACCCGCAGGTGCAGATCTGGGACCCGGACAATCCCCGCGAAGTGCAAAACGGCGCGCCTAAAGGATCGGGCGCGCTGTGGAACGATAACGACAACAACCCCGGCAAGTGGCCCCTGGTGAAGGCCGACAAACCGGTCGGCGAGTGGAACACGTTCCGCATTAAGATGATCGGGTCGCGCGCGTGGGTCTGGTTCAACGGCCAGGCGACGGTGGATGGTCAGGTGCTTGACAATTATTTCAACCGGTCCGCCCCGATTGTCCCGGCCGGCTGCATCGGGCTGCAAACCCACGGCTCGGAGATCCGTTTCCGCAACATCTACGTCCGCGAGATTCCTCCGGCCGAAGCGAAAGCCACGCTCGACAAGATCGGGCACTAAGCGCGGCCATCATTTCCTGGCCTCCAGCAACTGGTCATAGACTTCGCGTTTCGAGAGTCCGCGCCGCCGCGCCACCTGTTTGATGGCGTCCATGCGCGGCGCGCCCCCGCGCACCAGCGCCTCCACGGCTTCTTCGACCGGAGTATCGTCCGGCGGCGGCCCCGCGGCCTTGCCGATCAACAGCGTGATCTCGCCCTTGACGGACTCGCGTTGGGCCAACTGCTCACGGATTTCCGCCGCCGTCCCTCGCAGGCATTCCTCGTGCACCTTGGTCAGTTCGCGCGCCACCACCACGGGCCTCGGACCGAGCGTTTGCTCGATGGCTTCGAGGGCCTCCAGGATCCGGTGCGGAGCTTCGTAGAAAATCAGCGTGGCCTGCTCTCCGGCCAGCGCTTCGAGCGCCTTCACCCGCTGTCCCGGTTTGTGGGGCAGGAACCCGCCGAAGTGAAAAGCGTCGGTGGGCAGGCCCGAAGCCGCCAGCGCGGCCAGTGACGCCGAGGGCCCCGGAATCGCCTGTACCGGGATGCCGTTCTCAATGGCGGCCCGCACTAGCCGGTAACCGGGATCGGATACCAGCGGCATGCCCGCGTCGGACACCAGCGCCACCACCAGGCCCGTCAGCATCCGCGCCGCCAGGTCCGCGCTGCGCTCCACCTCGTTGAATTCGTGGTAACTAATGGTGGGCGTTTGAATTCCGTAGTGCTCCAGCAGCTTGCTCGTATGCCGGGTATCTTCGCAGGCGATCAGCCCCGCCTCTTTCAACACCCGCACCGCCCGGTACGTGATGTCCTCAAGATTCCCGATCGGGGTGGCGACAACGTAGAGCAGGCCCGGCATTCCTTGAGTATAGATGTCGGCAGGGCGGTTCGATGCATGCTCATCGAGCGGCCCCCTGCCAGGCTCACTTCTTGACGAACAGCGACACGGCCATCCCGAACCCAATGGCGATCACAATCCGCCGCACGGCCGTGCGCCCCAGTTTGCGGGCGACGCCGGCCCCGCCGTATCCGCCGGCGATGGCGGCCACGGCCATCAGAACCACGTAGGGCCAGTAGACCATGCGCGCCCAAATGAAGTAGGCCGCGGCGATGCCGTTCACGCTGCCGCCGAAGACCACCTTCAGCGAGTTCATCTCGTGGATGTCGCGGAGGCCCATGATGCCCAGCGCGGCCAGCATCAGGATGCCAATGCCCGCCCCGAAATAGCCGCCGTACAAACCCACCGCCAACTGGAACAGCATGACGCCGGCGAACCACGTGGTGGACTTGTGCCGGGCCTCCCCGGCGGTTCCCAACTGCCGTTGGATGGGTTCCTGCGCCATGAACAGCAGGGTCGCGAACAGAATCAGGTAGGGAACCAGGCGGTCGAACGTGGAGGCGGGGGTGTTCCGCAGCAGCCATGCTCCCAGAAGGCCGCCCACCAGGCTCGGTACGATGAGCGCCAGGAAGCGCGGTTCGGCCGTACGCAGTTCGCGGCGGTAGCCCCACCCGCTGCCCACCGTCCCCGGCCAGATAGCCACCGTGCTGGTGGCATTCGCGGTCACGGAGCCGAGACCGAGCCAGATTAGCGTGGGGAACGAGACCAGCGTCCCCCCGCCTGCCACCGAATTGATGGCGCCGGCCAGAAACGCGGCGGCAAAGGCCACGGCGGCATGAGGAAAGTCCAATGGAGTGCTCAAGTTGTCAGGATATCGCGAAGGCAGGCCCCGTTCGGCGCCGGAAATCGCCCGAACGGCCTCCCAAATTCGCACTTTAGCGCCCGATTGTGGTTTTGGCGGGTCCCGCGCCCTAGAATGCAAGCATGGCGCAATTCCAAATCCTCCAGCCCGAGACTACCTATACAGGTTCCCCCATTCCGCCCTTGAAGAGGGGTCTCCCCAAGTCCACGCGCTCGCTCTGCCCCGAATGCACGCAACTGATTGATGCCACAATCTTTGAGGATGCCGGCAAAGTGGTGATGGAGAAGCGCTGCCCGGAACACGGCGAATTTCGGGACACCATCTATTCCGACGCCAAATTGTACCTGAAGATGGAGGAGTGGAGCTTTGGCGACAACCGGGGCTTTCAAAACCCCGCCGTCACCACCGCCGCCACCTGTCCGGACGATTGCGGCCTGTGCAACATGCACACCAGCCACACCGCCCTTTCCAACGTCGATTTGACCAACCGGTGTAATTTGACCTGCCCGGTATGCTTTGCCAACGCCAACGCCGCGGGCTACCTCTACGAGCCGGATTTCGAGACCGTTCGCAAGATGCTCCAGGCGTTGCGCAACCAGAAGCCCTGCCCGAACCGCATCGTGCAGTTTTCGGGCGGCGAGCCGACCATCTACCCGCGCTTCCTGGACGTGCTGCGGCTGGCGAAGGAGATGGGCTTCTCGCACACGCAAGTCGCCACCAACGGGATCAAGTTCACCGATCCGGAGTTCGCCCAGCAGTGCAAGGAAGCCGGCCTGCACACGCTTTACCTGCAGTTCGACGGCGTTTGCGACGATGTCTACCGGCGCACGCGCGGCGAATCGCTGTGGGAAAAGAAACTGCGCTGCATCGAGAACGTCAAAGCGGCCGGCCTGAAGATTGTATTCGTGCCCACCATTGTGAAGGGCCTGAACGACAACCAGATCGGCGACATCGTACGGCTGGCGCTCGAGTACATCGATTGCACCAGCGGCATCAGCTTCCAGCCGGTGTCTTTCACCGGCCGCATCTCGCGGCGCGAGCTGGAATCCAAACGCTTCACGCTTTCCGATTTCGCGCACGCCATGGAGGAGCAGACCGGCATCGCCAAGGCTCACGAGGACTGGTTCCCGCTCTCCTGCGTGACCCCGTTCTCCAAGCTGATTAGCGCGCTCCGCGGGGAGGAAACCACCACACTGAGCAGCCACCCGCACTGCGCGTTGGGAACCTACCTGTTTGTGGACCAGAACCGCAAGGCCATGCCGGTGACTCGGTTCATCGACGTCGGCCCCATGCTCCAGGAAATGGACATGCTGTCGCGCAAGGCCGGCAAGCGCCGACTCCAGTTCTACACCAAGTTCGAAGCCTGGAACAGCCTGCGCAAGTTCTTCCATGCGGACAAAGCGCCCGAAGGCCTGACGTTCAACAAGTTCCTGCAGACCCTGCAAGGCATGACCGACAAGAAGTTCGGCCGCGGCGAAAGCGAAAAGAAGGGCTTCACTTACAAAACCCTGATGGTGGCCGGCATGCACTTCATGGATTCCTACAACTACGACGTGGAGCGCGTGCAGCGGTGCGTGATCCACTACGCCGCCCCCAACGGTCTGATTTACCCCTTCTGCGCCTACAACTCCGGCCCGGTTTACCGTGAGAAAATTGAGAGGGAGTTCTCCGTGCCGTTCGAGGAGCAGGCGGAAATGAAGGAGTTGACCGCGCAAGCCCGCCGCGCGAGAGAGAGCCAAGAGGTAGAACCCCAGTTGGCGTAGGAAGCTTGCCCTCCCGCGGGCGGATTGGCCTCTATCAGTCCGCGCACCCGACCGCTACGGCTTGAAATAGCGCGGTGCGCCCCGACTCAGTTGCCGCGCCCGACCGCGGATTGAACGGCGGACCGCAGCTTGGCGGTCGAGTCCCCTCCCAGCTCGCGGAAGACGATGCGGCCCCTGCGGTCCACCACGAAGGTCGTCGGATAGGCTTCCACGAAATATCTGGCCGAGACATTAGGCTCGGCGCCCAACAGCAAGGTAAAGGTGTAGGACTGCTGTTTGGCGAAGGCCGTCACCGTCTCGGCATCCTCGCCCACGTCCAATCCCAGCACTACGATGCCCTTGTCCGCAAGCTCGTTGTGCATCTGCTGGAGCAGGGGCATCTCCGCGCGGCACGGCGGGCACCAGGTCGCCCAGAAATCCACCACCACCACCTTGCCGCGCAGGTCGTGCAGATTGACGGGATGGCCGTTGGCGTCCGGGAGCGTGAAATCGGGCGCCGACGTCCCGACGATGGGAGATCCCTTGGCTTCCACCTCAGGCGTCGGGGCCGCCTCGCGCGCGGACGACGGCGGCGTGAAAGCGAACAGGGAATCCGGCACGGGCTGCTCCCATCTGACGATCGAATAGAGCGAGATTTGAGTGGTCTTCGGGTTGTAAACGATCGACTTGTACACCGCGAAGGTCTTCTGGTCGATGCGGTACATGGCATAAGTGTCCTTAGGCCACTGGTCGCGCTCGACGCGCACCACGTAAATGGGTGTGGGCTTGCCGCCTACCACGAACAACTCCTCGCGGGCGACGCTGGCGCTGGACACATGCTGGTCGATCTCTTCGAACCCGGTTGCCCCGGGCCTGAGGGGCTCCTTGGCGTACTCGCCTAACGACCGCCGGAAAACCCACCCGGTCTGCCCGTCGCCGACCAGCAGGTCCCGGTGCGGATCGTCCCACTGAACCCGGTATTTTCCGGGCCCCGCTCCGCTTTCGGTGACCAGCTCCTCCGCGACGTCGGCGCCTTGAATGGTCTGAACGGTCACGCGGAACTGGTAGTTTTTCAGGTTCTTGTAAGTGGCGGCGGCGTGCGCGAGGACCTCCTGGGCGGAAGGGCCGGCGCACAGCGCGAAGCCGGGAATGGTCAGCGCAAACCAGAGCAATCGAAACTTCATGACGAGCCTCCAATCTTCAGCGTTGCAGCTCAGCCAGCAGCGCCTTGGCGCCATAGACTCCGCGCAGCGCCTCCAATATGCCGGCCGAATGCACGGCAATCGCGCGCGCCTGTTTGTCCGTGTAGCCGTAGTCCAGCACCAGCGATTGCAGGTTGCCGTCGAAGATGATCCCGACCAGCTCCCCGTTCCGGTCGACCACCGGACTCCCCGAATTGCCGCCGATGATGTCCGCGGTATTCAAGAAGTCAAACGGCGTCGATAGCTTTAAACCGTTCTTGTGCTCGATCCAGCTCTTGGGCAGATTGTAGGGCGGCGCCGATTGATGCTCCGCCGCGCGTTCGAAAGCGCCGGAGAACGTCGAGGTCCACGGAATCGGCTTGCCGTTCTCCTCGTAACCCTTCACCTCCCCGAAAGCCAGCCGCAGCGTGAACGTCGCGTCCGGATAGGTGTTCGTCCCGTAAAGCGCGAAGCGGGCGTTCGCGATCTTGCCGTAAGCCTGCCGCTCCGGCTCTTGCACCTTTTCCTCGTAGATTGTACGGACCACGCGCGAGGGCGCGTCCAGCAGCCGCGCCAGGAGCATCATCGGATCCTTCGATGCCTCAATCGCGGCCGTTCCGCCCTCGGCGAGCTGCTTTCGTACAGCCGCCTGATCCAGATGCGTGCCGGCAACCAGTTCCGCCGCTCGATTCGCCGGGGACTTCCCGTCCAACACTTTGGCTGCCAGTTCGTTATCTTCGCCTGTTGTGCTCGCAAAGACGCTTAGCCAATCGGCGAGAGTCACCGTCTCCAAGTCCTTGTAGACCGGAGCGTCCGAGAATAGCTCCTGCTTCAGCGATTCCAGTTGCGCATCGGAATACTCGCGGAGCCGCTGCGCGTTTGGTTTGCGCGTTTCCTCGGCCAGACGCACCAGCGTGCGCGCCCTGTCGAACAGTTGGCCGCGGTCGCGGCGCTCCAGCAGGCTGAACCGCTCCCGGATGCCCGCGTATGTGTCCACCGCCGCCGCCACCTGGTCCCAGGCGCCGCCATCCTCCTCGCGCAACTTCGGGTCTTTCGTCACCGCGTCCCGGAGCGCCTTTTCCTCCGCCCGGATCTTGTCCATCAGCGCCGGGTCCTGCAGACCATCCTGCATCCCGATATACGCCTTCCGGCTGTTTTCGTACATCAGCAGATCCTCCTGCGCGCGGCGCGCGTTTTCCGCGTTGCGCTCGCTGAAGGTCCTCAGCAGGACCTCGCGGCGGAACAGATAGTCCATGGTAAACGGATTAGACTTGTCACGGATGTCTTCCAGGTGGCGCACCGTATCCATCCGCGAAGTGGAGCCGGGGTTGCCGGAAACGAACACCAGGTCGCCTTCCTTGGCGCCCTGCGCGCTCCACTTCAGGTAGTGTTCGACCTTCGCCGGCGCGCCGTTTTCGTAAACGCGGAAAAACGCAATGTCCAGGCAAAAGCGCGGATACTCGAAGTTGTCGGGATCGCCGCCGAAAGCGGCTATGTCCTTCTCCGGCGCGAATACCAGGCGCACGTCGGTGTACTTCTTGTAACGGTAGAGATGGTACTCGCCGCCGCTGTAGAGCGTGATCACATCGCTGCGCAGCCCCGTCTTATCCAGGGACTCCTTTTCGATGGTGTTCATGATGGCGCGGCGCGCCTTCTGCGCCTCGGACGCGTCCATGCTCTTCGTGACGGCGCCGTTCACGCGCGCGGTCACGTCCTCGATGCTCTCGAGCACATTCAGCTCCAAGTCCGGACAGGGCTTCTCTTCCGCGTGGGACGCCGCCATAAAGCCGGTCTGGATATAGTCGTGACCGGGCGTCCCGAGCTTCTCGATGCAGTCGGATGCCACGTGGTGGTTGGTCATGACCAGCCCATTCGCGGAAACGAACTCGCCGGAGCCGCCGTTATCGAACCGCACCGAAGACTTCTGAACATGTTCCATCCACGCCGGCGTGACATCGAAGTGGTATTTGTCCTTGAGGAGCTTGACCGGGGGATCGTTGAACAACCACATCCCCTCATCGGCATGGGCGCCGAACAAGGCTGCAAGCAAGAGGAAACCCGACGCTACGCTGAACCTGCGCATGAAACCCTCCACCTTCCGTAATCATTCTGCACCAGCCCCGCCACGGGAATCAAGAAGAAGGCGACCGTCCGCCCCGCTGCTACAGTAGAGAATTGACCTTGCCTGCATCTTCCGGAATGGCCGCGCCCGCGCTGGCGACGGCGGTTGGGGTAGGTGGCGCGGCGATGGGCGTGTGGCTCACCGGCGCACACCGGCGCGCGCGCGTGGTGGTGCCGTTCAGCGCGGGGGTGCTGTTGGCAGTGGCGCTGTTCGGGCTGGCGCCGGAGTTGGCGCTCGAATCCGGTTGGACAGCCACCTGTGTGCTTTTCGCGGCGGGCTACCTGCTGCTGTTCGCGGTCAACCGGTACGCCTACCCCGTCTGCCCGACTTGCGCGCACGACCACGATCACAGTGCTTGCGCCACGGAGCTGCACGGCTTCGCACTTCCGCTGATCGCGGCCGCCGCGCTGCACAGCGCCATGGACGGCTGGAGCGTGGCCACCACGCAAATGGCCGCCCCGCTGGGCTTGCGCGTGGCGGTGCCTTTGGCCGTGGCGCTGCACAAGATTCCAGAGGGCATCGCCCTGGGCGGGATTCTGCGGGCGTCGGTCAAGTCGCGCATCGGGGCACTGGGCTGGTCGGTGGCCGCCGAAGGGTCCACGCTTCTGGGCGGCGCGGCCGGATTGTGGATGGCGCCCCGCCTGGGAAGCCAGTGGACCGCGTATCCGGTGGGGATCACGGCGGGCTGGCTGTTTTATTTGGGCTACCACGCCGTGCACGAGGAATGGAAGCGGCGCGGCGCGGCTCCGGCATTCCTTTCGGCCGGCGCGGGGGCGCTGTGCGGGGCCTTCATCCAGCGAGGCGCCGAAGCGCTTTTCCGGTAGAGGGCCACGGCTACGCGACGCGCCAGACGCCGTAGACGGCGAAAGCGGCCAAGCCGGCGGTCCACAAACGGGATCGGCCGGGGATGTTCCAGAAGACGGCCAAAAGCATCGCCNNCGCGCGCGTCAGGCCGCACAAAGGACAGGGACGGCCGGTGAGCCAGTGAAACACGCAGAGACGAAATGCCGGCTGGACAGGGGGAGTGAATCGCCGCAGCGCCACGAAAAGGAGCGCCATCGCCGAAGCGCGCATCGCTAACCGCCTGGTCCAAAAGCCGGTCAAAGGGTTTCCACGGTCCGCGGCTCGAAACCGACGACGTCCCGGTAAGCCACGGTGATAGCGGCCACCGAGATGGGGATGGTGACCAGCAACCCCACGATGCAGCAGACGAACCCGAGGACGTTGACGAGCGTCATGGCCCCCAGGAACATGGTGAAGCCGAAGTAGTCGTTCTTGACTACGGCATGGCTGGCCTGAATGGCCTGCCAGAAATCCATGCGCTTGTCCACGATGAACAGGTAGGTGAATTTGCAGGCGGCCGCCGCCACGATTCCGGGGATGATGCAGAATATCGTTCCGATCGCGACGAATAGAGCAATCACCAGCGAAGCCACCAGGGCAGGAATGAAGAAATTGAACCCGGTGAACAGGTCGCCGAATTCCGCGCGCCGGTTGAGGGTCTTCTTCATGCAGAAGATGAAGAAGCCGGCGGTCAGCGGGCCCTGAATGATGAACGGGACCATCGAGCCCAGGACGAAGGTGACCAGGGCCAGCCCGGCATAAACGCCGAGATCGTCCTTCACCATCGCCCATCCTTCGCCGATCCACCGCCCCGTCTGCGATGTGATGCCGGGCCGCGGCGTCCATACCGGGCCGGCGAAGGGCTGGGCGGCAACCGTCAACGACGCGCCGCAACTCGGGCAAAAGGTGTCCGCGGAGCTAACCTGAGAGCCGCAACTGTGACAGAACATGGGTCCTCCTCAAGCGGGAATCATAGCACCCGGCGAGGCGGCTAAGAGAACGCAGGCAAAGTGAGACCGGCTTTTGCCAGGGAGCGCTGCAGCAGGACCGAGGCGTGGACGTCCGGCACGCGCCGCGCGCTCGATATCTCCGACACCAGCATGTGCCGCGCGCGTTCCAACATCTTCTTCTCCCGGAAAGAGAGCGGCTTGCCGGCGTGCAGGTACAAGAGGCTCTTAAGGATCTCGGCGGCCTTCAGCAGACCGCCGCTTTGCATCTTCTCGGAGTTCTCCCTGAAACGCACCTTCCAATCGGGGGTGATCCGGCAACGGCCATGAGCAAGAAACGAGAGAATGCGGGATATTTCGCGGTTCTTCGTGATGCTTCGGAGCCCAATGTTGGCGGCATTGGAAAATGGCACCAGCACCGTCATGCTGCTGTACCCGAATCGTAGAAGATAGTACTTCTCGAAGGCTGAGCCAAAGGAGCGGCTGCTGATGTTCTCGATAGTCCCGACGCCCTGATTCGGGTAGACTACCTGGTCGCCGATCTGAAAGGTCATACGAGGCCCCCTCAACCTCCGCGATTTGGTGCAAACGCGTACCCAATACCCGCTTCTTGGATGGTACGCTGGGTGACAAATTCATGTCAAGGGGAGGTGTTTCAGAGGCCTTTAGCGTGGTCCGTACCGGCTAGCTCCATGGCCGCTAGGAACGGCTCCATTCCNNAGAACCTAATCACGCGGCCATGGCACTAGTCGAAAGCGTCGAGCTAATTGGCGATCCGAGCCCGCATGGTGGCCGGGTCCGGATCGAAGCGGGCGTACTCCCGCGGATGCGGCACGAACAGACCCAACCTGCCGATGTCGTGCAGCAACCCCGCGGTATAGGCGGGGTCGCCGCGCCCTTAGGAAAGCGAACACGCCGTCGACAACTCCTCGGAAATCCAGGCGCAGGCCACGCTGTGGCGCCACAACCCGCGCAGCAGGTCGAGCCGTCGGGACGTCTGGAAGAAGTTCTGCGTGGAGAAAGTCAGGATGAAGCGCTTCACTTCGTCGAACGTGTAGAACAGATTGAAATGGGTCGGAGCGCCTATCGCGCCGGCGCCGGGCCGGCGAGCACGGAGATGCCGGCCGCCAGGCGCTCGCTCAGCCGAACGGGTTCCACGCCACTCCCGATGCGGACGAGCACGGTAGCGCCGCGAGTTCCGGCCTCGACCTTGATCCCCACGCCTGGCCGCAAGCCCAAACGTTCCATTTCGCGTAAGGCGGAGGAATCTCGATCCGAAACGCTGCTGACGACCGCCGGCACGCCGCAAGCCCACTTAGAGAGCAGGACCTCCTGCCGCGGCGGAAGCGCGCCGTTTCGTTCGGGGATGAGATGACCGTGCGGGTCGGTCTCCGGATAGCCCAGTTTCGCAGCAATGCGGTCTTCCAGCCGCTCGGATATGAAATGTTCCAACCGTTCCGCGTCGTCGTGAACCTCGTCCCAGGAATAATCCAGGAAATCATGCAGGTAGCGCTCCAGCAAACGGTGGTGTCGCAAGATTTCCAGGGCGCGCATCTTGCCAGCGGGCGCCAGACGCACGCCATGGTGTTTTTCATACTTCACATAGGACGGCTTCTGAAGCGCCAACTTCTGGAGCATTCCAGTGACTGAAGCGGCGCGGACGCCAAGATGTTGGGCGAGGGCGTTGCTGGTCACGCGCGCCTCTTCGGGACCGCCCAGCTCCAGGATGGCTTTCAAATAATCGTCAACCGATTCCGTATTGGCGGGTATGCGATTTCTTGGTTGCACTAAATCATACATTACGCCTCGTACTGGGCGCAGCGCAAGCATTGCGTGCTTGACAGAACGGGACGCAAGCGCATAATATTTAGGCATGGCTAAATTTGATCCATCGAGCGGCGCGGCGGCGCGCCTCCTGCTGGCAGTCGCGTTCACCGCGTTCCTGGTGCGAACTCCAGCGATGGCTCAAGGCGAGACGACCAGCGCCATCGTCGGCTCCGTCACCGATCCCAGCGGGGCCGCCATCCCCGGCGTCACCGTAACCGCCACGAATCGCGAGGATGGCCTCCAGCGATCCGTTAAGACGGACGAATCCGGGCGGTTCAGTTTTCCGCAGCTCAAGCCCGGCGCGTACTCGGTAAAAGCCGAGGCGGACCGCTTTGAAGCGCAGCGGAATGACTCCGTGTCCGCGGGTCTTGGCCAGAGGCAAACGGTTGATTTCAAGCTCAGCCTTGCATCGGTTAGCGAAAGCGTCCAGGTGACGGAGCAGGCGCCGCTGATCAACCTGGAGAATCCCAACACCTCGACGACCCTGACCGCCCAAACCATGGAGGATCTCCCGAATCCGGGAGGCGACATGACCTATCCGCTGCAGTTTGCCTCGGGCGCTCTCATGAATACCGCAGGCAGCGGCAACGATTTCGTCGGCGGCACGAACGGTTATGGCAACGTGCAGTTCAATGGCCTGCCCTCGCTCTCCAATGGCTATATCGTCGACGGCCTGGAAACCAATGATCCACTAACGAACCTGAACAGCGGCCTTTCGACCAACCTAGTGCTGGGATTGAATTCCATTGCGGAAGTGACCGTCAACACCGTCTCTTATGCGGTCGATCAGGGCAGGTACGGCGCTTCGCAGGTGAACTATGTCACGAAATCCGGCGGCAACCAGTTTCACGGCAACCTGTACGAGCTGTGGAACGGCTCGAAGTTCAGCGCCGCGGATTTCTTTACCAACGCCACGCCTGGGAACCATAAGCCGCGCGCCACGGTGAATCATTTCGGAGGGAGTCTGGGAGGCCCGATCGTCCACAACAAGCTGTTCTTCTTCTTCGATTCCGAATGGGTGCGGATTGCGCTCCCCATCGTCACGGCCGCCACCGTGCCGACGCCGGCGTTTCAGAACTACGTCCTGCAACAATTGCCGCTCGGCGGCGTGGATTCCATCACCGGATCGGTTTACCGGCCCGCCCCCCAGCTCGTGCCGTTCTACCAGAAGATGTTTTCGCTTTACGGCAACACCGCGGGGACGCCGCTGGCGGTTCTCGGCTGTCCGTTCAACAGCGACGGGAGCGCCGCCGGCGGCAGTCCGCCCAATGGCAACGGCTGCGCGAACCGGCAAAGCGTTTCGCACTCGAGCGACGACCACGAGCAGGTGCAGACGGCTCGCATCGACTACAACATCAGCGCGACCGACATTGCCTGGTTCCGGTTTCAGGCCGACACCGGACTGCAGGCCGCCTACACAGATCCTATCAATCCGCTGTTCAACGCCATCTCTCCGCAGCCCCTGTATTCATTCGCGTCGGGCTACACACATGTGTTCTCCGGGCATCTGGTGAATTACTTCAACCCCGCGTTCTCTTGGTACGAAAGCCTGTTTGGCCCGGCCGATTTGCAAAAAACGCTGGCGGCGTTTCCCATCGTCTTACAAGGAAGCGGCGCCAATGCTCCGTTCACCCCGTTGGGAGGGCTGGACAATACGTGGGTGCAGGGGCGGCGTGCCAGCCGCTTTTTCATCAATGACAATCTCGCGTGGATGGCCGGCGCGCACGAACTCCGCTTTGGCACGAACAGCCGCATCTTCCGTCTCAACGATTACGATTTCGGCGAAGGCACGGTCCCCACGGTCACCTACACAACCCTGCCGCAATACATCTACGGCGTCGCATCGACCGCTTCGGAGACCTTCCCGCGGGCGAATTCGCAGCCGTTCAACTTCCTCAATCTGGACTTTTATGCGCAGGACACCTGGAGGGTCGCGCGGACTCTCACCTGGACCTTCGGCATCCGCGATACGTACAACTCCAATCCGCTGAACCCCCATGACGCCGTGGCGCGGCTCCCGGGTTCGTTCGCTTCCATATCCCATGACGAAAATCAGCCGCTGAACCAGGCGATTCAAACGGGGCAGGCGACGGTTTTCGCCGCCACGCCCGCGGCCATCCTGCAGCCGAGAAACGCCCTGGCGTGGCAGATGGCCCCGCACACGGCGCTGCGCACGGGGTTCGGCCTGTTCAGCGATATCCTGCCGGGCAGCGTGGCCGATCTGGTGGGAACCAACCCTCCCTACTCGAATACCTTTCAAGGCGGATTACTGGGCGCCGTCGGCGGGACGGCCATTGCGCCGGGCGCGCCGAACAGCGCCATCGATGCCACGGCGGCGGCCAACCAACAGTTCGTGCAGGGCTTCGCGCAAGGCGAACTCTCCTGCGCGTCGCCCCTGGCGAATCGAAATGCCTGCCTTCCGCCGATTTCCATCACCGCCGTTCCGGATGGCAAGCTCCATGCGCCCTATTTCATGCAGTGGAGCTTTGGCCTGGAACAGCAAGTCGGCAATACGTTCCATTTGCGGGCGCAGTACGTGGGCACGCGCGCGGTCAACCAGCCGTATGAGACGCAGGTCAACGGGTATCAGACGGCCTGCGAGGGCTGCTTCGCGCCGTTCCCCTATGGGCAGCCGGTCGATCCGCGTTTCGGGGCTGTGACGCAACTCAGCACGGGCGCGAACAGCCATTACAACGGCCTTCAGTTGACGGCCGAAAAGCGGTTGGCGCACGGCTTGGAAGTCCAGGTCAACTACACCTGGAGCCGCTGCATGGACACTGTCTCGAACGGAGGATTCCTGCCCTTCGCGGCGGGCGCCCTTCTGTCGCCCCTGCCGGGTGAGTTGGGCCGCCAATACGGCCCCTGCGATTACGACGTGCGGCAGAACCTCACCGCCCAGTACGTCTACGAGCTGCCGGTCAAGTTGCGCAACCGCATCCTGGCCCGGGCGTTCAACGGATGGCAGGTCTCGGGCACGGTGTTTTGGCATAGCGGCCTGCCATTCTCGGTCCTGAGCGCGCCGTACTCCGCCAACGGAAACGGCATCGTTCAGGGCAGTGGTCCCCAATACGCCAGCGTGATTCCGGGCGTGCCGCTCTACGAGCACAATCCCATCCCCGGCGTCACCGAAGCGGGCACCGTTCAGTGGCTCAATCCCGACGCGTTCGTTTCGTCGGTCGACCCCAGCACGGGAGCCTGTAACGGCGGTGACAGCGCAACCAATTGCCAGTTCGGCAATCTCGGCCGCAACGCCTTGCGCGGACCCGACTTTTTCTGGAGCGACCTGTATCTGACCAAGTGGTTTCCGCTAAAGGAACACGTCAAGCTGCGCGTCGACGCTCAGTTCTTCAACGTCTTGAATCACCCGAGTTTCGGCCTTCCGGTGGTGGTGAACGCGGGGATTCCGGGCAAGCCTTCCACCCAGACCGGATTCGGAGCGCTCAGCTACCCAACTTCGCCGCCTACGGGACTATTGGGCGTGGGGCTGGGCGGCGATAGCTCGCCGCGGATGGTCGCGTTTCAGGCCAGGGTGGAATTCTGAAGGAGCGGACGAATCGGCGCGTGCTTACGCCACCGGGACGGCCTTCGCCAGCGGAATCCGAAACTCCACCGTGACGGCGTCCGGAGCGAGTGAAAGCGCCAGCCGCGAGGACGGGCCGTAGCAGATTTCAAGACGCCGCCTGACGTTCTGCAGCCCTACGCCGGTCCCCACGCTCCCGGCGGGTTTCCCGCTGCCGCTGTTCTCGACGGAAATCCGCAGCTCCTCTCCGTGCCGGCCGGCCTTAATTCGCACGCGTCCAGGCTCCGTCCGCGCCGCAATCCCGTGCTTGATCGCATTCTCCACCAGGGGTTGTATGGAGAGCACCGGGATCGGAACCTGCTCGATGTCCTCATCCACTTGAATCTCGATCTGCAGCCGGTCGCCAAGACGGATCTGTTCCACCTCCAGGTAGGCGCGGACAATTTGAATCTCCTCCGCCAGCGGAACAAAAGCCTTGTCGGTTTGCAGAAAGTAGCGGAAGATTTCAGCCAGGTTGATGACCATGCGGCGCGCCGTGGTTGCCTCGCGCGGGATGGAACCGTAGAGCGTGTTCAAGGCGTTGAAGAGAAAGTGAGGGTTGATCTGCGATTGCAAGGCGCGCAATTCGGCCTGGCTCACCAGACGGCTCATCTCCTGCTGCCGCAAGGATTCCACCTTGGCCGCGATTTCCGCGGCCGCTCTGCCCAGCGAATCGAGATCTTCGCCCAGGTAGCGTTGTCCGCCCTGCCGGCGGCCCAGGGCGATCAGCTTGGAGTCTTCCTGGCCAAGCCGAATCGGGATGAAGACCTCCGCCCAACCGCACTTCGTGGAAGACTCGACGGCGGGGACCATGGTGGCCGGAACCGGGGCATGCAGACTCGCCGCGGCCGGCAGCTCGCTGCGTCCAAGTACCGCGTAGTCGCTGGTCCTCACGGCAGCGGCCAGGACAGAGGCGGCCCAATCCAGGTACCGCTCTTCGCCGCCGAATGCAGGGCCGCCCTTCACCCGGTCCGCGGCCTCGGACAGGCTGCCCTGGCGGAAAACGGCATGCGTGAGCCAGGATTGCGCCCAGTTGCGCAGCCAGGCGAAAAACACCAGGAACAGGCACACGCTGATCAGCAACAAGGCTTCCTGCAACGGCGCCGGCGCGGCGCGTTCCACCAGCACCAGGCGAAAAGCCGCCTCAATGACGAACCAGGTCAGCACGGCCGCCAAAAGCGCGTTCGCCAGAAAACGCACGAACGCGTCCAGCAAAATGAAACGATAGTCCTGCAACAGAACGAACAAGGCAAGCGGGATGCCGGCGTGGTGTACGAATAGCTCGCTGGACCACGCCTGGTTGGCGTGTCCCGCTCCAAAATGAAGAAACGACATGGCGAACAGCGCCAGGCACATGGANNTGATCAGCAGGAGCGCATTGCGGTGCAGCGCGGCGCCACTGCCACGCACTTCCCAGAAGTGCATTCCGACGGCAACCGAGCTCAGCAAATAGCCTGACGCCACAAGGGCGGGCTGGCTGTCTTTGAGCGACAAGTGAAGAAGCACGGCCGGAAGCAGGCTCAACACCGAAAAGCTGACTGCAATCACAAGCCCGCTGGCGACGGCAGGCATGGCGGGCCAGGAGAGCACCAGTAGCGAGCCCAGGTTCCAAACCAGCGCCAGAATGGCCGCCAGGGCGGGCAGATACCGGCCCTGCGCGCCGCTCCATCCGCGTCCGCTGAATAAGAGAACCAGAAAAATGGCGAAGATCAGCGTTCCGCCCGCGTGCCCAAGGACGTTGATCAATAGCGGCGCGCCGAGTTCTGCCATGGCTTTGGAGGGCTGAAGGGTCCTCAGATTATTGTCTTGTCATTCGGGGTCCGATTGCAAAGGCCAACCGCTCTCACCATTGCAGCATCCGCCGCACATTGTGGGCCTGCCGCTTGCTCACCGTGAATTCCTGGCCATTGCTCAGCGTCAGCAGCCATCGCTGGCTGCTCAGAGGCGACATCCTCCGGACATGATTCACGTTGACCAGCGCGTTTCTATGTATGCGCTGGAAGACCGTCCCCCGCAGGCGGCTGTCAATATGACTGAGCGCCTGGGTGGCCAAATACCGCTGCCTTGCGGTGACGATCCAGACCAGCTCCCGCTCGGCTTGAAACGCCAGGACGTCGTCGAGATTCAGCAGGAAGTACTCCTCGCCGGCCCGGCCAACCACCTTGCGCGCCCTGGCCGCGGTGGGCGGTTCGGCGGCTTCGATCAACCGCCCGAGGGACTCGGCCACATCTCGCGGCCTGCCGTGCAGCGTCCGCACGCGGTCGAGAGCCTTGGCCAGCCGCTCCTGGCTGATGGGCTTCAGCAGATAATCCAGAGCTCCCGCTTCGAAAGCGCGGATGGCGTGCTCGTCATACGCCGTGACGATGATCACGATCGGCAGCGCGCCTTCGGGCAGCCGGTGGATCACGTCGAAGCCGCCCAACCCCGGCATCTGAAGATCCAGCAGCACCAGGTCCGGCGCGAGTTGTCCGATCTTCGCCAGAGCCTGTTCGCCATTCTCCGCTTCCCCTACGATGGCGATGTCGCTGAAGCGGCCGAGCTCCTCACGGAGAATCTGGCGGGCGATGGGTTCGTCATCGACGATCAGCGTCCGGATTGCTGGGGAAGTCGTCATCAATGGACAGTTAGCTTGAAAACCGGGTGCGCCGCACGAAAAAGTCACCAACGGGCTGGATGCCGCCGCAAGCGGGCGATAAGTCGCCGCGGGCGGATGGTATTTCCGCGCCCCCCGGCCTTCGTTTCGATTATCGCCCATCGCATCGGGGATAGGGCGGTCCGTCCGCTCATTTTATGATTTATCCCGCTCCCGCCACCTTCATGCCCGCTGGTGAGAATGTCATACGGCTCCGCTGTCATCCCCCCGGATACTCAAAGTTATGAGGAAATCTCTCGCGCTGGGTGTTGTGTGTCTGCTGTGGGCGGGCTTTGCGGGCCGGATGGCGGCGCAATCGGGCGCCGGCGGATCGGTAAAGGGAACGGTGCTCGACCCATCGGGGGCGGCCATCGCGCAAGCCGACGTGACCATTGCGAATCCGGTATCGCAATACAGCCGCGCCGCCAAGACTGATGCCCAGGGAAACTTCGAGTTCGATAATCTGTCTTTGACCAACTATCACGCCACCGCCAAGGCGCCTGGATTTCAGGCTGCAGACCAGGACCTTAACGTGCGCTCGGCGGTGCCGCTGGAGGTGAACTTCACCCTGAAAATCGGCGAGTCCACTACCCAAGTGACCGTGAGTGACGCCGCGGATCTGGTCGAAACCACTTCTTCGACTCACACGGAGATGGATCGGGAACTCTTCGACAAGCTTCCTCTCGAAAGCGAATCCTCATCGCTCAGTTCGCTGGTCACGCTGGCCACGCCGGGAATCACTGCCGATTCGAACGGTCTCTTCCACGGACTTGGCGATCACGCGTCAAATTCTTTCTCGGTCGACGGCCAGCAGATTACAGACCAGCAAAGCAAGGTCTTCTCGAATCAGATTCCGACCGAGTCGGTGCAGTCCATGGAGGTGATCGAGGGCGCCCCGCCCGCCGAATATGGCGACAAGACCAGCGTGGTGATTGTGGTGACTACGCGATCGGGCCTGGGCGTCACCCAACCCCATGGGGACGTGACGGCCAGCTACGGCAGCTTCGGCTCGACGAACGCTGGGTTTGACCTGGCTTACGGCGGCGGGGCGTGGGGTAACTTCATTTCCGTGAACGGAATGAACACTGGCCGATTTCTGGATGGGCCGGAGTACCAGGTAATGCACGATCACGGCAATCAGCAGAATGTGTTCGACCGCGTCGACCTGAAGCTCTCCCAGAAGGACACCATCAACTTGAACCTCGGCTTCACGCGCTCCTGGTTCCAGACGCCCAATTCGTACGACGCCGAAAACGCAACGGGGTGGACCGGACTGGTGGCGAACAACGGGGGTTTCGGTCCCAACGGCCTGCCGGTCGGTTCCGAGGATCAGCGTTCGAAAATCGGAACCTACAACATCGCGCCAACCTGGATGCGCCTGCTCAATACGAGCACGGCGCTTACCTTCGGCGTGTCCATGCGGCGGGATCAGTATAACTACGACCCGAGCAGGAATCCTTTTGCCGATTTCACGCCCGATCTCCAGCGACAGACTATCGGCCAGGACCGCAGTCTGATGAATGCGGCCGCCCACGCGGACGTGGCGTACGCCAAGGGCCATCACGACTTGAAGGTGGGAATCCACTACGGACAAACCTTTCTGACGGAGAGTGACAGCCTCGGGATTGTCGATCCCACGTTCAATTCCGTCTGTTTGAATGCGAACGGAAGCTTCGACCTGTCTCCCTCGCTGACCAATCCGAAGCAATGCACCGGGATGCTGCAGCCGAATCCCGGCTTTGTGCCGCTGCTCGGCTGCTACGACTTGACCAGGACCGCGCTGCTGCCCGCCTCCGATGGGTGCCCCAATTCGACCAGCGGCCTGTACACCTTCTATGGCCACACCGATATCAAGCAACTGGCCTTGTTTGCCCAGGACGCTTATACCAGGAAGAACTGGACTTTCAACCTGGGGATCCGCGGCGAGACGTACAACGGCATCACCAAGGCCAGCTCGGTGCAGCCTCGCCTCGGGATTGCCTACAATATCAAGCCAACCAATAGCGTCCTGCGGGTTTCTTATGCCCGGACCATGGAAACGCCATTCAACGAAAACCTGATTCTGTCGAGCACTGGGTGCAGCGACGCCGCGATCGATGCGATCATGTCGATTACTCAGGGCTATCCTTGCCTGACGGCGCCCTTGAAGCCCGGCACGCGCAATGAGTTCCACGCCGGTCTCCAGCAAGCCTTCGGAAAGTATGTGGTGGTGGATGGCGAGTACATCTGGAAGTATACGGACGGGGCGGCCTTCGACTTCAGCGTGCTGGGCAACACGCCGATCACTTTCCCCATCGAGTGGAGCAAGTCCAAGATCCCCGGCTATGCGGTGCGCATCAGCGTTCCGAACTACCACGGTCTTTCGGCGTTCATGGTTTTCTCCCATGTGTCGGCGCGCTTCTTCGAGCCGCAGGTCAGTGGAATCGGAGCCACGCCGGGCGGCGCGGGCGTGTTCCGCATCGACCACGACGAGAATTTCAACCAGACCACGCACGTGCAGTATCAGCCCTGGAAGAAAGCGCCGTGGATCAGCGTCAACTGGCGCTACGATAGCGGCATGGTTGCCGGCCAGGCGCCGTGCGCGGGCGGCGATTGCGTCAACGGGCCGAATGGGACCGATAGCATCGTGGACGTTTCCGGCCTGACGCCGGACCAGCAGTACGAAGCGGGACTCTTCTGCGGAAGCGTGCACGCGACCGTGACCACCCCGATCAGTGCGACGGGCCTCTGCCCGGCGTCGCAGTACGGGTCCACCTTCCTTTCGATTCCGGCGGCCGGCACGGAGAATGCCGACCACAACCCTCCGCGCGTCGCGCCGCGAAATCTATTCGACCTCGCGGTGGGACATGACAACCTCTTCAACGGGGATAAGTACAAGTGGAGCGCGCGAGTGACCGTGGTCAATCTGACCAACAAGGAAGCGCTCTACAATTTCCTTTCGACTTTCAGCGGAACCCACTATGTGAGTCCGCGGGCGATCACCGCCATGATCGGGCTGCATTTCTAGTGTAGTGCGTCATGCAGAATGAGCAGTATCCTGAACGCCAGGGCGACCGCTCTCTGACGTTCGCGGCTCAGCAAAACCAAGCAGATCGAACCGAGCCGCGAACGTCAGAGAGNNGGTATGGTCTGGTATGGTCTGGTCTGATTTTGTGTGCGCTGGTCCGCGGCCGCGGCAGCAATAAGTAGGGACAAAAAAGAAGTGGTTCCAAGTGACCCGATTCCCAGCCTTGCCCACCGCCGGCATACACGGCGCTGAACACCGCAACTGGAAGCGCCGGACGCTTCGCTTCTCGGCTCCCCGACCGCCGGTTTCTCCGACGACCGTCTCAAAGCCTCAAAACGCGCCGCAACTCTCTTCCACTCGGGGCCGGTCGCTCGTAACGGCCTTTCCCTCACCCGCAACGGCTCTCGCTTTCACGAGATCCATTCCGGGGTCAAAGGTCCCAGCCTGCTACTTCGCTTCCTCGCTCGCCGCTTCCTGCGCCCGTTCAGCCCGAACCTCCACAACCGGCCCCGGTTTGCCCCGGTCCCGGCTGCCTCATCGGTTCACGCCCGTTGCGCCGCCTACGACTCGCGCGCCTGGCTGCGCCTCCCGCTTCCGCTCCCCTTCGGGATTCTTACGTCCCTCCGGATCAAAGCGTTCCGCGGAACTTGCCGCCCGCCGACCCGCCTTCCAATTCGCCCGATCTCCATTCGCTCCCCGCAGCCATTTCTATTTCTAGGTTCGGCTACGGATCATCGTTCCCGGTCCGCTACGTTTCGGAGGCTTGCTGTTCCTCAAACCTCTTGGAACCTTTATAAATATGCGCCTGGATCGCTCCGCGGTCAACGCTTTTCTCGACGAAGACGCGCGTTTTCCTCAACATTTTCCATGTTGAGTTTTCATTGAGTTACGAATCAGTGACAGTGGATTTCCTGTGGATAAACCATGGGCTCGGCCCTTCTGTTTTGGGATACTGGAAGCGGAATGCGAAGGCTCCTCATCAGGCCCGGCGCCATTGGGGACTTCATTGTCTCCCTGCCCGCTCTGGAATGCCTGAAAACAGACTACCTGGAGGTCTGGGCAGCCTCGCCGAATGTCCCGCTGGCTCGTTTTGCGCACCGTGCCCGGTCGATTGCCTCAACTGGCCTCGATCTGCTCGGCGTCTCCGACCCGCCCCCGGCGCTGATCGACGAACTCCGCGGCTTCGATTCGATCGTCTCCTGGTACGGAGCCAATCGCCCGGAGTTTCGCCAGTTGGCCGCCGCCTTGGGACTGCCGTTCACCTTCCTGTCCGCGCTTCCGCCCGGCGGCGCGGCGGTCCACGCCACCGATTTCTACCTCGAACAGGTGCGCGGCATCGCCAATTGCCCGAGCGACGGCGTCCCGCGCATCCCCTGCGACGTTCCGCGCGGAAACTTCGCCGCCATCCACCCGTTTTCCGGTAGTCCCGGAAAGAATTGGCCGATCGAGAAGTTCCAGGCGCTGGCGCGGAAATTGGAGCGCGTCATGCCCGTGCGCTGGTGCGCCGGTCCCGAAGATCCATCCCTCGACCCCCTGCCCCCCGCCGATTGCGTCCGCATCGCCGAGCTTTACGAGTTGGCCTGCTGGCTGGCGTCCGCGCGCCTCTACATCGGCAACGATTCCGGCATTACGCACCTGGCCGCGGCGGCCGGGGCGCCCGTGCTGGCATTGTTCGGGCCCACCGACCCGGCCGTCTGGGCGCCGCGCGGCCCGAACGTGCGCGTGGGCCGGTGGCAAGCGCCGGCGCCGGTTGCGCCCGCGTTACAATAACAAGCGTTCGATGGCGGCCCAGCTTTATCCCGCTTTGCGAGTCCCCCCCGAGATCGTCGACCTGCGTCGTCTTCAGGCTCGGGATCTGGAACCACTGCTCGAAGAAGAGGTCGCCGCGTGGAGCGAGGAACTTGATTGGGACTTCGGCAAGTCGGCTGACCTGGTGCGCCGTTTCGTCGACCTGCGGGCCTTGAACGGCGCCGCGCTGCTGGAGGACGGCGAGGCCATCGGCTACGTCTACTACGTGCTCGAGGAGAACAAAGCGCTGATCGGCGACCTCTACATACGCCGCGCCCTGCGCACGGTGGAGCGGGAGAACGCCCTGCTCGAATGGGCGCTCGAAGGCATTGCCGCGAATTCCGCCGTCAACCGGGTGGAATCGCAGATCATGATGCTGCATCGCGACCCCAACCGCCCGATTCCCGGCCGCGGCCATTCGATCGCCTACGACCGCAACTTCATGCGCGTGGAAACGGCCTTCGCCAGTCTGGCGGAAGCACGCGTGCGGCGTCTCTGCTACATCGAGAAGTGGTCCGGCCTCTACCAGGAAGCCGCGGCGCACCTGATCGCCGCCGCCTACGCCGGCCACGTCGATAGCGGCATCAACGACCAGTACCGGAGCGCCGCCGGCGCGCGCCGCTTCCTGCATAACATCGTGCACTATCCCGGTTGCGGACAGTTCTACCCGTTGGCCTCCTTCGCGGCGTTTGAAACGGTCGGCGGAAGGCTGTGCGGCATCTCGCTGGCCAGCATGGTGTCCCCGGATTGCGGACATATCACGCAGATCTGCGTCTCCCCCGCGGCGCGTGGAACGGGCATGGGACACGAACTTCTGCGCCAATCCCTGCTCTCGCTCTCCGCCATGGACTGCCGCGCCGTCACCCTCACCGTGACGGCCTCCAATCAGGACGCGATCGGGCTGTACGAGCGCGTGGGATTCCGTACCGTCAAGCGATTCTCCGCCTTCGTGTGGGAGGGCTGATAGCGGCGCGGGCGCAAACGTTCGCTCTACCCCGGCCATCCGGTTTTTTCCAGCACTTCCTTTGCCACCGCGGCCGTATTGGCGTGAATCGTGATGGTGTCTTCGGGACTTTGCGCGTAGCCGCCGGCCAGCACGATCGCCACCGGAATCCCGCGGTGCAGCGCCTCCCAAATAACCAGACGGTCCCGCTCCATGAGACCCTCGAACGACATCGTAAGGCCCCCCAACTGGTCCTCGTAATAGGGGTCCGCGCCAGCCACGTACAACACCAGGTCGGGCTTGAACATCGCCAGCGCGGCATGATAGCCGTTCTCCAGGCGGTGAATGTACTCGGAATCGCCGACCCCGTCGGCCAGGTGAATGTCGAGGCTCGATGGCGGCTTCTCGCTCGGATAGTTGTTGAACTGGTGGATGGAAAGGGTGAATACCGAAAAATCGCCCGCGAAAATGGCGGCGGTGCCGTTGCCGTGATGGACGTCGCAATCGACAACCATGGCGCGGTGGATGGCGCCATCCCGCTGCACGCGCCGGATGCCGACCGCGATGTCGTTGAGGGCGCAGAAGCCTTCGCCGTGGTCCGGGAACGCGTGATGGAACCCGCCCCCCGCGTTGAATCCCACGCCCGACTGCAAAGCCAGTTGCGCCGCCAGGATGGTGCCCCCGGCCGCCAGGCAAAACGCCTGCGCCATCTGGCGGGAGTAGGGGATCTCCAGCCGCAGGATGTCCTGGTAGGAAAGCACGCCGCTCTTGAGTTTCACCACCCACTCCGTGTCGTGGGCCAGCAGAAGGTCCTCCACCGACGCGGGTTGGGGGGAAAAGAAATCCTCAGGCGTGGCGAAGCGCGTACGGATCAGCCGGTCGTGCAGCCATTTGTACTTTTTCGATGGAAATACGTGGTCGCCAAGATTGAGATCGTACTCATCGTGATAGACCAGCCGGAACGGAAGCATGCGCTATATCCCGGCCTTCCGCGCCATCAATCCCCCAGGAATTTTCCGTAAGGACGCAGGTCCTTCACGTTATCGCAAACCGCCTTGATTCCGGCGGTGAGCGGAATGGCCAGCAGCAGGCCGGAGGCACCCCACAGGAAGCCCCACAGCATCAGGGAAAACGTGACCACCAGCGGGTTCAGGTGGACTCGCGATCCCACAATCTTGGGGTATAGCAGGTTCAGCGCAAACAGGTGCAGCACGGCGGTGATGGCC
>PLGA01000271.1 GCA_003139735.1 Bryobacterales bacterium | reverse complement strand
GAAGCGGATGAAGACAGTGGGGCGGCCCTCCTGGCCTGCCTTCTTTGTTCGGATGATCGTCTATCTCAGCCTCGGTTCCAACGTGGGTGATCGCCGCGCCAACCTGCAAGAAGCCATCTCGCTCTTGGCTCCAACCGTCCGCGTCCTCCGCGTCTCCCCCATCTACGAAACCGAGCCGGTGGATTACGTGGACCAGGCCTGGTTCCTGAATCTGGTCGTGGAAGCGGAAACCGGCCTGTCCCCCACGCGCCTCCTCTCACGCTTGGCCGCCATCGAGCGCTCCTTAGGCCGCGTCCGGACCACTCCCAAAGGTCCGCGCACCATCGACATCGACCTCTTGCTCTACGGCGATGTGGTGGTCGATACCGCCAGGCTCCAGGTCCCGCATCCGCGCATGGCCGCGCGCCGCTTCGTGCTCGCGCCGTTGGCCGACCTGGCGCCGGACCTTCGCCATCCCGTCACGCGCCAACCCGTCCATGAAATGTTGCAGGCCGCCCCCGCCCAGACTGTCCGCCGCCTTTCGCTTAGCTAACCCGGCAAAATCACCGCGGCGCCGTCGATGGAATCGTTCCGGATCGCCTGCAGCGCCTCATTGACGCGATCCAGCGAAAAAGGCGTCGCCTTGGGACGCAGCCCGATGGCGCTCGCAGTATGCAGAAAGTCGCGCGCATCCGAACGCGTCATATTGGCGACGCTCCGAATCTGGCGCTCACCCCATAGCAGGCGGTCGTAATCGAATTCGGGAATGCGGTCCAGGTGGATCGCATTGATGGCAACCACGCCGCCTTTTCGAAGGCTGGCCAGCGCCGCGACCACCACATCGCCGCTGGGCGCGAACGTGATGGCCCGGTCTAAACCCACCGGCGGCTTTTCCCTCTCAGTGCCCACCCAGGCCGCGCCCAGCGAAGCCGCAAAGGCCCGATGGGCAGCGCCGCGAGTCGATACATAGACCGCACAGTCCCAGGACCGCAATACGGAAATCGCCAGATGCGCCGACGCGCCGAAGCCAAACAGCCCGACCTTGTCGCCATGTTCCACGCCGGCAACCCGCAGGCTCCTGAATCCGATAATGCCGGCGCAAAGCAGAGGCGCCGCCTGCAAGTCGTCGAGATTGCCGGGAAGCGGGAACACGAAATCCGCTCGAGCCAAGGCGAACTCGGCGAATCCCCCATCCACCGAGTACCCCGTGAACGTCGGCGAATCGCACAGGTTTTCCATTCCTCGAACGCAGTACGGGCACGTTCCGTCGACGCCGCCCACCCAGGAAACTCCGACTCTTGTCCCGAGCGTTAGTTCCGCCGTGGCCCCATCGACGATCTCGCCCACAATCTGGTGGCCTGGGACTAAAGGACTGCGTTCGGCGGGCAGTTCGCCTGCGACAATGTGCAAATCGGTCCGGCACACTCCGCAGGCCCGTACGCGCAGGAGCACGTGCCCAGGCTTGACCCGCGGCGTGGGGATCTCGGTGACCGTCAACGAACGCTCTCCGTTTGCTTGCGGCGTCTGTAGAACGGCGGCCTTCATTAGTACTTCGTCCGCGGCGGCTTGCTCTTACTTGCCGATCATCAGAATGGTGAACGAACCGGGAACCGTTGTGCCCTGAGGTCCGCGGCCACCGGCAGGCGGCGCGCCAGCCGGCGGTGCAGGCGGCGCGGCAGGCGCGGGCCCCCGCTCCTGGCTCATCGTGAAGATGTGGCCCGTCTTGCTGTCGAACGCGATGGTTCGTGCGCCATTCATCGTATCGAGATTCTGCTCGACCTCAAAACTGGTCGGGCTCTTTTCCTTCACGACGGTCAGCGTGCCGTTGCCCTGCGTGCTGTAGGCTTCCATGGTCGAAGGGTTGAAAATCGCCCCGTCCGAACCTCCGGCGAGCGGCAGGCTGGTGAAGATCTTGCCGTCTTTCGCGCTCAGAATCACCATCATGGGCTGCGCCGGCTGGGCGGGCGGATTTCCCGAGCTCCCGCACGCCGCGAACAGCACACTGTTCTTCGCGTCCAACGCCAAGCCGTTGCATCGGCCCTTGTCGCCAAAGGGGTAGTGCGCCACCGCCTTCATGGTCTTGACGTCGACGGCCGTGACACTGCCCTGTGCGTCCTGCATGACGACGTAGAGCATGCCTTTGCCGTCGGCGATGCCCTCCTCCGGCACGCCGCCGAGATCGATCGTGCCCAGCACGGCGCCGTCTTTGGCGTCGATCACGGTGGCGTCCTTGGTCGGGTGACTGAAGACGTAGACCCTTTGGTTGAAGGCATCGAAGCAGATGCCGTCCGGCTGCGCGGCGCCCGGATCGATGGTCTTGATGAGCTTCATGGTCTTCGTGTCGAACATCGAGATGGGCTTGCTGCTGGTGAAGCCGTGGCCCGATTTCGGATCGACCGCCGTTCCATTGCCTCCGACATCGGCAATCTCGCCAACCGGCTCGAGCGTGTCGAGGTTGAAAATGGTCAGCCGCGTCGGGACGGCCGTCGCCCCGCCCATTCCTCCACGGCGCGGGATGTAGAGCCGCCGCCCGGCGGCGTCCGCGTAGATGTAGTCCCAGCCGCCTTCTCCGCCAACCTTGGCCCGCTTGAGCACCTGGTACGGGCCGGCCTGTTGAGCCGACGCGATGGGCGCGAACGTCACGATTGCCGTTGCCAGCACGAAGCAAAACTGTCGCATTGGATTCCTTCCGGAACGAGTGTAACAGGTATAGCCCGGGCAAGACCATTCGGGCCTCCAAATCCGTATATAATCTGTCCATGGCCAAGATATCCGTGTGCGCGATCGCAATGGCATTCAGTTCGCTTCTGGCGGCTCAGGCCCCTCCAGCGGCGCCTCCGGCCGCGGCGCCGGGACGGGGCGGCAACATGGCGCCCCAAAGACCCACGTACGTGGTAAATCCGGATAAGACCGTGACGTTCCAGTTATCCGCGCCCAAAGCGGCCACCGTCGAGTTGTCGGGCGATTTCCTCCAGGCCAATCAAGCCCTGACCAAGGCCGACAACGGCGTGTGGAGCGTCACCGTAGGGCCGCTCAAGCCCCGCATCTACAATTACGCTTTCCTGATCGACGGCCTGCACGTGCCCGATCCGCAGAACCCCATGGTCAAGCTGGGCGACCGCTCCTCCGAGTCCATGTTTGAAGTGCATGGCGACACGCCCGCCTCGTGGGATATCCAACCCGTCCCGCACGGCACGGTTCACATCAATTGGTACGATTCGAAATCCGTGGGAGCCCTGCGCAGCATCTGGGTATATACGCCGCCGGGGTACGAAGCGGCCACGGCGCGCTACCCCACGCTGTATCTGCTGCACGGATCTGGCGACACCGAAATGAGCTGGGTGGAGGTGGGCCGCGCCAACATGATCCTCGACAACCTGATCGCGGCCGGCAAAGCCAAGCCCATGATTATCGTGATGCCTTATGGACGGCCGCTCGAAGATGTCTTCTTCGGCCCAAGCCAGCAGCCCTCGGACCGCAACGCCTGGGAGAACGACCTGCTCAACGAAGTGCTTCCGTACGTCGAAAAGATGTACCGCGCCGTAGCCAATGCGGATAACCGCGCCATTGCGGGACTGTCCATGGGCGGCGGGCAGGCGCTGCAGACGGGGATGACGCACCTCGACGTGTTCCATGCCATCGGGGCGTTCAGCGCGGCCGCGCGGGGCCAGAACCTGGAGGACCAGTACAAGGACTTCTTCGCCGATGCCGCCGCTACTAACCAGAGGCTCAAGGTTTTCTACATTGGATGCGGCAAGACCGACAGCCTCTTCCCAAGCTCGCAGAACCTTGCCGATACGCTCCAGAAACACGGCATCAAGCATACCTTCACGGCTTCCGAAGAGGGCCACTTGTGGCGCAACTGGCGCGATTATCTGACCGAGTTTACACCGCAGTTGTTCCGGTAGAGGGGGAGATTTATGATTACCAGACGTGATTTTACTCGCGCGGCTCTAGGGGCGGCGCCACTGGCGGCGGCGCTCGCAAACATCGATTCGAAAGTGCACGGCGTGCAGTTCGGGTTGGTGACCTACGTGTTTTCGTTGCCGGGGTCGGGCCCGCGCGCCACGGTCCTCGACACGGTGATCCAGACCATGGTGCAGTGCGGCCTGGGCGAATGCGAGGCCTTCAGTCCCTTGCTCGAGCCGGGCGATCTCTCCGAAAAGTCGCGCTCGCAGACAGCCAGCGCGGAAGAGCGGGCGCAGGCTCGCGACGAGCTGACCAAATGGCGTGCGTCCGTGGGGGTCGATTACTTCGAAGGCATCCGCAAGAAGTTCAATGCCGCCGGCATCGAGATCTACTCATACGGCGCCAACCCGGGCGCAACCGACGAGGCCATCAACCGCACGTTCGCGCAAGCCAAGGCCCTGGGCGCCAGGATCGTGACCACGGGAATGAGCATGTCGGCGGCCAAACGCGTCGCGCCCATCGCCGAACAACAGGGCATGCTGGTGGGTTTGCAGGGCAACCCCAACATGAACTCCACCAATCCCGACCAGATCGCCAAGCCGGAGCAGTTCCTGGAGGCCGTGGCGCTATCCAAGCAATTTCGCATCTGCCTCGACATCGGCGACGCCACGGGCGGCGGCTGGGACGCCTTGCAGTTCGTCCGCGACCATCCCGAGCCCATGGCCATCGTCTTCGTCAAGGACCGCAAGAGGGATCGCACTAGCGTGCCCTATGGCGAGGGCGATTCGCACGTGAAAGAGATCCTGCAACTGATCCGCGACAAGCAGTACCCCATGCGCGCATACCTGGACTGCGACTACACGACCGACGCGCGAGCCGATGCGGTGAAGAAATCCTTCGAATACGCTAAGTCGGTGCTGGGATAGCTACTGTAGTGTCCAGGAAACAACTAGACAGTGGGGCAGGCCATCGTTTTTTGTGGCCTGCCTTCTTCTGGCCTGTTGAGTTAATTCTTGGGCACTACACTACAGGGCCGCCATGGTGGGGCAGACGCTTTCGTCTGCCTCCGGCTACAGCGCCCGCAGCCGCTCCGCCGCGGCTTCCGGTGTAATATCCCGCTGCGGCGCGGCAAGCATTTCGTAGCCCACCATGAATTTCCGCACGGTCGCGGAGCGCAGCAGCGGTGGATAGAAATGCGCGTGCAGATGCCACTCCGGGTGCTCCGCGCCGTCCGTGGGCCGCTGGTGGAAGCCCATGGTGTAAGGGAACGAAACGCCGAATAGCCGGTCGTACCGCGCGGTCACGCGCTTGAGAATGTCGGCCAGTCCATCGCGTTCCCCGTCCGAGAGAGAGTCGATGCCCGAAAGGTGGCGGCGGGAGACCACCATGGTTTCGAACGGCCACACGGCCCAGAAGGGAACCATCGCCACGAAGTCCTGGTTCTCATCCACCAGGCGGCTGCCTTCGGAGATTTCGATTTCCGCGTATTCGCACAGCATGCAGTTGCCGCGCCGTTCGCGCCATGCCGCCTGGCAGGCCTGTTCCTTCGAAACTTCGTTCGGCAAGGTGCTGTTGGACCAGATCTGGCAATGCGGATGCGGATTGCTCGCGCCCATCATCGCGCCGCGGTTCTCGAAAATCAGCACGTAGTTGATCGCGGGGTTCGAGCCGATTTCGACGTACTGCTCCACCCACGCGTCCACCACCAGGCGCAGGTCCGCCGTCGCCATGTTGGCCATGGTGAGATTGTGCCGCGGCGAAAAGCACAACACCCGGCAGATGCCCGGCTCGGATTCCGCGACCAGCAGTCCGTCCCGGTCGAAGCGCGCTACTGGAGTGGCCAGTTTGAGTGCCGCGAAATCGTTTTCGAAGACGAAAGTCGAGGCGTAGCCGGGATTGCGCATGCCCCCCGCGCGGGCATTGCCGGGACAGAGATAACACTCCGGGTCGTACTCCGGCTGAGCGGCCGGCGCTTGCGGTTCCACTTGGCCCAGCCAGGGCCGTTGCGTCCGGTGCGGCGACACCAGCACCCACTCTCCGGTGAGCGCGTTCAAACGCCGATGCGGGTCCTGCTTCCAATCGAACATTCCACTCCATAGTAACGGCTATCCGCCGAAAGGGTGTTATGATTCGCGGTCGGAATCGAGCCTATGCCGGAAATCATGACGATTGGCGTGGATGTCGGTGGCACCAAAGTGGCCGCCGGGCTGGTGGACTCCAGCGGACAGATCGTACAAAAGGCGCGCGTGCCGATGGTGGCCACCGCGGACGCGGCCACGGGGTTCGCGGCGGTCAAGGCCGCCGTGGAAGCGCTCTTCGCGCTGGCGCCGGAAGCGCGCTCGGCCGTGAAGGGCATTGGCATCTGTTCGCCCGGCCCGCTCGATCCCAGGACGGGAGTGGTCCTCAATCCGCCCAACGTGCCGTGCTGGCGCAATTTCCCGCTCGGCGCCGAAACCGAGCGCGCCTTCGGCAAACCCACGAAAGTGGATAACGACGCCAACGCCGCCGGCCTGGCCGAAGCCCTTTGGGGCGCCGCCGCCGACCGTTCCAATGTGTTCTACGCCACGCTGGGGACCGGCATTGGCACGGGCATTATCTTCGATGGCAAAATCTATTGGGGCCGCACCGGAAGCGCCGGCGAAGGCGGACACACCACCATCGACTACCGCGGGCCCCTGTGCGCTTGCGGAAAACGCGGCTGCATCGAGAGCCTGTGCTCCGGTCCGGCGATCGCGCTCCGCGCCCGCGCCAAGATCTCCGCATCTTCCGCGCCGACGAAGATATTGGAAATGGCCGGCGGCGCCATCGATGACGTCAAGGCTGAACACGTCGGCCAGGCCTTTCACGAAGGCGATGCGTTAGCCGCCGAAGTCCTTGAGGAGACCGCCGACCTGTTGACCGTATGGCTCGGCAACGTGGTCGACTGGTTCGATCCCGAAATCATGGTGATTGGCGGCGGCGTGGCACAGTTGATGAGTTCGCTGTTCGACCGTATGCGGGGCAACCTGCCCGCATGGGCCATCAACCCGCGCGCCCATGAGATCCCACTGGTCCTGGCGCGCTACAGCGCCGATGCCGGCATCGCCGGCGCCGCCGCCCTCTGCCGGTAGCTGAGTGGCGCAGGCGCTCACGCCTGCCGCGTCGACGCTCGTGGCGGTTATCCCACGCGGACGCCCTGGCGCTCCGTCTCCTTGCGCAATCCGGCATCCACGGTGAGAAGGACCGCGTCCTCGCGGCGCGCGAGGGCCAGGTAGAACATGTCGTACGCGGAGCGGCGGGCGGTCCTGGCCAGGAGGAACGCTTCGCCATAGATATCTTTCGTCGAGACGAAGGTATCCACCAAACCAATTGCGGCATCGAGAGCGCGATCGCTCACGTCGAGGCTGAGACCTTCGAACCGATGGTACTTCCAGATAGTGTTGACAACCTCCGGAATGAATAGTTCGGGCGCAAGAACCACATCGGCCTGGTCGAGTACTCCCGACACCCGGACCGCCTGCGCGCGCCCGAAGACAACTTCGATGGCGGCGCTGGCATCGAGGACGGCTCTCACCGGGCGCGATCCTCGCGAATCAGCTTGGCAGGGCTGCGAAGCTTCGCGCCTCGGGCGATAGGGTTGGATCGAAGGGTCTCCAGCAGCGCGTTNNCTTCGACCTGGAGTCCGCGGGCCAGCACGGCGACGGCTTGCTGGGCAAGGCTGCGCCGCTCACGTCCGGCCTGCTCCGCCAGCAGCCGGTAGATGCGCTCGGGAACTTCTCTGACCTGAAGAAGAGGCATGACGCCTCCATTGTGCCACAAAATGCACTTTGCTGCAAATTGCAGCGCCTCAGTGGCGCGGACCGGGGCACCCGCGTCTTTCGCGGGCCCGTCTGCCTTCTTCTTGTTTGGCGGTGTCCGGAAA
>PLGA01000531.1 GCA_003139735.1 Bryobacterales bacterium | reverse complement strand
GCCGGAAGGCAATCTCACGCTGGCGGATTGCTACCAGGCCTCGGGCGACCCGGTCGACGCGGCCGATTTCTACCAGCGCGTGTACTATCAGACCTTCTCCGGAGATGCCGCCGATCGCGCCGGCGCGGCGCTGGCGGCCCTCAAGGACTCCCTGGGCACGTCCTATCCGGCGGCGCTGCCTCAGCAATTGCTGCGGCGGGCCGATAGAATTCTGGAAGCCGGCGACGACCGGCGGGCGCGCGCCGAGTATCAATCGGTGGCCGCGCTGACGGCCGGTCTGGAACACGACCAAGCGCTGGTGGGCGCGGGCGCGGCGCAGTACCTCAACGGCGATACCTCCGCGGCCTGTTCCTATCTGGGGAGCCTGGACCTTCCCAAATCGGAGGCGGAGGCGCAGCGGACCTATTACCTCGGAGAGTGCGCGCGCCGCCAGAACGACGATGGCGGGATGATGGCGGCGGTGAAAAAACTGGGCGAGCGATATCCTCAGTCGCCCTGGCGGTTTAAGGCGCTGGTATCGGCCGCCAACCGCTATCTGATTGCCAACCGCCCGGACGATTACATTCCCTTGTATCGAGACGCCTATGAGGCGTTCCCCGCCGAACCCAGCGCCGGCGGGTGCCATTGGAAAGTAGCGTTCCACGCGTGGATGAGCGGCCAGGCCGGCGCCGCCGCCCTTCTGAGGGAGCACCTTGCCAATTACCCTGGCCACGCCACCGCCGGCGCGGCGCTCTACTTCCTGGGGCGCAGCGCGGAAAAGGAGTCCGATTTCGGGGCAGCGCGCGCGGACTATCGACGGCTTGCCCAAGCCTTCCAGAATACCTACTATGCCATGCAGGCGCGCGACCGGTTGACACGGCCGGAGGTTGCCGGCGCGGCGCTGTCCGAGAGAACTTCCGCGTTCCTCGACGCCTTGGCGCTGCCGCAAGCCCAGGCGCCTCCCTCGGAGAGCACGCCCGCCACCGCCGCGCGCATCGAGCGGTCGCGCCTGTTGCGGACGGCCGGCCTCGGCGACCTGGCCGATTCCGAGCTGCGCTTCGGGGCAAAGAACGAAGGGCAGCCGGCGCTACTGGGGATGGAATTGGCGGGCGCCGCCGACGCCCCGCATCTGGCCATGCGCATCATGAAGAACATGGCGCCGGACTACCTGGGCTTGCCCCTGAATGCGGCATCGCGCCAGTTCTGGGAGTTGCTGTTCCCGCTGCCTTACCGCGGCGAGCTGTTCCAGGACGCGCACGCACGGGGATTGGACCCCTACCTGGTGGCTGGGCTGATCCGGCAGGAATCCGAGTTCGACCCGCAGGCTCGCTCTCGCGCGGCCGCGTTGGGCCTCACGCAGGTGCGCTCGGGCACGGGACGGCTGTACGCCCGCCAGGCCGGCGTTCCGGGCTTCAACAGCCGCATTCTGTTCGATCCCGCCGCCAACCTGAAGATCGGCGTGGCGATCCTGCGCACCACGCTGGACAAGAACGGCGGGAAACTCGAGCCCACGCTGGCCGCGTACAATGCGGGTGCGGAGCGCGCCGCGGAATGGCTGTCGTGGAACACCTACCGCGAACCCGCCGAGTTCGTGGAATCGATTCCTTACACGGAGACGCGCGAGTATATTCAAGCCGTGCTGCGCAATGCGGACGTGTACCGGCGGCTGTACGGACAGTAGATATGCAGAGAAAGGTCCAGATTTCGGCCGGGAAATCATGAAGCGCATGGCGGCGCCTCCGAAACCCGCCAAGCAGCTCCGCGCACTCCTGAGCGGCGATGGAGATTAGAGCGCTCCGCCGCGGTGCGGGCCGGCCCGCCCATAGCGTTTGTGGGCCCGCCTGCCTTCTTCATACCGATCATTCTCGCCCGGAAGGCTGCGTCGAAAGCCCCGATGTGGGGCAGGTTGGCCNNTACCATCCTGCCCCACGCGGGATATTTCTGGCGACAATGATACTCTGAAGGGCAATATGGGGCGCTTTTCGGTGAACCTGGGAGTTCTGGCGGCGGCCATCGCCTTGTTTGCTCAGGGGCCTGAGCCGTCCGGGGTGACCATACGCACGACCACCACGTTGGTGCAGGTTGGGGTGGTGGTGCGCGATGCGAAGGGAAAGCCTGTGGTGGGGTTGAAGAAGGAGGATTTTGAAATCCTCGACAACGGCAAGCCCCAGCCCATCGCGGTGTTCTACGGAGTGGAGGTCGGGGGCTTGGCCGCGGCGGCGGCGCTGCCGGTTGCTGCCGTATCGTCCGCGCCAGCCGCTCCATCCGGGACGTTCACGAACCAGCTTGCCGAAAAACCCTCGGCCCGCGGCGGTTATTCCATCATCCTTCTGGACTGGTCCAACACCGGCCCTCGCAACTCCATGACGGCGCGCGAGCAAGCCCGCGAGGCGGTGGAACGGCTCGACCCGGCGGAAAAGATCGGTCTCTATTCGCTCGATCACGGCGAGATTAAGGTGGTCAATGAAATCGGATCGAGCAAGGAGGCCGTGCTAAAGAGCCTCAAGACATTGGTTGGCATGCCCTCCCCGTGCTACCAGGACCAGATGGATGGCCTGGACAATGTCAAGGCCGACGACTCGATTTCCGCTTGCGCCCTCCCTCCCAATCCGCCAGTGCTGGTGGAGTCCTACGTGAAGCAGCGCAGCCAGGCGACGGTAGGGATATTCGAAGGGATTGCGGCGCACCTGGCGGGGCTGCCTGGCCGGAAGAGCCTGATCTGGATTTCGGCCGGCTTTCCGCGTTACGTCGAGGTGGGCGCGCGAAGGAGGGACATTCTGAGCGACGAGGCGATTGACCGGGCGGTACGAAAACTGAACAACGCCGATGTGGCGCTCTACCCCGTGGACGCGCGCGGCGTCACCGTGCAGAGCACGTATAGCAACCCCAACAACTTCACGTGGTCCGCCATGGACGAATTTGCCAAACGGACCGGCGGAAAGACGTTCTATAGCAACAACGGTCTGGACTTCGGGATCCAGGCGGCCGTCGAGGATGGACAGGCCAACTACATGCTGGCGTATTACGCTCCGCAAGATAACGGGCAGGCGGGCATCCACAAGCTGACCGTGCGGGCGCTCCGCCCCGGCGTGCAACTGCGCTACAAGGAAGGCTACTTCGTGGACGCGCCGGGGAAGACGGGTGAGAAGGACCGTAAGGACGCGGTAGCGGAGGCGCTGACCGCGCTGGTGGATGCGACGTCGATCCCGCTGGATATCAAGGCCACTCGTCAAAAGAACGCGCTCAACCTGCGCGTCTCCCTGCGGCCGGACACGCTGGCGCTGAAGCAGAAAGGCGACCGGTGGCAGGGGACGGTTGAATTTGTCACGCGCTTTGCGAAGGAAGACGGCAGCGAATCCGCGCCGCCGGTTTCGAGAAGGATCGAGCTCAACCTCACCCGGAAGACTTACGGCAGCGGCCTGGTCTTATTGAGGACGCTGGAGCTGCCGGCGAACGCCGTCAAGCTGCGGGTGCTGGTGTGGAACGATCCTTCAGGGGAGATTGGAACGCTGACCATGCCGATGACGGATGTCGCAGCGAATTGAGCCGAGGGACGGGGCATTCACAGATCGACGGTTTCCAGGCGGCCGTCTGGCGCCAGGCGATACTTCTTGCCCCGCCATAGAATCGTATTCCCGAAAAATCCGATGAGCCAGGCGAGGAAACTGGCCAGATCCTGCAGCGGCGCGAGGGCCCAAAGGCGCCGCGTGAGAGGGTCGCGCAGGATCAGGCCCGCCGTGGCCCAGCCGGCGACGCCTCGAAACACCACCGCCGCCACCGCGACCGGCCACCATTCCGGCTTGACGGCCCAAAGCGCCAGCGCCAGGGGCAGCGGGTTCGTGAAGATCAGGCCGAGGTAACCCCACGGCCGGGAGCGGCGCGTGCTGCGGTTCCATCGCAGGCGATGCCTCAGATTCGCGGCGAACCCTTGCGATCCAATGCGGTGCTCGACCACGTAGGAGGAGAGGATGACGCCGTACCCGCGCTCGGCGGCCAGTTTGCCCATCACGAAGTCCTCCGCGTGATAGTCCTTTACGGCGTCGAAGCCGCCGATGGCCGCCATGGTGGCGCGGCGCACCGCGATGGTCGGGCCAAGGGCAAACTTCATCCCGGCCACCATGCGCGCCACCAGCACAACGCCGAGGAACTCCGTGTTCAACCCGACGGCTTCCAGAATCGACCAGAAGCTGCGGCCGGGAACCGCGCGGTAGGGGCAGGTGGCAAGACCCAGGTCGGCGTCCTGGAACTCGGCGGCGAACACGGCCAGCATGGTGGGGGTGACCCGTACGTCGCTGTCGGCGATGACGATCAAGTCGTAGCGCGCGGACTCCAGCATGAGGCCCAGTTTGTGGACCTTGTTGCTGGGATAAGGCGCCTCGCCGGTGACCATGAGGCGCGACGCCACGGCGGGGTAGCGCGTGCGCAGCCTTTCGACCACCGCGACGGCCGGGTCGGACGCATCGCCGACCGCGAACAGGATTTCGAAACAGGGGTATTGCTGGTTGAAGAATGAAGCGAGATTCTCTTCCAGACCCTCGTCGACCCCGGACAGCGGCTTCAGGACACTGATGGGCGGCCAATCCAGCACTGCCGGCGGGCGAACGCGTTTATAGAGCACGGCCGCGATCGCGGTGAGGACGCAAAAGACCACTGAAC
>PLGA01000311.1 GCA_003139735.1 Bryobacterales bacterium | reverse complement strand
GGCGCCAATCAGCGTGAGCGCCAGTGCGAGCATGAGCACAACATGGATTCTCGTTTTCATGTTTATCCTATTTGCCTTGCCGGGTCTATTCCTGCATCCGGAGTTCTCACGATCTTGCGCATCCGCCGTAGGGGTCGNNGGGCATGCCCGACCCCTACCCGGGAGGTGATCCTTGCCCAAACAATGACGACGCGATGTTTAAAAGCGGCTTGGGAGGGCCTGGGGCGAGCGGGCTCGCCCCAAAACGCATTTACGCCGCGAACTTGAAAACGATCACGATCTCATAGAGCGCCAGCGATTCGATGAATGCCAAGCCGATCAACATGGCTAACTGAATGGCCTTGGCCGCCCCAGGATTGCGAGCCATGCCTTCCACCGCGCTGGCCACGGCCTTGGCCTGCCCTAAGCCGCACAGGCCGGACGCGATCGCCATTCCGAAACAGGCGCTGATAGGCCCCCAGTTACTGCTGGCGGCGGGCTGCGCCGGGGTCTGAGCGGACAAGGACGAAACTGCGATCAGCATGGTCGCCACAACCAATAACATCTTCTTCGTCATTCGATTCTCCTTCGATGAAATCGCCCCCAGGAGGTGGTTCCCGGACACCGTACAACCGGGCTCACGCTAAGAGCGGCATAAAGCCGGTATTAATGCTCGTGCGCCACCGCGGCGCCCACGTACGACATAGCCAACAGCATGAAAATGTAAGCCTGGATGGTTCCCACGAAAACGTGCAGGGCCATGAAAAGCACCGGCGCCAGCAGCGGGGTCAAACTCAGAAAAACCATCGTCACCTGCTCGCCCGCGAACATGTTGGCGTAAAGACGGACGGTAAGCGAGAGCACCCGCGCCAAGTGGCTGATCATCTCGATGGGGAGCATGAGCGGCGCCAGCCACCACATCGGACCCATAAACTGCAGCGGATATCTCCAACCGTTCGCGACGATCCCCATCCAGTGGTAATAAGCGAAGGTCGCCAGCGCGCAGCCGCACGTCACCGCGTAGTCTTTGGTGGGAGAAGAGAAGCACGGAATCAGACCGATCAGGTTGCACGTAAGAATAAAGATGAAGAGCGTGCCGAAGAAGGCCAGGTACCGTTTGGCCGCAGGCCCGACCTGGTCTTCCGCCTGGCCCAGCACGAATTCGTATACCAGTTCGAAGGTCTGCTGCACCTTGCCGGGACGGTCCGCCGAGAGCCGCATCCGGAGAACGGCGAAAGTCGCCATTAACAGGAAGGCAACGAGCAGTTGCATGACCATGGAATCGGTCCACGGACGCGCCTGTGAGTGGATGCCGGCGAGAGCCAGAATGGAGTTTGCGAATCCCGAAAAATGGTCGTTAAAAATGCGCGTGATCCAGATTTCACTTTCTTGCATAGGCGATCTCGAATACGACCTCGATAAAAACGGCGGCTGTAAAGACGAAGATGCCAGCCAGCGCCGCCGAGAGACTGATCGGAGAAAACCTTAAGATAACATAGGCGCATCCAGCCAGCAGCGGATAACGGAATGCCAGCAGGAAATGGCGGCGGGGGCGCGCCCGGCCCAGCCGGTCCACCAGCGCTTTGAGCAAAACGAAATTCAGGCCCGAAATCGCAGAGCCGAAAAGAAATCCGGCGCCGGACTTCCAACCCCAGGCCGCCCACGCCACGAGCGACCCCAGCGCCGCGAGCGCCGCCATGAGCCGCACGATGCGTTGGGAAGCGCGCTCGTAGGTCAGCTCATCGGGAGCCGTCATCGTTCGAGTCCCGCACGATCTGCCGTATGAGTTGAACGAATCCCCCCGCGCTGCCCAAAATCAGGCAGAGGATCGTCAACCAGTGCGTGCCGAAACGCTTATCGAGCCAGTAGCCGATGGCATATCCGACCAGGGTGGAGGCCGGAAGCAGCAGCGCCAGCGACGTATACACGGCGTATTGGCTGGCGGCGGTCTTCCTGCGTGGTGGCACTAGAACTATTCTAACGGGACTTCGAGCCGGGGATCAGATGGTTTCCAGCGCCGTGAAGCGCGCAATCGCCTCAAAATCGCGGTCCCTGTGCCAAACCGGGATTCCGTTTCGGATCGCGATGGCGGCAATCAGGCAGTCCGTGGCGGAGCGGATGGTCAGTCCTTTTCTGCGCCCCTGACGGTAGATATCCGCCGCTGCGACGTACAATTCCAGCGGGACAGGGTCGCCGACACGAGGTATCGCCAGGAATCCGTCCCTGAAGGGGTCGCTTACCGGCCCCGCCCGGAGGCCCTGCAGGACTTCCTGCACGACGGGCCCGCACGTCACGATTTGCAGAAGGCGCTCCTCCGGCGCAACGGCTGCCCCTTTGCCTGCGAGAAACTCAATCCATATCGATGTGTCGACCAGAATCATCTCGGGCGCCGCGCTGGACGCGGGTTGTCCTCTCGCATTTCCGCCAGGTCGCCTTCCCAAACGCCTGAGCCGAAGAACTGCGAAAGGCCCTGTATTTTCTTCAGGCGAATGACCTCTTCGAGGGCGGTATTCACCGCGCCGGAGTAGGTCTTGGCCCCCAGTACGCGAGTCGCCTCGTTCAGTAGCCGCTCGTCTAACACAAGATTCGTGCGCTTCATGCGCATAGGATACCAAATCTCACCGCAGCGTGACGATAGTGGCGCCCCATCCAGCGGCTTCGGCGGGCGCTGCACGCCGATGCCACGGCCGTGGGTCGCTCAGGGATGCCAGAAGCCGGGATCGCCGGCGGCGAACCCTTCCGAGACACAGCTTAGCCCGGGATCCACGCGGAAAAGGTAATGTTCGCGGCTGTTTTCGATGTCGGCGGCTTTGGCCTCGGCCGCCGCATCCGCAGGCGCGTCGGCAGGCCCTTCGTCGAGCACGCGCAACGAGGCCAAGGGCGAGAGCACGATGTAGGTCCCGGAGTCATCGCCGGAGACGACATGATAGAACATATCCGGCTGGCCGGAATTGAACCTGTCGCTGGTCATCTTGTGCAACCTGGCCAATCCGCCGAAGTCCGCTTCGGCGCCGGGGCGAATCCGATGGATCGTCACGCGGATGTAACGGGCCTTGGGAAGAGCGCGCACGGCATCGTCGGGACGGTAGCTCCAGCCCAGTTGCAACACCGCAATCATGGCGCGGGAGTCGTTCGTCAGGCCGGCAAGCGGCGTGGCGTTCACGGCCTGGTCCAGATCTTCGATACTGCCGAAAGTGGGGTGCATTTCAAGCGTCCAGGTCTGCGGCGCGCCGGTCGCGGCGGCGAGGCCCAGGATCTCGACCGCGGCCTTGGGGCACCCGAGGGACCGCCCTGGCCGGCCGGACACGCCCGGCGTCGAGACGATCCGGACGATGGGCGGCGGAACGGTCAGCCCTTGAGGAAATACGCAGCAGACAAGCGGCAGCGAAACCAGTAGTTTCAGGTTCATAATTCTCCCAATACGCTTGACGCGCGCCGCCTGCGAAATGTGGACGTGATCGCGCAAAAAAGCAAACCAAGCCTATGGGATCGCTATCAGTAGGCCGCCGCTGATTCCAAGGGATTTCTCATGCCCCCGCCCAAAGCTGTACTCGTAGCCCGGTTCGAGGTACCACCCGAATCGATGCCTGGCGGAGGGCCAGTACATAAAATCCAGCACGGCTTCACCGCTGACGGAGTTCGTTGTCACGCCGTATTTCGTCGCATGGGCCCACTCCGGACCCACGCCCAGCATGAACTCGGCTTTTTTCGAGAGCGTCCAAGGCTTCTTAAACAGAAGGTCGGTGTCCCATTCTGTCGAGTGAGGGGCGAAAAGCGGCGCAACTCCCGCCTCAAGTTCCAGCCAGTTCTCTATCGGCGTAACTTCAACCGCGACGGCGGGGCCGAAGCTCGATCCCCCTTTGACATTCCAGGCGGCAGCTCCCCCAAGCTCCACAACCGCGGCAGGTTCCTTGTCGGCCGGCTGCGCGAGGGCGTTTCCCGCGCAGAGAAACAAAGATGCAAACGAGACGAGTCCTGCCTGGTTCATTGTTCTCGCCCCAGGTTACCGCAGCGTGACGATGGTGGCGCCCCATCCACCGGCTTCGGCGGGCGCATCGCGGAAAGCTTCGACGAAACCGGTCCGGGCCAGGATGGCGCGGACCATTTCGCGCTGGACGCCGATGCCACGGCCGTGGATAATGCGGAGGGCCTTATAGCCGAGGCGGTGAGCCTCGCTGAGGTATTCTTCGACAACCTCCTGGACGTCGCGCGCCGGGACGCTGTGCAGATCGAAGACGTCGGTTATGGGGAGGCGGATGGGATCGTCCAATTACAGCCCCTAAAAACCGGAAGGCCCGGTAAGCCGAAGCCGACCGGGCCCAGAACACCGCACCGCAACTGCGCGCACCTGAACATCAGGCGACTTGAGACCGGCACTGGCTCAACATCGCTTCCATCTGGTCCTTCAACCGAAGCTTCAGCTTCTTCAAGCGCGTCTCCTCCAACTCCTCCTCATACGTTAGATGGGGAATCGCTTCCAGAGCGTCGAGCTTCCTGGCGAATTCCGAATGCTGGACCGCCAGAGCTCGAAATTCCTCGCTGCTTTCGATCAGGTGCGCTTTTAACTCCTCTTGCGCGTTCCGTTCCATAGATGGCATCTCCTCCCAGTGAGGCTGCCACGCCGAGTCGGTTGGATTCGAAACAAGGCTCGGTGGGTTAGCTCCCATATTTTTCGGGACGGCGTCGCCGTCCACCCGATCTCACGTTAACATGAATGAAACTTCATAACAATAGCCGCTTCAGGGGGCTGTGAGTAATAGTCTTGCCTTAGGGTAAGTTCATGAAATCCCATGGACTTATAGAACTCCCTCGCATCCGAGTTCGACCTCCGGACCTCCAGGAAAACCGCTCCGCGAACGCCCCGCAGGAACGATTCCATCAGCGCCCGCCCGAATCCCTGGCGACGGAACTCGGGGGCTACGGCCAGGTTCAGAATCTCGGATTCGCCTTCGGCGACCGTTCGAGCCGCCAGGAACCCGGCAACGCGGTTTTCGCATACGGCTACGCGAAGATCGTACGGGAGGTAGTCGGCCGCCGGCCATGCCGCCGCTCCGGGGCTGGCCGTCTGGATGGCGGCGATTTCAGCCAGGTCGTGTGGCTGGCCGGGCCGGATTTCAAGCATGTGCCGACTCGATTGTCGCATGGAGCGGCAGCGCACGCATTGGCGTACGATAGGTCTTAACTATGTCCGACAAAGTTGCGGTGTTCGATACCACCCTGAGGGATGGCGAACAAGCGGCGGGAACCCGCCTCGGAAGCAGAGAAAAGCTGATGCTGGCCGGACAACTGGCGCAGCTCAACGTCGACGTGATCGAGGCCGGCTATCCCGCGTCTTCGCCAGAGGATTTCGAAGCCGTCGATCTGATTTCGCGGGAAATCCACGGGCCCACTATCTGCGCGCTTTCCCGGGCCGTGGCGAGCGATATCGAGGCTTGCGGCAAGGCGCTGGCGAAGGCCAGGAAGCCGCGCATCCACACCGGGATCGGCGCTTCGGATATTCACATCGCCGGAAAGTTCAGAGACGAGAAATACGGGTCCACCATGGGCCAGAAGAAGGCCAAGATTCTGCGGATGGCAGCCGCGGCCGTGAAGCAGGCCAGGGAGTATACGGACGACGTCGAGTTCTACGCCGAAGATGCCGGCCGGGCGAACCCAGCCTATCTGTTCGAGATGCTTGAGGCCGCCATCGAGGCCGGCGCCACGGTGGTGAACATTCCCGACACCACGGGCTACGCCATGCCGGAGCAGTACGGCGCTCTGATTCGTTCCATCAGGGAGAAAGTGCCCAACATCGCGCGGGCGGCCATCAGCGTCCACTGCCATGACGACCTGGGGCTGGCGGTGGCCAATACTCTGGCCGGCGTATTGAATGGCGCGCGCCAGGTGGAAGGCACCATCAACGGAATCGGCGAACGGGCCGGCAACGCGGCATTGGAAGAAATCGTAATGGCGATCCGCACGCGCGGAGATTATTTCAAGGTGAAGACCGGAATCGACGCGCGCGAACTGTACCGCACCAGCCGCCTGGCGTCGGATTTGCTGGGGATCAAGGTTCCGCCCAACAAAGCCGTGGTGGGAGGCAACGCGTTCTCGCATAGCTCGGGAATCCATGTGGACGGGTTTCTCAAACAACGCGAAACCTATGAGATCATGCGTCCGGAAGATGTCGGCGTGATGGAAAGCCGCGTGGTGCTTACGGCGCGCACGGGGCGCCACGGATTGCGCGACCGGCTGAAGAAGATCGGCTACACGCTTTCCCAGGCCGAGCTGAACCAGGCCTACCAGAGGTTCCTGCTGGTGGCGGACAAGAAGCAGGAAGTCTTCGACGAAGACCTCATCGCCATTGTCCATGACGAGATTCATCCCTTGCCGGAGATTTACCAGCTCGAATACCTGCAAATCTATAGCGGAACGGCCGCCATCCCGACCGCCACCGTCAGAATCCGCGTCCACGACGAAACGCGGGAGGGCGCGGCCATTGGAGATGGCCCGGTGGACGCCACCTGCAAGGCCATTTCCGCGGTCACCAAAGCCCCCGCCAAGCTGCTGCGATACGAAATCCGCGCCGTCACCGCCGGCCCCGAAGCCATGGGCGAAGTCACGGTGCAACTGGAGGCGGACGGGAGAAGAGTAGCGGGACGCGGCGCTTCCACCGATGTGATCGAAGCCAGCGCCAAGGC
>PLGA01000399.1 GCA_003139735.1 Bryobacterales bacterium | reverse complement strand
TGACAATGGGGTCCACTTTACCCCGCTATCCCCGCAGTCTCTTTGTTTTCATGGAGGTAACCTGCGGGGATAGGCATTTCCTTTCCCCGCAAATCGGCGGGGATGGCGGGGATAGGCTTGTCGGTTTCAGCCATTCCGTACCACTTTCCAGCGCGCCACTTTGTCATGTAGGTCTTGAGCATCGCGCTCAACCCGCACCTGGGAATCGCCGTAGCGGCGGCCAAGGCGTTCGCGAAACGCAAAGCCCAAACGCTGTTTGAAGAAGCCCTCGCGGTCCATGGCCTGAGCGATGAAGTCGGGCAGCGAAGTTCTCAGTGCTTCCGCGCGGTCCGTCAATGCCGACTGCCTCGTAGAGTCGTTCCACGTTTTGTCGCTCATCCGGTCCCACACCTGCGCGACGGTGAACGGCTCGCCGTAGAAGCCGGCGTCCAGGACCTTAAGAAACGCTTCCCACTGGACAGATTCCATGTCGGCCTGGTCGTACAGTTGGTTGGAATTACCCAGGAAGCCCTCGATGCCGGCGTGCTGGAGGATGCCGCCGACAATTACAGACCAATCCTCGAAACTGCCGACGGGGGTGAGGCTCGGCGCCGGCCGCCCGGCGACAAACCAGGCGCGGGCCAGAGTGAGCAGTGCTGCCAGCAATTCCCCACGGTGCTTCAGAACATATTCCTTGAGGTGGTTGTGCTTGAAGCCGGTGCGTTGAAACGGCTTCGAGCATCTCGCGTCCATGCGAATCCAGTAGCAGCGCCGCGGCATGTCGCCGCCCAACTGGATGTTGTTCCCGGTGGCGATCCAGGCGCAGCGGACGGGCAGGTTAATCGTCTGCGATTTACCCAGGACAAGGGACTCGCCGAAATCTATCNNCTATCTCCGACAGACTCCTAGGATACATCGCCAGTCGCCAGTATCGTGGTCTTGAAGTGGCGTCGCGGCCCTGAAGTGGGGTTCTATCCCTTTGACGGTTACCGCGCCGGTTGTGGTGTATTTCGCCAAGTCCGACGCGGCTGTTCGGCCCGCCGTCCTTCACGGCTCTAGCCCGATCTTATCGTTCACCGCCTGCCGCAATCGCTGTTTGCACCCCAGGTAACGCTCCGTGGTTTCCACCGACTTGTGGCCGAGCAGGAATTGGATCTGCTCCAACTCGCCGCCCGCCGCATGGCATAACCGGGCGCATGTTCTTCGGCAGTCATGGGGTGCGAGTTGCTGGATTCCCGCCTTGGCAGCGTACCTTTTCACGGTGTGCCAGACGACCTTCTCCGTGATGCCGGATCCCCAAACGGCGCCGGTCCGGCTCACGCACCGAAACAGCCTCCCGTCACCAATCGTTGCGGCTCCTGTCCAGTTGTCTACCGTCGCCTTGACCCAATCGGGGACCGGTACGGTTCGAATGTGGCGGCCCTTGCCGATCAAATCGACCAGCGCCCAGTGCTCTTCGCGTTGCTGGACGTCTCGGATCTGGAGTTGGGCGACCTCCGCCCTCCGCAGGCCGCAGCCCAGCAGAAGGGCCAGGATCGCCCGATCACGCCGGCCCCGTAACGTCTCCGCCTCCGGAGCCTGCAACAACCGGAGGCTCTGATCCGCGGTCAACCAGTTGCCCAGCCGAACGCCCACTTTCTTGGCCCCCTTCACTCGCTGAATACCCGCCGCCAGTTCCGGACTCAGCAATCCGGTGTCGGCCGCCTCGTAGGCGAGGCGACGCACGGCCGCCAGGCGGAGGTTGATCGTCACCGGGGCAAGCTGGCGGGACTCCAGGTCGAGCCGGTATCGGAGTACGACGGTCTTGCTGAACGCCAGCCTCGGTTCCGAGCAGTACCAGATCACGAAATCGTCGATAGCGAACTCATAGGAGCGCTTCGAGGTCGGCGAACCGAGCGTGTTCAGCACCGCGCCTTTCGCGTAGTCCAGGTCCGGGAGCCGCAGCACCCGCTTGGGCGTCTTCTTTTTCTTGTTCGATTTCTTCACCACTGCGGCCCTCCCGCCGCTGAACCATCTTGCCCGAAGCGGACATAGAGAGACGATTGGCTCGGGAACCATGTCGCCATCAGTCCGGGCGCCATACCCCGCTTCATGGAGCGCTTTGAACAGGTTTACGGGAATATCGGCAAGACCGAATCCATTATCTCCACCGCGGCCGTCCACCATCGCCTGCTATGGATACATCCCTTCATGGATGGCAACGGCCGTGTAGCCCGGCTGATGTCGCACGCGATGATGCTCGATTTGCTCGATACCGGTGCAGTCTGGTCGGTCGCCCGCGGCCTTGCGCGCAACGTTCAGGAGTACAAAAGGCTCCTCGCCAATTGCGACCAGCCCCGCCGCAATGACTTGGACGGGCGCGGCGCCTTGAGCGAAGAAGCGCTCGCTGAATTCACGCAGTTCTTCCTCACGGTCTGCATTGACCAGGTGAACTTCATGGAAAGCCGGATTCAGCCCGATCGCCTGCGCGCCCGCATTCTGTTGTGGGCGGAAGAGGAGATCCGGCTCGGGCGACTGCCCCTCAAGTCCGGCGGTATCCTTGAAGCGGTACTTTACCGTGGAGAACTGCCGCGCGGCGACGCCGACACCGTCGTTGGTACCGGCGAGCGTCAGGCCCGCCGGGTAGTGTCGGCGCTCCTAAACAAAGAAGTCTTGGTGTCTGACAGCTCCCGCGCGCCCCTCCGGTCTCGCCTTCCCCGCCGCTCTGGCTGTACGCTGGATGCCGGGGTTGTTTCCAGAGAAGCTCGGCTGAATTCCGGCATGCCGCCCGCAAATCGAAGCCGGTAGAATCCTCGGAGACAACGTATCATGTCCGTGGATTCTATCCAGTGCCAGTTGCAGATGAGGTTCGCCATGGTTCTGAAGTCGCCTCCGATCAGCGCGCCAGCCACGGCACACTAACCAGCCGGAAGCGCCCGGCAGATTCAGTTCTTGCTCGGCCATGTAAGCGTCCAAACGACGGAGCGATACCTGGGCTGCAAGCAGCGACTCCGCGATGCCGTCAATGATCACATAGGCATCGAGCCAACTGCGTCGTGAGGCGCCGCAGCTGGCTATCGCTTACCACTCGGAGTAAATCCTTGTCGACGGTAACGGCGGCAAGGGGTCTCGAAACCGTAAGCTCACCAATGGCCCGGTCGAAACTCTATGGCCCCTCGTTGTCAGGCCTTCTCTCCGACAGGTTCCGGCTTGGCTTCTGCGAATCGGTAACCGATGTGGCTGTCAGTCAGCAGATATGCGGGTTCAGCGGCGTCGTCTTCCAGCTTCTTGCGGAGCTGGCGAATGAACGTTCGCAGGTATTCCAGTTCGCCTCCGTACTCCGGACCCCACACCGCATGGAGGAGGCGCGCGTGCGTAATCGGCAGGCCCGCATGCGCCATGAGATAGCGCAGCAGATCGAACTCCTTCGGCGTAAGGTGAACCGCCTCGCCTGCCTTGCGGACCAGCCGGCGCGCCGGATCCATCTCGATATTCCCGATGCAAATGGGCGCCTCGGGATCGGTGCGGAAAGCCGCCGATCGCCGCACCGCGGCCCGCACCCGCGCCGCCAGCTCGCGCACCTTGAAGGGCTTGGTCACGTAGTCGTCCGCGCCGGCGTCGAGCGCGGCCACCTTATCGTCCTCGCTGTCGCGAACCGTCAGCATGAGAATTCCCAGGCGGGGCTGACTCTTCCGGATCTCACGGCACGTGCGTATGCCGCCCATCCCAGGCATGTTGATGTCCAGGAGCACCACGTCGAATGCGGTCTGGCCGACAAGTTGCAAAGCGGCTTCGCCGGTGGAAGCAGCGTCCACCGCGAAACCCATTCCCTGGAGCGTGCCGCTTAGCGCGCGCCGGATGGAACCATCATCGTCGACTATTAAGACCTTGCCCTGCGACTGATTCAAGTTGTCTCCTTGCGCCGCGGGGAAGAGCCAAGTAAAACGTGGCGCCCGTGTGTTCCTCGCTCACCACCCAGGTTCGGCCGCCATGGGCCTCCGCGGTCTTCTTCACGATCGACAGGCCGAGTCCGGTCCCCGGCGCCCGATGCCGGGATTCCTCGGCGCGATAAAACCGATCGAAAATCCGCTCCCGGTCTGCCGGACGGATCGGCGGACCTTCATTATGTACGGAAACGACGATCTCCCCTAATTCCTCTTCCGCCGACACCGAGATGGGAGATCCCGGGTCGGAATACCTGGAGGCGTTATCGATGAACTGCCCCAGCGCCCTGGTCAGCATCTCGCGGTCGCCGCTAACCTCCAGGGCAGCGGCGGACTCGGACACCTCCACGCGCCGGCCGTGCAGCTGCTCGCGGTATCCCGACAGCGCATCTTCAATCCATGTGAGCACGGACACGCGTTCCCGCCGGAGCGTCACCTCGGCCGCATCGATCCGGGCCATTTGCAGCAGCTCGGTAGTCAGGCGATTCAAATGCCCCGCCTGGTCGTCAATCAGAGCCGTCAGATCGGCGTCTCCGGGGGAAAGGCGCCCGGCCTCCAGAAGTCCCGAGCTTGCCGTCAGAATGGCCGTCAGCGGCGTCTTGAACGCATGCGCCAAAGCGTCCAGCACGGCCGTTCGAAGCTGTTCGGTTTGGCGCGCCGCTTCCGCCCGGCTTTCCGTCGCAAACGACCGCGCGCGTTCCAGCGCGATGGCCGCCAGGGACGCGACGGCGGCGATGGTGGGCCGGTCCAGTTCCGGGCCGGCGAAAACGATGGCGCCGACGGGTTTGGACCCCAGCCGCAGCGGCTGCGCCGAGGCTCCCGCTCCGCCTTCCACGGGGCCGTCCTTGAAATAGGCGCTTCGTGCGAGTTCTTCGAGTTCCCCTGCGCGCGGACCGGTTGCATCCACGCGCGCCGAAGTGGCATCGAACAGCGCCACCGATTCCGTTTGGAAGGTCTCCTGGATAAGGGAGACGATCTGCGGCCCTATGGTCCGCCGCCGGTCCAGAAACAGAACGCGGCGGCTCAGATCGTAGAGTTTCTGGACCTGCAACCGCTGGTGTTCCTCCGCCCGCGCCTGGTCCCGCGCTCGCACGGAAAGCCGGCTCACAGTCAGCGCGGTGATCTCGAAGGTGGCAAGGGCAACCAGATTCTGTGGGTCCGCAATAGTAAAAGTGAATAAGGGAGGGATAAAGAAATAGTTGAGGCAGTTGAACGCGATCAGCGACGTGACGGTGGCTTCCCAAAAGCCCCAAAACACTGAGACCATCACCACCACTAGGAAGTACAGATAGCCGACGGTCGAGACGTTGAAGTGGAGCCGGAAACCGGCCAGCGTCACCAGCGCGGCCGCAGCTGGCCCGGCGAAGTACCCGCGTAAGACTCCGAGACGCAACCGGAAGGCCTTCCCGCGGCCTGTCCAGTGCTTGGAACCGCTCCCGGCGTTTGATCCGGCGTCGAGAGCGCCCACTAGTTCCGTTTTCACGTCGATCGCTGCTTCCGAACTATTCATTATGCACCTTACCGGCGCATCCGGAGCTGGAAGGTCAGTCCACCCGGTATCCGGTGCGGGCGTACGCGGTCAATCCCTTGCCGGACACCTTGACTGCGATCTTGTGCCACTTGCCACTCCCGCTGCCGCCGGGCGCGTACCCTAAGGTGTATTGGTTCCGTAAAGCCCGCCCGATGGTGGCAGCCGCTGGGGCGATGTCCGCGGGGGAACTGATCGTGAAGCTCATCCCGCCCCCCTTTGTGGCCAGTTCCTCCAGAAAGTAGCTTCCCCGTTGCGCTTCCGTCATGACCATTTGCTTGGGCTGTCTGGGCTCGAGAACGGCGACGGTGGCTATGGTGTAGATCTGCGCCTCCGACTCGATCAACAGCCGCCGCAGCTCTGCGTCCGTGTAGCGGCTGTGATTGTCCATCCCATCGGAGATCACAACCAGCGCCTTGCGGAAATGCGCGCCGGAGCGCAACTCGCTCAAGCTGTTGCAAATGGTATCGATCAGCGCCGTGCGTCCTTCCGCCTCCTCGGATTTCACCCGGCGCATGGTCTCGTCAAGACTGTCCTCGAAGCCGGAATAGGCCCGCGGCCGCGTTGAAACGCCGTTGACAAACACCTCATCTTCCGGATTGGCGTCCTTCAGCAAGGCCTTCACCGATTCCTTGGCTGCCGCGGCGTACCCTTTCATGCTGCCGCTCAAGTCCAGTACGATTCCCAACGAAACCGGCGCGTCGTCCTGGCTGAACGACCGGATCGGTCGCTGCGCCCCGTCCTCGGTGACCGTGAACGCCCCGCCCGCCAGGCCGTTTACGATGGCTCCGCGGCGGTCCACAACCGTGACCGGAACCAGGACCAGCGTGGAATCGGTGCGGAAATTCGCCCTCGCCGGCGCGGCGGCCTTCGGTGCATCGGCGGACCAGGCAGCGCTAGCCAGTGCCATCGCAACCACGATGATTCCGCCAGTCGAATAGCTCTTCCGTCTATGCCGCATGGGAAACTAGCGCCTCCTCGCGCACCTCGATTTGAGGTTGGAAATCTTCGCGAACCATTGTGCCGGCGGCGCCGGGGCGGCAGCACGCCGCGAAAGCTTCTGGGTCGAGGACTCGTACGTAACCCAGCTCCCAGGCTCGAACGGACCAGTCCTCGATAATCTGCCAGACTCTGTGCGTCGGGACCCGGAACCGCTCGGCGATGCGCGGCGAGCTCCAGCCCCGAACGAAGAAGAGAAGTACCGCGCGCCACTGCGCGCCGGCGTCGCTCTGCTTCAGGAAGACCGGAATCTGCGACGGGAAGGAGACGATGTTACGCCGGATGGCTCGCCGCAACACAATGCTGCCCGGGTGAAGCGGTGTCTCCTGATGCAAGCCCCTCTTGATATTCCCCTTGTTACCCACCTCAGTCATACAGTGCATACAGAAGTCTAGACCGGGGAACATAAAGATCGCATGAATGTCCGCTAAGCCGCCGGCTAAATAGAGGCAATTGCGCGCATTTCGCCTCTGCCAAATAAGCCAATTAGAAAAATTGAAGACGCCCATCAAATGTTTGCATAAGGGGATCAAAACCCTGTGAGGCAGGCAGTTAGCACGCCTCTACAGCCTTGTGTCATGAAAGCCAGGCGCATCTTCATGCGTTCCTTATGAGGCATCCTGCACAATTGACCTATTCGCGAATGGAGTGGAGTGGATCGCAAGTATGAGCTGCCAGTCGGGGGATCGCCTGGAATGAGTTCGGCATTCGACCCGATGCCCGTCGCGGTGGAACACGCCGTCGGCGGAAAGCTGTTGATCGTGGACGATGAGCCCGCCATCCGCTGGGCGCTCCGGAAGACGCTTCAGGGCATGGCTTTTGAAATCGCCGAGGCCGAAA
>PLGA01000424.1 GCA_003139735.1 Bryobacterales bacterium | reverse complement strand
TGGAGGCGTCGAACAGCACCGAGTTCCATCCCTCGGCGATGCATTCCTCCAGGACCTTACGGTCCGGGCAGTGGTCCAGGTGCAGCGTCGCCGGAATGGACACGCGCCCCGCCATTTCCGCGAACATAATCCGGATGAGCCTGGCGCCCATCTGCTTCACGGTCTTCACCGAAACCTGCACGATGACCGGCGACCGCGTCTCCTCGGCCGCGGCCAGCACGGCGTCCATCGTCAGGTCGTTGACGATGTTGAACGCTCCCACTCCGTAACGCTTCTGAAAGGCATCGCTGAGGATCTTCTGCATCGGAACTACTGGCATGTCGGTCTCCTTCCGCTCAAATTATGGTAACGCGCCGCACCTCGGGCCGAGCCGCGAACGCAAGATAGCGGTTGCCGGCCAGGGGAGCTTACCGCTCTCTTACGTTCGCGCTCCGATTCGGTCCACCACCCGCAGGACGCTCGCGGCGCTCTCGGCGGGCGTCTCGCGATCGGTCCGGCACTCGACGTCCGGAGCGAACGGCGGCTCATAAGGATCGTCGATGCCGGTGACATGGCTGATCTCACCGGCCCGCGCACGCCGGTAGATCCCTTTGAGGTCGCGCACTTCGCACACCTCGATGGGAGCGTTCACGTACACTTCCAGAAAATGCCCGATCCGCCGCCGGACCTCGTCGCGCGCCGCCCGGTATGGCGAAATGGCGGAAACCACCGTGACGATGCCGTTGCGGGTCAGCAACTCGGCCACGAAGCCAATGCGGCGGATATTCTCGTCGCGGTCCGCTTTGGTGAAGCCGAGGCCGCGGCACAGATGCTGCCGGACCACGTCGCCGTCGAGCCACTCCGCCTTGCAGCCGCGCTCCCGAAGGCCCTCGCAGACCGCCGCGGCGATGGTCGTCTTGCCGGCGGAACTCAACCCGGTGAGCCAGATGGTCAGGCCGCGGAGGTTCGTTGACATAGCCAATAGGCTATCGTACGGCGGCCGATTTTGTCGCCCGGCGCTCAGTTCACCTGCTTGAGCGTCAATCCAGTGACTTGATGCACCGCTCGCCCGCCGCGCTTATCGCCAGGGACCACCAATCGAAACGGCCCCTCGCTGTCCGCCAGAGGCTTGCCATCGCGCCTGGTCACCAGGTACACCTTCCGATCGGTGAACGAAGGGTCGATCTCCGCCCAGGCGAAGACCGCCTTGTAGCCGTCGGCCGCATCCACCACCACGTAGTACGAAGCCCCGGTCTTGTGAAAGGCCTCGCCCAACGGAAGATCGACTTTAGAAAGAACGTCAAGCAAGAGGACGCCCTCGTACGCGACCGGCTTATCCTGGTCCGTGAACTGGACGGTTTGTTGCGGCAGCTTGGCGAGATCGGCAAGCGAAAGCCTGACCGTGGTCCCGCCCAAGCCGTGCGCCGTTACAACCGGTTGGGCCGGGCACAGAGCGGCACAGGCCAGCGCGGCGAGCGCCGGGAGGAGTCTGGAAATCCGCATGCTTCCATTCTGCCTCAGATACAAGACAGCGTAAAGCAAATGAGACGCTGAGAGCGGGAAGCCGGCTGCTCGCCCCTTCAGAACAGGATAGGTCGAACGCGCTCGCGCAAGCGATCAAGCTCGCTGGCATTGTGTTGAAGGAGGGCGTGCCCCCAAGTCGTATCGGTGCCTTCGCGGCAGTCCTTCGCCAACGCCCTGCCGATGGTTTCGAAAGACCCGAGCCTCGTTGGGAGCCTTTCGGGTTCTGTCAGGACACCGAGAACAAGGACTCTGTCGATCAAACGGGCGGGAATTCTAGCCTTCGCTTCGTCCACCCTCTCTGGGTGACCATCGAAATCGATCAACAGAACCATGAATCGGCCCGGATAGTCATCCATTCCACGGATGTGATCCGACTGGAAACAATCCAGCACCTTGAGCCAACCGCCCGCGACCCTGAGCACCTGGATATTCCGAACCCCTGGTTCCAGGAGGAAGCCATTTGCCAACTGGCGATTATAATCGTCTTCTGGAAGCACAAGAACGTGCTCCTGAAACCGGTTGACTCTCATGGGACGTCGCCGCGAACCAAGGCGCCGACGAGATCCCCGCTGACCTGCAATTCGCTGAGAGGGCGGACAATCGTGGGCTCCAGATGGCTCGTCCGGTAGAGCACGAGCGTATTCTCGTCGGAAAAGCGCTGAATGGCCTCTTGATTATGCGAGGTTGCGATGAACTGTCCGCCCGTCTGGAACGCTCTGCGAAGAGCCATTACAAGGTGCCCAACTTCATGTAATGCGAGATAATTGTCGGGCTCGTCCCAAAAACAAAACACGGGGCCATAAGCGTCCTTGGCGACCAGAACAAGGGCGCATATCATGAAGCATTTTTCACCATCGGACAGGTCCTCGAAGGGAACACTCAAGCGTTCTAGTATGGCAGGGCTTCCTTCGGGCTTCGAAAACTGGACGACGAGACTCCGAGAGTCCGCGCCAATCACCGGATTCTTGATGTCTTCAAGGTCGGGAATCACCTGCCTAAGATATTCGTCGATCTTGGAATATGCGGAAGGCATATAAGCCAGGAGCCCCGAAAACCACGCCGCGAAATCCGTGACCTGGACGTTGGGCTCCAGCGTCTCTTGGTTCGACTCGCCCAGAATCAAACTCGGCACCGGCGCAAGGATGAGCATGTGGCGGAGCCACTGTTTGAAAATGGACAAAGGATCCAGCTTCGACGGTTCCTGAACGATCGGTAGAGCCACCAAGTGCCAGTCAATTAAGAACTTCGCCTCCTGTTCCTGATTCGTCCTCGCAAGCCGGACTTGCGCCACCTCTCGAGTGTAGATGGGCGCACCGTCAACAGCGAGCCTCTCGTCGAGCACGCGCAGTTCCTTAAACCCCCTGGGAAGCTCAAACGCGATCGCGTATGCGTACCTCTTGGCGTCCAGCTCGACCTCGATTTCAAACCGCATCGGCACGTCCGTTCGTCCCCGGGCGAAATCTCTGGGCTTCACCAGTTCGCCCACCCGGTTCGTGCCTCGAGCGATCTTCTGCAGAACTTCCAGCGCCAGCCTAACCGTTGTCTTGCCCGAGCCATTACTTCCAATCAGCAGGACGGACGGCTGCCCCGAGATCGGCAACTCGAAGTTCTCCAGGCACCGGAAGTTATGAACGTAAAAGCGTCGTATCACAAGAGCATCATACCGCGCATACTGCGCCTGCAAGCGTGCTGAACCGGAACATCGCTTTGCGCTGGCCCTAAGCCCCCCGCCCTAGCGCGCCCAACAGACCTGCCAGGGCTTTCGTGAGGCGGTCCGGCGTGATGGATTCCGGCAGCGGAATCGAAAGCACCGGCCGGTTTGTGCGCGGATCGTGGGAGAACAAGCCGGCAACGACCTGTTGGATCGGATGGGGCTGCGCTTCACGGGAAGGACCGGCCGCCGATTCCGCGGCCAGCGACTCGAGGAACCTGACTCCCGCTTCGATCAGGCCCGCCGCGGCGCCGCCGATGCCGTCCGGCCGGACCCCAGCGCCGGCTGGCAGCCCGCCGGTCTGGTCCATGGGCGCCGCGCTCCGCGCCTCTGCTGCCACCCGCGGCGCCTCACGCGGTGGAGCGGCGCTGGCAGTGGCGGCTTTCGGCTCAGGCTTGGGTGTCTCCGGTTGGCTTGCGAAGATCTCCTTGACCTGCTGCAGAACGCTCTTGCGCCCGAGCGCGGCGAAGCTCACCTCGGACGCCGTCGAATCGAAAACCCCCGCGAAGAGAGATTTTTTCAGGCGCAGCGTCTCCCAGACGCGCTCTTCGATGCTGCCGGTGGTGAGCAGGTGAATCACTTGAACCGGCCGCGACTGCCCGAGGCGATGCACGCGCCCGATCCGCTGCTCCAGCCGCGCGGGGTTCCATGGCGGCTCGAAATTGACTACCGCGGACGCCGCCTGCAGGTTCAGCCCCACGCCCCCGGCGTCGGTCGAGAGAAACACCCGGCATTCCGGATCGCGGTGGAATTTCTCGATGAGCGCGCCGCGCTTGCGGGAAGGTATGCCGCCATGCAGCGAGACGAATCCGATTCCCAGTTTGCCTAGTTCCTCGCCGGCCAGCCAGGTCATCCTTTCGTATTCGCTGAACACCACCACCTTGCGGCCCTCCTCGATGGCGAGTTCCCGAACGATCTCGCGGAACTCTTCCAGTTTGGGCGAATGGTTGGTCTCCTTGTCGAAAAGAAATGTCGAGTTGCAGAGCATCCGCATGTTCTGGATGCAGCAGGCGACGCGGCGCAGATCGATCTCGGAGAGCCACCCCTGCCTGGTCCATTTGTGCATGAGGCGCCCCAGGATCTCGCTCTGTTCCCAGTACGGAACAGCCTGCTCCTCGGTAAGGCGAACGCGGAAAATCTGGTCTGTGCGCGCCGGCAGGTCCTTGAGGACCTCTCCCCGCGTGCGGCGCAGGAGAACGGGCGCCAGTTGGTCGTGAATCCGGTCCAGGCCGCGGTAGCCGAGCAGGTGCCCCTTCTCGTCTTCCATGCGGTGCTCGTGAAGGAAGCGGAAGGCGGGACCCAGACGGCGGCCGTCCACGAATTCCACCACTGAGAAAAGCTCTTCCAGTTTGTTCTCCAGAGGCGTTCCGGTCAGCACGAAGGCGTAGCGGCTTTTCAGTTGCTTGATGGTCCGGGCAGTGGCCGTGGTCCAATTCCGGATGCGCTGGGCTTCGTCGAGGACGATCAGATCCGGCTTCATGTCGTGCACGTACCGCACATCTTTGAGTACCAGTTCATAGCTGCTGAGGTTGAAGAACGCGGGAGATTCATACAACTGCCGCCGCCGGGGAAGCGGCCCGTCGATGACCTGCGCGGAGAGATCCGTGAACTTCTCAATCTCCGTCTTCCATTGGTACTTGACCGACGCCGGCGCCACCACCAGCACTCTCTCGATGCCCTTCCACCGCCGCAGGAGTTCAGCCGCGGCAAGCGCCTGGATGGTCTTGCCAAGACCCATATCGTCCGCCAGGACCACGCGGCCGCGGTAAGCCGCAAAAATAGCGCCCCGGATCTGATAGGGGAGAAGCTTGGTCTTCAAAAACCCGGCCAGAGGGTCCTGGCCGCGCGCGACCTTGGTCAGGAGCTTGCTCTCGATTTCCAGGCCTTCCGCAAGCTCATTCTCCCGCTCGATGTGTTCGAGCGCGTCGCTGTAGACGACGGTCCCGTCGTCGGCCTTCCGCAACGCTTCCAGCGCCTCCGCGAAACGGCTGAAGGACTCGCGCCGCAGCAGCCCCGCCGCGTCGAAATACTCCTCCGCCACCTTCTTCAGGGCGGGCGACGGCGAAACCGGCAGGCGGAGCCGGACGTCGATCGCGTCTCCATACTGCAGCGAGATGGAAGCGCGAGCGCGCCTGTACTCTTTTCGCTCCAGCGCTTTGCCATGGCGCTGCCGGAGCCGGAACAACAGCGCTTCAATGTGCTTACAGGTGCCGAGCGTGTTCACGGCAAAATCCGGGCACGAGCAGAAGTTCTCGAAGAGCCCCGGCCCGCGCATGGCAACGCGGTAAGTGCTCCCGCTGGCGGACTTCACGCGATAGTCGCCGTAAAGCTCGCCCTTCGGCCGCTCCAGAACTTCGATCGCCGCGCCGCGCGCCCTCTCCCGGCGTTCGGCGATTTGCTGTTCGATCAACATGCGCGCAATCTCCCTCGCTCTTGTAACGAGTCAGGATAGCAGGGAGACCGCGGCCACGGGGCGTCTTGCCTGTGAAATAATGAAGTCATGAAGCGGCCATTCGCGGCGACGGTGTGGCGCGAGGGGACGTGGTACGTCTCCCAGTGCTTGGAACTCGACGTTGCCAGCCAAGGGGAAACCGAGGAGGAGGCCCTCTCTAACCTGAAGGAAGCTCTGGAACTCCACTTCGAACCACCGCAGGCAACTCGGCCACCCGAGGTCCGTATGATCGAGGCTGAGGTTGGGGCGGCCTAAGCCCCTGCCTTTCCGCGAGATCAAGCGGCGGCTTGAGGCGGCCGGCTTCGCCGAAGCCGGTCAGAAAGGCAGCCACGTCAAGTTCGCGCGACGCTCTGGGGAGATCGTCGATACTGCCATCGTGCCCAAGAAGCGCGAGATCCCTGTAGGCACGCTACGTAGTATTCTCAGCCAAGCCCACATCAGTCCCGATGAATGGGGAGATCTCGGGTAATGCAGCGAGGTTAGCGTTTTCCCCGCCGGCTTCCCATCAACTCTTCGATATTGACAAGCTCGGTGGGATAGTCGCCGGTGTAGCAGGCGTAGCAGTATTCGTGTTTCTGGTCGTCGTCCACGGCTTTGCGGAGAGAGGCCAGCGAAAGATAGCCCACCGAATCCGCTTCCACGAAACGGCGGATCTCTTCGATGCTGTGGCCGGAGCCGATCAGTTCGCTCTTGGTGGGCGTATCCACACCGTAGAAACAGGGCGATACGGTGGGCGGACAGGAGATGCGCAGGTGTACTTCGCGCGCCCCGGCCGCACGCATCATGCGGACGATCTTGCGGCTGGTGGTGCCGCGCACGATGGA
>PLGA01000604.1 GCA_003139735.1 Bryobacterales bacterium | reverse complement strand
CCCATTTTTCGGCGCCGCCGACACCAACGCTAAAGGAACGCTCAACAACAGGGCAACCTTCCCGCGCCGCGCTGCTTGGATAATAGCAGCCGACGCTCCGCTCGGACTCCGCATCGCCGCCACCACCACATCCGTGTCTAGCACCATTCTCACATCACGGATGATCACATCTCTGAAGATATCGCTAATCTGCAAAGTGCGCCCAGCGGCGGATTCGGCGCCTACCAGACAGAGCCGCGGTCTTGGCGGCTTTCTTCCGCCTGCTGGCCGGCTACTTGGCCAGCGCCTGGGGCAAGTTAGCTGCTATCCGCGCGTCACATGGCTGCCGGAGGCGGAGTGGGCTCTAGCCCCGTCCCGCCCTCGTGCAGCGATATTATGATACAATGAGACTGGTTGATTCGAGTGGTTGATTATATGCGTGAGATTCAAGCCTCCGAAGCCAAAGTTCATCTCCCCCAACTCCTAGACGACGTGGAGCGGGGCGCAACGCTGATTATCACGCGTCACGGGCGCCGGATCGCGCGGATCGTGCCCGAGGTCGACCGGCGGCAGCAGGAGGTCGACAAAGCCCTCGCCGCCATCCGGGAGCTTGGCAAACGCACCGGCAGGATCACCCTCGGGGAGCTGCTGTCGGCCCGCGATGAGGGACGCAAGGCCTAGATGGCATTCGTGCTGGATGCATCGATCACCGCGTACTGGGCCTTCGACGATGAAGACCACCCCGACGCCCGCTTGGCTTTCGAGCGAATGCGCGCCGAGGAGGGCGTCGTACCCTCGCTGTGGTGGTTCGAGGTGCGAAACATTCTGATCGTGAACGAACGCCGGCGGCGGATCACCGAAGCCGACGCCGCCTGTTTCCTGCTGAATCTTTCGCTGCTTCGCGTCCGAGTGGACCGGTCTCCGGACGAAAACGCGGTCCTCCGCCTAGCCCGCACTCACCGGCTGTCCGTTTACGACGCCGCCTACCTGGAATTGGCTCAGCGGGAAGGCTTACCCCTGGCAACGCTCGACGCCGATCTGCGAAGGTCAGCGCTCGGCGACGGGGTTGCAATTGTCTCCCACACGGCGCCGGGGTAGTCGGATCTCCGGGATCGGGCTGGCGGGAGTGGCGGAATTGGGGCTGCTGGCTTTGGTTGCCCTCTAACGCCTCGCGGCATCGCTCGGTTCCTTCCGAACCACATCGTTGCAAAGGGCAAGGACCGGGGATGGGATAGGCTGACCGACAGCGAGTTGGCGCCCGACGCCGAGGGGGCCGGCTTTGATGTGCTTCTTACCGCCGACAAGAATATGCGGTATCAGCGGAACCTAACGGGTCGCCGAATAGGCCCTTGCCTGCACAGTTCAGCCATGACGCCAACCGCGCGAGCCAGACCTCGCGCCAGCCCCAGCAACAATGGCACCGACCCGAGATGACCACGCATCTCACTTCGTGGCCTTCTTCTTCCGGCTGCTGGCCGGCCGCTTGGCCACATGACCGGCCCAGCGCTTCGCCGCCCCAAGCCTTCCGATAGCCCTGAGTTCCTCGGCCGAGAGGTTTGCGGCTCGAGCCTTTCCGCCCGCCCTTCCCATTTCCTCGACGTCGATCACCCGGACAATCCTAATCTTCTTACCCATCGGCTAGAAAGTATACGCCCAAATGCCAAGCGCTGGCAAGCATCAAAAGATTCCTCTTGACAATGCCTAGCGTTGGTAGCTAATATGAGTCAAAATGCTTAGCAATGGTAGCCACAACAAAATCGAGGTTGAAGATGCCCCGCTTCAGTGAAGAATCCGCCGCCGACCTGGCNNCGCGAGGACCGGGACGAATACCGGGCGGACACTCACGAATGGTGGCCGTGTCCGACGCCAGTTCGGGGCATACGCGGCGACATGACCAAGAGTGGCGCCGGGCTAGCTCTGCGCCCCATCAGGACCGGAAACGATAAAGGAAGGAAAGAGGAACTGTTATGGAAGGAGTAAACGGATATCAGTCCGGAACGGGCGCGCGAACGCCCATCCCGGCTGTAGCAACAACTGCTATGGAGCAACCACTGAACAGTTGCAATGGTAGCAAACCGAAGCGCGCGGCGAAAGCCTCACAAGAGTTAACCTTGGCCGCCCAGCAGGACATGGAGCGGGCCCGGTTCATGCCCGTCATGGACATCCAGCAGGCCGTGATGCGCCGACAGATGATCTTAGACGCCACCCAGAAGCTCATGGAGCAGGGCGTGGACTTTGGCAAGATCCCCGGCACGGAGCGCGACGTTCTGTTGCAGCCGGGCGCCGACAAGCTGTGCAACTTGTTCGGATTGGTGGTCGAGTACGAAACGGACGAGGCCATCGAGGATTGGCGGGGGGCGGAGCATGGCGGCGAACCGTTTTTCTATTACAAGATCCGGGGCCGGGCCTACCGCGGCGAGTTTCTCATGGGAGAAGGCGTCGGTTCGTGCAACTCCTGGGAGTCGAAATACCGCTGGCGCAGCGCGGAGAGGATCTGCCCGTCGTGCGCCAAGCCGAATATCCGCAAGAGCCGGGAGGGAGGATGGTTCTGCTGGGCCAAGACCGGCGGCTGCGGGGCCAACTTCCCGGTAGGCTCGGTAGCCATCGAAAGCCAGCAGGCAGGCCGGAAGGCGAACCCGGATGCGGCCGACGTGGTCAACACCGTCCTCAAGATGGCTTACAAGCGAGCAAAGGTGGCCACCACGATCAACGCCACATCGGCATCTGAGTTCTTCACGCAGGATGTCGAGGACTTTGCTTCGGAACAGGAGTCGGCGCAGGCGGCGGGGCCGCAGCCGATCTCTACCGAGGGAGTCGACACGGGCGGGGCCGGCGCGCAGGCGGCAAACTATGTCGCCCAGCAGAAGCTCGAAGCCCTGAAGACCGCCGGGGAGATTCGGCGGGCCTTTGCCGCGATTCGCGAGCGCATCGGGGAACTCGGCTATCTGGAAGTGCTGGAGCGTCACGGCGTACGGACGCCCGACCAGTTCCGCTCCACGGACAAGGCCCGGGCCTGCTACCGCGAGCTGGCGGCCTTCGCCGCGAAGGAGGCAGCGTAATCCCATGGCTGTCCTACAGGTAGTTCCGATTTCCGGCGGCGCTGTTGCCCCGTCGCCGGTTCCGGTGGGGGCTGTAGCGCTTCCGCCAGCCTCTCACCCGCTGACCCTCTATGCTCTGGAGGAAACCCTCACCATTCTTGCGGATACCGAAGACCTGGTTTCCGAGGAGCAGCAACAGGAGTTCCGCGAGGAATTTCGCCTCGCGCTGACAGCCGCAGTGGAGAAGCGCGACCGTGTGGGCGCCTTTCTGGCGCATCTCGAAAGCCAAGCGGCGTTCGCCAAGGCGGAGATCGTCCGGCTCCAGGAGCGCAAGGCCTGGTTCGAGCGCGCCATCGAGCGGATGGAGGGTTACGTCATCAATATCATCGAATCCCGCGGCCGGGATGCGAAAGGCAAGTACCAGAAGCTCGAAGGCCGAACCGTAACCTTCGGAATCAAGGACTGCCCGCCGTCGGTTGAAATCCAAGATGAAGCGAAAATCCCCTCAGATTACAAGGCCATCACCATCACCGTGCCGGCGCTGAAGTGGGAAGAGGTGCTGGACTCCCTGGACCAGGAGCAGCGCGCCAGCGTGCTGGATTCGGTCGAGAAGCCCAAAGTGGCCGTGAGCAAGACAGCCATCAAGAAAGCCATCGACGGNNAACCTTCATTCCTGGCTCATGTATCAAGTCCACGGCGTTCGGCCGCCACGCCGGCGCCGGGAACCCCGAAGAGGCCCCGATCAGGCTGAAGCCTATCGCGACTGGATCCGCCAGCAACCGTCCGCGGTGTCGGAATCCACGCGCAATGTCGAAGCCTGCCACACCGGGCCGCACGGATTCGGGCAGAAGAGTTCCGGCTACACGTGCATCCCGCTCACCCACGAGGAGCACATGGAATTGCACCGGATCGGACCGCGGGAGTTCCAGGAGAAATACGGGATCGACTTCGAGGTTATTCTCGAAGGCCTGTATACGGAATGGTCGGAACTCCAGGCGCGGCGCTTGGCCGGGGCGTAACCGCTGTCGAACGGGGTCCCGACAGCGCGCCGTTGGGTCTGGGATAGGGAGTTATTGGAGGAGGCGCGAAAGGCTGGAGCGGCGGCGGAGGGGCGGCTAGCTCGGTTGCGGATCTCGCGGTCAACAGGTTCAAGGTGCAGGTGAGTCGAGGCCAGTATGAACGCCGGGAAGGGAACGGAGCCATAATGACAACTGTGAAGAAAACCTTGCGAGTCTATGCGGATACGTCAGGGTTCGGGGGATGCTTCGACGACGAATTCAAGGCCGAGAGCGTTCGGTTCTTTGAAGAGGTTCGGCAGGGACAGTTCGTCGTTGTCGTTTCCAATGTCACACTCGACGAGTTGGAACTAGCTCCGGACCCGGTGCGCGGTGTGCTGGGTGACCTGCGTCCCGAGCAGGTTGAGATAGTTAGAACGTCGCCGGAGTCGGATGGTCTCAAAAAGGCGTACCTGGACGCCGCGGTTGTGGGGCCAGCTTCGAGCAACGATGCGGCCCACATTGCCGTGGCGACAGTTTCGAATGTGGATCTAGTGGTGAGCTGGAACTTCAAACACATCGTCCATTTTGAGAAAATAGGAAGGTACGAAGGAGTGAATAGCCTGCGCGGCTACCGGAGCCCCAGGATCTACCTACTCACCCCGAGAGGTGGTGGCGTCGTGAAACACAGGAGAGATTTCGACTGTGTCGAGATGAAGGCGGAGATTCAAAGGCAACTCCTGCGGGAAATTGCCGAATTTGGTGAGGCGGGGGCCCAAAGGCGACGGGCCGAGCGGTTATCGCACGATCCGATTCTGGGTGCCTTCTTGCGAACGAAGATGGCCAACGGCTACGGACCCTCCGGGCAAGGGCCGGCCGCCTGAACCCACATCAGTAGGAGGAGCGTTTGTGCGAAGTAGACGGCGGGCCAAAGTGGCGAGTTGTCTGGCAGCTTGCCCGGCGGCTGCCCTTTCGGCTTGGCCCCCGGGAGTTCCGAGCCAAATGGCGGATCGTCTTCGATGTCATTATCGAAGGCCTGGTTACGGAATGGTCGGCATGGCGCTCACCTCGACCCGATCTTGCGGATCGAAGCTCATGAGGGGCGTGGCCACTTCCGTTTGCGCCGACCTGAAGACCTCCTGGTCTTGTGGCCACCACCTTGGCGGTATACCCCGGTGCGAGGAGGTCGGACTGGATTATCGGCGCAAGTGGTCCGTCAGGTGGGTAGGCCGCAAAGCATTCAACGCCTGCGATTTACCTAGGATTACCCGCCGACCTGCTGCAGGACGCTGTCTTGGATCGTCTCCATCGCTTCCACCACCCGTCCTACGAGGTCGTCAGTCTGCGCCGCGGATGCGCGGATGGACTCTATTGAAGAGGCTTGGATATCGTTCTCCTTCTCAAGCGTCTGGATTTTCTCGGCCAACTGGGCCTGGACTGCTTCCGTGCTTCGTTCGAGGGTGGTAAATCGGGCGGCATTGCCTTCCACACCTTGTTGGAGAGCCGCCAGCCCGGCCTTTAAGGCGGCGAGTTCCGCGGCGAGATCCTTCAGCGCATCGCCGGCTTCCAGCTTCTTAATGCTCTCCTGGACTGTTTCCATCGTTTCCAGAACCCGTCCCACCAGGTTGTCGGTCTGCGCCAGGGATGTCTGGGCGGATTCTAGAGAGACGGCCTGAGCCTCATTGCTTTTCTCAAGCCTGAGGATGGCCTCGGCCAGTTTGACCTCAATTGCGCCGATGCGTCCTTCGGAGGCCTTGAATTTCGCGGTGACCGCATTCCACTGATCGCTGGCCCTCATTGTTGTCTCGGCAGTGCTCTTTTCGTGTTTTTCGAGGCGCGCGGTCACTCGGTCCTCTAGCCGCTGCATTTCTGCGCGCAACGCCGCGTTTATCGCCTCGCGTCGCGTGGCCGCTGGGGCCGCGGCGCGGCGCGCCGCTAACAAACGGTCGGCGAGGGTCTGGGTTTCGATCGGCGAGCCTTCCAGGGTGGGCGTCATAGTATTCGCTATCTCCTTCCGTTTGGCCGCTACCAGTCGGCCACTATCAACTTTGCAGTCCATGGCCTTCGTAGTCATGGAAACCTAAGCGAACAAGTGGACAGACTCCGTCAGAGACTCCGCACCATCGGCGCCACCTCTGTGTGGCCTGCCATCCACGTGGCGCCAGTTCGTCAACCAACCTGCGCCGCGAGAAGGCGTTCGGCGATTGCGCGTTGCGCTCCGAAGCTGGATTCTGTCCAATCGCTCGTGTAGGCTGGCGCCGGCAGGCGTCAAATCGTCTTCGGGCTCAGTCGCGGGATTCGGCACAACCCGGAGCGCCGCAATGGCTTGGCGAACGTTGTTGCGGCGCACCGCGATTCGCAGCTTGATCGACATCCGTCGCCTGGCGGCCTGCTGCCGGAGAGAAATCCTAAGTTCTCGGAGAGCGGCGCCAACCACGGGGGCGACTAGCATTACTAACGTTGGAGCAATCACACAGTCAATATGCCATGGCCTTCGGATCCAAATACAGTACTGTCAGTCTCAGTCGGGTCGTGGACGTACCGGTACATTTATCAGGGAAACGGCCTCTTTTCGGTCATTTCCGCGAACACCGAACACCCCTCCGCCCTTAGGTCCTGGCCCGCCTGATTTCGCTGGGGTCATCGCCTCCCTCTACCCCGTCGCCACCGCCAGCGCACGGATCCGCCGCACCATGCTTCCGAAGAGGCACCGCCTCAGGTGGTTCTCGGCAAGCAGCAGCCAGAGGTACCGGGCGTGCTTGATCAGACGCCAACCCGTCTTTAGCTATCCACTCCGGCATCCAGACCGGGAAAGATGCGAACGGTCGGTGTATAATTAACTAGTTTGAACTAGTTGTATTGGGAGAATAAAATGGACTCGGTAGGGGCTTTTGAGGCCAAGACGCATCTGTCTGACCTGCTGGACCGGGTAAGGCAGGGCGAGACAATCACGATCACGAGACACGGCGTTCCTGCAGCAATGCTGGTTCCTGTCGAAGAAGCGGGGCCTAAACTGACCCACAAGGAAGTCGTGGAGGGAATGCGG
>PLGA01000353.1 GCA_003139735.1 Bryobacterales bacterium | reverse complement strand
GCCGGCATCATGGAGCATATCGAGGAGGCGGGCGTGCATTCCGGCGACAGTTCCTGCGTGTTGCCGCCGCAATCGCTGGCTGCCGCGAACGTCCTCACCATCGAAGATTACACCGTGCGGCTGGCGCGTGCGCTGAACGTCATCGGCCTGATGAACGTGCAGTACGCGATTCAGAACGGCGTGGTGTACGTGCTCGAAGTGAACCCGCGCGCCTCGCGGACCGTGCCCTACGTGAGCAAGGCGACCGGCGTGCCGCTGCCCAAGATCGCGGTGGGGCTGATGTGGGGGCGGAAGCTGGCGGACTATGCGCATCTGACCGGCGGGCGGACATCGGGGACCTTGCCGGCGCCGCAGATTTTTGTCAAGTCGCCGGTATTCCCCTTCAACAAGTTCCACGGGGTGGACCCGGCGCTCGGCCCGGAAATGCGCTCCACGGGCGAGGTGATGGGCGTGGGGATCAACTTCGGGGAGGCCTTTCTGAAGGCGCAGATCAGCGCCGGGGCCCCGCTGCCCGACCATGGCACGGTGTTTCTGAGCGTGAACGACCGTCACAAGCCGGAGGCCGTGGACATCGCCCGGCGTTTCGCGGGCCTGGGCTTCAGCCTGGTGGCCACGCGCGGCACGGCCGCCACTTTGCGCAACGCCGGCCTGCAGTGCCGGGTGGTGTTCAAGGTGAACGAAGGCCGTCCGAACGTGGTGGACCTGCTCAAGGGCGGCGCCATTCAACTGGCCATCTATACCACCACCGGCGCGCCCGCATTCCTGGACGAAAAATCGATCCGCCGCAGCGCCGTGACGTATCGCGTCCCCTGCATCACGACGATGAGCGGAGCGCGCGCCGCCGCCGACGCCGTTGACGCGCGCAGGCGCGACCCAATCCGGGTGTGGAACTTGCAGGAAATCCACCAGGCCAAGACGGTCCAGTAGCGCCGCGCGTCAGCACGAACCCTTCCACCGTGGGCTGCGTCCACATACCCGTGGGACGGACCTTCTCTGTCAACGACGTGCTAGCCGCCTTTTAAGACGTCTAGAACACCCTGCGCTTCAAGCGCTCGAGGTCGAACTTGGCGGTGTCGGCGATCGCCATCACGCACATCACGCCGGCCTGAACCGGGTCCGTTACCACCAGATCGGCGGCGTCCGGAACGCTGCCGGCCATATTCAGACTGATCACCAGGAGTCCCGCCTGGCGCACCTCCCGCACGGCGGCTTCAATTTCGCCGCCCATCAGCGATCCCGCCAGCACAATGGCTTTGGCGCGCGGCAGACGGGCCACGGCGCGCACGGCGTCGGCCAGCTTCTGCTCGCCCACCAAAGGAATCGTGTCCACCGAGATGTGTTCGCCGCGGATGTTGTGCCGGTCCGCCTCGGAGACGGCGCCGATGGCCACCTGCCCCACTTGCGCGCCGCCGCCCATGATAATAATGCGCTTACCGTAGATCGTGGCCAGCGTCTTGACCACCTCTACGCGGCGCACGATGGGAAGGCTGCGCAGATCTTCCACCAACTCTTCGGGACTTCCCGGGAGGGCGATCTCGAAATACGTGCGGGCGTCGGTGGGGCGGTTCTCGAGGATCTCGACGGAGACGATATCGCCGCCGCGCCGGGCGATCACCCCCGTGAGCAGATGCAGCAGGCCGGTCTTGTCCGCAGCCTCCACCATCAGGCCGATCGTCTGGTTGCCCATCTATATTTCAGTGTAGCGTCCGAAGGTACGGTTAAAATGAAGGCATATGCCGCGTTCGGACGCGAGCGTCTCGGTTTCGGTGGAGCGGTTCTTCCAGTTCGCCCTGCTGGGGCTGGTGGCCAGCGGATTTCTGGCGGTGGCGGGTTCGGGATACCTGGACCTCCCCACCATCGCGCTCACCACCGCCGGCCTGGCTTTGCGCGGATTGATGGTGGCGGGTTTCCCGCGCTTCGATTTGTCCGAGCGCGCGGTCACGGTGATTACGGCGATTTACGCGGCGTTCTTTCTGCTCGATTGCTTCCTGATTTCGCGCGAGCTGCTGGCGGCGGCGATACACCTGGCGTTCTTTCTGGTGGTTATGAAGGCGCTCACCTCGAAGACCGGCCGCGACTACCTGTACCTGGCGGCGATCGCCATGATCGAGTTGCTGGCCGCCGCCCTGCTCTCTATCGATCTCAAGTTCTTCCTGGCGCTGGCGCTGTATCTGTTCTTCGCCATCGCGGCGCTGACGGGCGCGGAAATCCGGCGCTCGACCGAGCGCGCCGCGGCGACTACGGCGCGCGACGGATTGCGGAGATTCCACGCACGCCTGGCGCTGCTGGCAGGTTTCATCGCGGTGGGAATCATGGGGCTTACGGCCGCCATGTTTCTGGTCCTGCCGCGCACGGCGGACGCGGCCTTATCGCGTTTCGCCCGGCATGCCTTGTTTCCGGGCTTCGCGGACCAGGTGAACCTCGGGCTAACCGGCGCAATCGAGAACGATTCCAGGCCTGTGATGCACGTTCGCATCTTCGGCGATGCGCCGCCCGGCGTCCTGAGGTGGCGCGGCGGGTCGCTGGCCGATTTCGACGGCTGGCGCTGGGCCAATACGGACGCCCGCAAGACGCGCATCGCGGTGGAGGATGGGCAGGCCGACCTTGGGCGGAAGGTCTTCGAACGCGGACGGCGCCTGGAGTATCACGTGGCTTTCGACGCCATCCAGGCCGGCACGCTTTTTTTCGCCGGCGTCCCGGAGAAGGTCGATCTGAGCGCCCCTTACCTGGTCCGCACGGAAGGCGCCAGCTACAGTCTGGATTACCCTATCCCGCAAGGATTTCACTACGACGCGTACAGCGTCCTTGAAAGTCCGCCCGGGTCTTCGCCGCCGCTCTATCCTCCGCCGGTGCTGGGCTTGGCGGATCGCGAGCGCAACCTGCAACTGCCCTCGCATCTGGACGGGCGAATTCCCGCATTGGCGCGCGCCATGGCGGGGCCGGCTGCCACGGATCTGGAACAGGCGCGCGGCATCGAGGCGACCCTGCGCCGCGATTACGGGTATACGCTGCAGCTTCCGAAGCGCGAACCAGCCGATCCTCTGGCCGACTTCCTGTTTCACCGCAAGCAGGGCCATTGCGAGTACTTCGCCTCCGCCATGACCGTCTTGCTGCGCACGGCAGGCATACCGGCGCGGATCGTCACTGGCTTCCTGGGCGGTGAATATAATCCCATTACGGACCTCTGGGTGGTGCGGGCCTCGGACGCGCATAGCTGGGTGGAGGCTTGGATTCCAGGCTTTGGCTGGTCCACGTTCGACCCAACTCCGGCCGCTCCCGGCGTCCGCTCCTTCGCATTCGTGACCACGCTGGGGCTGTATCTGGACGCCGCACAGACCTTCTGGCAGAACTGGGTCCTGGGCTACGACGTAGGGCGCCAAGGGGCATTGGCCGACCGCATGGAGCAGGGCGCGCGCGGTATAGGCATCCGCTGGTACGATGCCGCCGCGGCTGTGGAGGCGGCGTGGCGCACCTCGACGGCGGCCATGACCAGGCGCGTGACCGTCTCCATTTTCGTATCGGTGGGCGTGGCCCTTTGGATCTGGCTGGCGGCGCCGCCCCTCATCCGTCTGCTACGCATGCGCCGCCGCGTCAAACGCGTCCGCCGGGGCCAGGCCGATGTGGGCGACGCCACCATGCTCTACCAGCGGATGCTCCACGTTTTGAAGCGCCAGGGCTTCCAGAAGCCCGCATGGTTCACTCCCGTCGAGTTCGCCGCCACACTGCCCCACGGCGCCATGGCCGCCGCCGTCGCCGAGTTCACCTCGGCCTACAACGCTCTGCGTTTTGGCGGACGCACCGGCGCCGCCGCGCGTCTCTCGCTTCTTCTGGACGAAGTGGAAAAGAGCGGCGTGAAGCGGCCGTTACGCTATCCTGAAATATAGATGCCTCAGACAAGCCCGGAGGGTCTCCGCGGCCGAGATCAATTCCAGAACTCCTTGCGCATGGCGATCGATTCCATCCGCTCGCACAAGCTCAGGAGCTTCCTGACCCTGCTGGGCGTGATCATCGGCGTGGCCAGCGTGATCCTGGTGGGCGCGGCCATCGCCGGGCTGGGAGTCTACGCGGAGCAGAGCACCTCCAAGGCGTTCGGGTCGGAATCGTTCCTGGTGGCCCAGATTGTCGCTCAAGGGCGCATGAACCGGCGCGAGTACTTCGACAAGGTCAAGCGCAACAAGCCCATCCGCAACGACGATGCGCGGTTTCTCGAAGCTGTCAACGGCGATACGGTGCTCTACAGCCCCTACCGGCAGCACACTTCCGACATCAAGCGCGACAACCAGACCAGCGAAGACGCCTCTATTCTGGGCGTGTCGGCGGCCATGGCGGATATCCGCGATATCGGCGTGACGGATGGCCGCTTTTTCACCGCTGGGGAGGAACATTCGCGCCCGTACGTGGCGGTGATTGGCGACACGGTGCGCAACACGCTGTTCCCCGGCGACGCCTCCGCGCTGGGCGGCATCGTCCGCATCGAGGGCATCGAGTTCACCGTGGTCGGGGTGCTGGAACGCGTTGGCTCGGTGTTCGGAAGGGACCAGGATAACTGCGCCTATATCCCCACCACGGCTTTCGACCGGCTGTACGGGCCGGGCAACGGCTTTGCGCTCTTCGGCCGGCCCAAACCGTCGAGCGGCCTGACGCTCGACCAGGCGCTCGATGAAACCCGCGTGGCTCTGCGCACGCGGTTCCACACACGGCCTGGCGAGGACGACAACTTCGACACCCTCACGCCCGACGCCATACGCGGATTTATCGACCAGGTGTTGGGAATGATCGCCGCCGTGGTGGTGCCGGTGACCTGCATTTCGCTGGTGGTGGGCGGCATCGTGATCATGAACATCATGCTGGTGAGCGTCACCGAGCGCACGCGAGAAATCGGCGTCCGCAAGTCGCTCGGCGCGCGGCATGGCGACATCATGCTGCAGATCCTCATCGAGGCGGTGGTGCTGGCGAGCCTGGGAGGCGCTTTGGGCGTGGGGCTGGGCGCGGCGGCCACGGCGGTTCTGGGCAGCGTCTTCGGTCTGTCGCTGCACATCACGGCCGGCTACGTGGCGCTTTCGCTGGCGGTTTCGGGGATCGTGGGCATCGCCTCGGGATGGTATCCGGCGGCGCACGCGGCCAGGCTCGATCCGGTAGTTGCGCTGCGCTCGGAATAGACTATGAACGTCAGCGCATCGGAGAACATTCAAATCGCGATTGAGGGCGTGTGGACGCATCGCTTCCGCTCGCTGCTGACCATCCTCGGAATCGTGATCGGGATCACCACGGTGGTGACGGTGGCCTCGCTGCTGACCGGCTTGCGGGAAGGCGTGGTGGTGTTCTTCCAGGAGTTGGGCCCGGACAATATCTTCGTGTCCAAGACGTCCGGCGACCCCGGCCAGCCCGCTCCCATCAAGGAACGCAAGCGCCGCTCCATGAAGCCGGAATACGCCGACTACATCGAGAAGACGTGCCCGTCGGTGGAAGCCGTGGGCCTGGAGTTAATGGTTCCCGCGGTGGTGGATGGCAACCCCATCACGGCGCGCGTGCCGGGTTTCGAGACCGACACCATTAACCTGGCCGGTCTGGCGCCGGACATGGAGGACATCGCGCCGCGCGATTTCTCCTCTGGCCGATACTTTACGCCGGAGGAGAACCAGCGCGCCGCTCACGTGATCCTGATCGGCGCGAACGTGGCCGATTCGCTCTTCCCGGACGGGAAAGCGCTGGAGCGCCCGGTGATGATCGATGGGGCGGAGTACATCGTCATCGGCGTGTACGCCAAAGCCAAAGGCGGCTTTTTCGGCGAAAACGGCCAGGACGACGCCATCGTCTTCCCGCTGCGCACCGCGGAAAACCGTTATCCGCAGGTGGACAATTTCTTTATCACGGCCAAAGCCAAGCGCGGCATACGCGACGAGGCCTTTGACGAAGTGCGCGGGGCCATGCGCCGGGTCCGCCATCTGGCCAGCGACGCGGCGGACGATTTTGCCATCTCCACGCCCGACCAGATCATCCAGCAGTTCGACCAGATCACGGGCCTGATCGGCCTGGTGGCGATCGCCATTTCCGGCCTGGGACTGCTGGTGGGCGGCATCGGCGTGATGAACGTGATGTTGGTGAGCGTCACGGAGCGGACGCGTGAAATAGGCGTACGCAAGGCGCTCGGCGCGCGCAGGCGGGATATCATCGGGCAGTTTCTGGTGGAGGCCATGGCGCTCACCGGCGCGGGCGGCATGCTCGGCATTGCGATCGCGGTGATGATCACCATGGCGCTGGGGGCGCTGGTCCCCTCGCTGCCGTCCAAGGTGCCGTTGTGGGCGGTGGTTACGGGCTTCAGCGTATCGGTGGCGGTGGGCGTGTTCTTCGGCGTCTGGCCCGCCGTGAAAGCCGCGCGTCTGGACCCGGTGGAAGCCCTCCGCTATGAGTAGCGCGGACTGATGGCCCTTCTCGAAAGCTGCACGGCGCTCTCCAAGAGCTTCAGCTCGCGGACGCTGTTCGAAAACATCTCGCTGGGAATTTCCGAGGGCGAGCGCTTGGGCTTGATTGGCCGCAACGGCTCCGGGAAAACCACGCTTCTCAAGATTCTGTCCGGCCGCCTGGAGCCCGATTCCGGGGCCGTTTCCATGCGCCGCGACACGCGCGTGGGCTACGTGCCGCAGGACGCGGTTTTCCCAGCCGGCAAGACGGTGGCCGAAATCATTGCGGAGCCAATTGCCGCAGAGCGCCTGGAGCCTCTGGAACGCGCCGCGCGCATCAACCTCACCCTGGGCCGCGCGGGGTTCACGGACGGCTCGGCGCTGGCGGAATCGCTCTCCGGCGGATGGAAGCGGCGCCTGGCCATCGCGCGCGAACTGGCGGCGCAGCCCGATCTGCTGTTTCTGGACGAGCCCACCAACCATCTCGACCTGGAAGGCATTCTGTGGCTTGAGAAGCTGCTCGCAACGGCGCCGTTCGCCAGCGTGGTGGTGAGCCACGACCGCTATTTCCTNNGAGCCACGACCGCTACTTCCTGGGCCACGTGGTCAACGACATGGCCGAAATCGGCCGCGTTTACCCCGAGGGCATTCTGCGCGTGGAGGGCAGCTACAGCCATTTCCTGGAGAAGAAGGAAGAGTTCCTGGCCGCGCAGTCGAGCCGCCAGGAAGCTTTGACCAACCGGGTGCGGCGCGAACGCGAGTGGCTCAGCCGCGGCGCCAAGGCGCGCACCGGAAAGTCGAAGGCCCGCGCGGAGGAAGCCGGCCGCCTGATCCGCGAATTGTCCGGCCTCGAATCGCGCGCCGAGAAGGGCCCGGCGCGCATCGATTTCGCCGCCACCGGCCGCCGGGCCAAACGCCTGGTAACGGCCGAGAACGTGGCCATGGAGATGGGCGGACGCACGCTGTTCCGCAACCTTAGTTTCGCGCTCACGCCCGGCGCGCGGCTGGGCCTGTTGGGCGCAAACGGCGCGGGCAAGACNNAACTGGAACCTTCCGAGGGCCGCGTGGAGCGCGCCGCGGCTTTGCGCGCCGTCTATTTCGACCAGACTCGCGAGCAACTCGACGCCACCCAGACGCTGCGCGAGGGGCTGGGCGCGCACGGCGATACGGTGGTTTTCCGCGACCGTCCCTTGCACGTGGCAGGCTGGGCCAGGCGCTTCCTGTTCGAAGCGGACCAGCTCGATCGGCCCATATCGAGCCTCTCCGGCGGCGAGCAGGCGCGCGTCCTGATCGCCCGCCTGATGCTCCAGCCGGCCGACCTGTTATTGCTCGACGAGCCTACCAACGATCTGGACATCCCCACTCTCGAAGTGCTCGAAGAGAGTCTCTCAGACTTCCCCGGCGCGCTGGTGCTGGTGACGCACGACCGCTACCTGCTCGACCGGGTTTCGAACGCTATACTGGGCCTCGACGGTCAGGGCGGCGCGCAACTCTACGCCGATTACTGGCAATGGGAACAGGCCCAGTTCGTTGCCAAACCGCCCAAGCCGGAAAAACCGGCCGCGGCAAAACCCGAGACCGGCGGAAGGAAGAAGCTATCGTACCTGGAAGCCCGTGAATGGGAAGGCATGGAAGCGCGCATCCTCGAAGCCGAGCAAGCCGTCGAGGCCCTGCGCGGGGAAATGCAATCCCCCGAGACCGTGTCGGACGGACCGCGGCTGAGGGCTTGTTACGAGCGCCTGCAAGCGGCTGAGGGCGAAGTGGAGAGCCTCTACGAGCGGTGGGCGGAGCTGGAAGGGAAGCAGCCGTAGCCAGGTGGGGCAGGCGCTTCCGCCTGCCAACCGAACCGTCTCACCCCTCCATCATGCGCCAGCATTCCCTAGCGATTTCCCAATCTTCCTCGGCGCGCAGCACCACCACTCGAACCCGCGAGTTGGGGGCGGCGATGTCGCTATCCATGCGAGGCGAGGCGTTCTTCGCGAGGTCCAATTCGATGCCCAGGAATGCGACGCGACGGCACACCGCCTCGCGCAGGGGCGCGCAGTTTTCGCCGATGCCGGCCGTGAACACGAGCGCGTCCAATCCGCCGAGTGACGCCGTCATGGCGCCGATTTCGCTCACCAGCCGGTACACGTAGACGTCGAAGGCGAGTACGGCCCGTTGATCGCCGGTTGCGATGGCCGCGACCACCTCCCGCATGTCGCCGGAAATGCCCGAAACGCCTTTCAGCCCGGATTCCTTATTGAGCACGCGGTCCAGTTGGTCGGCGCCGTACCCGCGATGCCGCACCAGGTAGATCAGAATGCCGGGATCGATGGAACCCGAGCGGGTCCCCATCATGATGCCTTCGAGCGGCGTGAATCCCATGGTGGTGTCCACGCTCTTTCCGTCGCGGACGGCGGCGAGCGAAGCGCCGTTGCCCAGGTGGCAGGTCACCATTCGCAGCCCGGCCGGCTGCCGGCCTAGAATTTCCGCGCCCCGCCGCGACGCGTATTGATGGCTGATGCCGTGGAAGCCGTATCGCGCCACGCCCTTTTCGTACCACTCGTAGGGAACCGGGTAAACCTTCGCGCACATGGGGAGGGTGGTGTGAAAGGCCGTATCGAAAACCGCCACCTGAGGCGCGGCCGGCCCGAGCACGCGCTCCGCCACTTCGATCGCCTCCAGTTCCAGGCGGTTATGTTCCGGGGCGAATTCCACGTACTTGCGAATCTGTTCCTTCACCTCTGGCGTGATGCGGGTGGTGGCTTGAAAGGCATGGCCGCCGTGGACCACGCGGTGACCCACCACGTCGATTTCGCCCGGCCCCCCGACCGCCTTCGCCGGGCCGCTCCAAAGGGCTGCCAGGACGGGTTCCAGCACGGCGGCCGGCGTCTCGATATCCACCTCGGAATCGGAACGGACTTCGCCGGCGGCGCGTACGCGAATTTGCGCTTTCCCCGGCTGGCGTCCCCAGTCGGCCTGCGCTTCCCAGAGCGGCGGCGGGGGCGCGGAGGGCAAGTTGCCGTCCAGTTCGCGCAAGGTCGCCTTGAGCGTGCTCGATCCACCGTTCAGAGCCAGTATCTTCATAAGGCCGCGGCGCGCCTATGGTGCCCGGGGCGGGAATTGAACCCGCACTCCCGTTGCCGGGAA
>PLGA01000545.1 GCA_003139735.1 Bryobacterales bacterium | reverse complement strand
CATGTCGGTGACTTCCTCGGGGCGCTCGTCGATCAGCAGTACGATCAAGCTGACGTCGGGGTGGTTGGTGGTGATGGAGTTGGCGATGCTTTGCAGGAGCATGGTCTTGCCGGTGCGCGGCGGCGAAACGATCAGCCCGCGCTGGCCTTTGCCAATGGGCGTGAGGAGGTCCATCACGCGGCCCGAATTGTTCTCGCGGGTGGTTTCGAGCTTGAGACGTTCGTCGGGATAGAGCGGCGTGAGATTGTCGAAGAAGATTTTGTTGCGGGCTTCCTCGGGCGGCTCGAAGTTGATGGCATCCACCTTGATGAGGGCGAAATAGCGCTCGCCTTCCTTGGGCGGACGGATCTGGCCGGAAATGGTGTCGCCGGTGCGCAGATCGAAGCGGCGGATCTGCGAGGGCGACACATACACGTCGTCGGGACCGGGCAGATAGTTGTACTCGGGCGCGCGCAGGAAGCCGAAACCGTCGGGGAGGCACTCGAGCACGCCCTCGGAGAAGATGAGCCCGCTCTTTTCGGCCTGGGTCTGGAGGATTTTGAAGATCAACTCCTGCTTGCGGAGGCCGGCGTAGTTGGCGATGTTCATGCCCTTGGCCACCTCGTTGAGCTTCTGGATGCTCATGTCCTTGAGCTCGACCAGATCGAGGGTGGGGGTGCCATTCTTGAGGCCTTGCACGGCCCTGCGGCGGTGCATTCCCAGTCCGCCATGCACGGGCTCGGCGGGAGGCGCGGCGGGCGTCTCGGCCGGCTTGTCTTCGGGCGGTTTGCTCTCTACCGCGGCCGGCTTGGGCTCGGCGGGAGGCGGCGCCGCGATCACCGGGCGGATGGGATTGCGGCCGGCGCGCTCCGGATCGCTCGAGGGGCGCGCGGCGGTTCGCTCCGGCCGGACGGGTTTTTCGGCGGCGGAGTTATCTCCGGCGGAGTTGTCCCCGGCTGTACGCGCCGGGATGGCGGGTTCGCGGACGGGCGGCGCGGGGGGCGCCCCAGTCAGCTCTTCGGTGGGCTTGTCTGATTTATCCTGCGGCGGGAGGTTTCCTACCGTGGTCGGAGTGTTGTCGTTATTGCTTGCCAAATTTCCCTCACTCCCCGGCCGGTTACGGCCGAGAATGGCAGCGGCTCCACGCCCTCCTGGCGGATGGCGGACAAACCGCGCTCTTGTTCAGATCGATTCAACTTGTCGAACTTCGTGGCGATTACCAGGAACCGGCTGCCCCGATCCTCGAGCCACCGCTTCAGGTCCAGATCCTTGCCCATCCATCCGCGGCGAGCGTCCAGAATCAGGCAGGAAAGTCTCAGGGTTTCCGCATTTTCCAAGTACTGCTCGACCAATTCCTTCCATTCGAGCTTGTGCCGCAGGGGCACGCGGGCATATCCATATCCGGGCAGATCGACGAAGTAGAAGGCTCCGTCGACGCGATAAAAATTGATCGTTTGCGTTCGACCCGGGGTATTGCTGGTGAAAGCCAGCCCTTTGCGCCCCGCCAGGGCGTTGAGCAAGCTGGATTTCCCAACGTTACTTCTTCCTAAAAACGCGATCTCGGGCAGCCGGTCGGACGGAAACATCTCCGGTTTGCCCGCGCTCACTACAAATTCCGTATGCAAAGGTCAGTGCGCCCGGCTCTCTTCCAGTACAGGCTGGACAACCACGTCGGCGGGGCCCGGCGGCATGGGAAGCGCCACCAATGCGCGCTCCAAGGCGATCTTCAGCACTTCGTCCATGGACTCCACGAAATCGAGCTTCATGGATTGCTTGATGGCGTCCGGAATATCCGGAAGATCCTTCTCGTTCTCCCGTGGCACGATCGCCTCGATGATGCCATAGCGATGCGCCGCCATCAACTTCTCTTTCAACCCGCCGATCCCCAACACCTTGCCGCGCAAGGTGATTTCGCCCGTCATGGCGATATCGCAACGCACCGGTACGCGGGTCAGCGCGCTGCAGATGGTTGTGGCCAGGGTGATGCCGGCCGAAGGGCCGTCCTTTGGAATGGCGCCTTCGGGGACATGAATGTGAACGTCCAGGTTGCGATAGAAATCGCGCGGCAGCCCAAAGGCATGGGCCCGCGAGCGGATATAACTCATGGCCGCCTGCGCGGATTCCTGCATCACGTCGCCCAACTTGCCGGTGATGGTCAGCTTGCCCTTGCCGTCCATCAAGGTGCACTCGACGGTCAGGATCTGGCCGCCGACTTCGGTCCACGCCAAGCCGGTCGCGGCGCCGATTTCGTTCTTCTTTTCCACGCCCAAGTCGCGGAATTTCCAGGGACCGAGCAGATCCGGCAGCTTGGCGCCGTCGATCACGGTCCTCACAAGCGGCTTCTTGTCCTTGGCGCTCCTGCTGTTGACCACCTGGCGCGCCACCTTGCGGCACAGGTTGCCGATTTCGCGCTCCAGATTGCGGACGCCGGCCTCGCGGGTGTAATACTGAATCACCCCGTTCAGCCCCTCGTCGGAGAACTCGATCTGGTCCCTCGAAACCCCGGTCTGCTCCAACTGCTTGGGGACCAGGAAGCGCTTGGCGATCTCCATCTTCTCGAGTTCGGTGTAGCCGGAAAGGCGGATTACCTCCATGCGGTCCTGCAACGCCGGTGGAACGGTGTGGAGAACGTTGGCGGTAGCGATGAAGAAGACCTGGCTGAGATCGTACTCGACATCGAGATAATGATCGACGAACATGAAGTTCTGCTCGGGGTCCAGCACTTCCAGCAGCGCCGAGGCCGGGTCGCCGCG
>PLGA01000242.1 GCA_003139735.1 Bryobacterales bacterium | reverse complement strand
TCCCACAGCGTGTCGTCGGCGTCAATTACCAGGGAGAGGCGCATCGTCGTCTGGCGTCGCGGCGATCAGAGTCCCGCGGGCTTGGCCCCGCTGCCGTTGGTCGGCGCCAGGCCGCGCATCCGCTCGACGACGCGCTGGCGGGGAATATACGCGGCCAGGTACTGATTCAGCTCCTTCAGACGCCCGGCTTCGGAGCGTAATTGCAGCAACGTGTTCTGAAACTCCAGGTCCGGCAGGCATTGCGCCAGTTGAAAGCTGAGCTGCGGGCCGGCCAGGTCCGGCTCGCCCTGACCCGCCGCGCTGGCGAACGCCCGCAAGGTCTTGTAATGCTCCAGCGCTGTCAGGCGCAGTTCGTCCGGCGGCGCGGCCAAATCGTCATCGTCGAAGTACGACACCTCGGCCGCCAGCCAGGCTTGCTCTTCGTTCAGCGTGACAATCTCGAAGCGGCGACGCCCGCGCGTGAGAATGTCCATCCGCCCGTCGGCGTACATCTGCAGCACCTTTTCCACCCTCACCGTGCAACCGGCGTTCACAATGCCGTTCGCGTTCGCCAGCACGATGCCGAATTCCGAATTGTCGCGGATGGCGTTGCCCGTCATTTCCTTGTACCGTTCTTCGAAAATGTGCAGCGGCAGCGGCATGCCGGGGAAAACCACCACATGCAAGGGGAACAGCGGAATGGTCCGTGACGGCATGGTAATATTATGCCCCGAGTAGCGGGTGGCTATAATCGTGGTTGGAAGGCCAGCCTGAGGTAAATTGCATGAGTAAACGGCAATGCTGTTGGATCGCTCTGTTCTGCCTGTCGCTCGTTCCCGTATTTGCACAGCCGAATGGACCCGCTGGACTGTCCCAACGCCCGGCATCCGCGCCGCTTGCCAGTGCGGATCGCGCCATCGCGCTCGATGTGGTGGTAACCGATAAATCCGGAAAACCCGTTTCCGGCCTCGCCCAGCAGGACTTCACAATTATAGACAACAAACAGCCGCGGAAGATCGCGTCTTTTCATGCCGTGAATGGCGCCACAGCGGCGGCCGAGGGCCCCGTCGAGGTGATTGTGTTCATCGATGGAGTCGACACACCAGTCGCGGACGCTGCCATCGAGTTGCAGGAAATCCAGGCGTTTCTGAAAAATCGCGCCGCCGAGTTTCCCGGTCCCACATCAATCGTTATGATGGGCGATATGGGCGTCGTTCTCGGGGCCGCATCGTCTCGGGATGCAAACGCTCTTATCGCCGCTCTCAATCAGGGAAGATCGGGTGAACTTGTGACTGGCAAGCAGCTAGGAGTTTACGGAACGGATGGTTGGCAACAGTTGTCTCTCTATACGCTCGACCAACTGGCTGGCTATGAGATGGCCAGGCCTGGACGAAAACTGCTGATTTGGATTAGTCCCGGTTGGCCTTTGGTTCTCGGGGACGATCCATCAGAGGGGCTTAGCACAAAGGAACAGAAGCAGATGTTCGGCGCGATCGTGGCTTTTTCGGACAAGCTGCGGCAGGCTCGTGTCACGCTTTACCAGATCGATCCTTCCGGGCTGGCGGACGCGAACCAATTGGGAACGTCGAATTACAAACAGTTCGAAAGAGGAGTCAAGGCCGCGAGCGGGGTGCTGGTGGGAAGCCTGGGACTCCAGATTCTCGCGGACCAGACGGGAGGCCGGGTTCTCAATTCGAGCAACGATATCTCGGGCGAGATTGCGAAGTGCCTGGCCGACGCCGGCGGCTATTACGTTCTCTCCTTCGATGCTCCTCGCGGCGACGGTCCGAACGAGTACCACGCGCTCGATATTAAGATTGACAAGCCCGGATTAACCGCCCGCACGCGAACCGGATATTACGCCCAGCCGTAAACAAGTAGGGCGGGCCGTTACACTGGAATTCTCAGGATGGCGACCCAGGAATCGGGAACGGTTGCGGTGCTGGCCGAGAAGCCCTCGGTGGCCCGCGACATTGCCGCCGTGCTGGGGGCCAATAGCAAAGGNNCACGGCAACGGCTACGTGGTCACGTGGGCCATCGGCCATCTGGCGGCGCTGGCCCAGCCCCATGAGATCCAGCCGGCCTGGCGGCAGTGGCGGCGCGACCTGCTCCCCATGCTGCCCGAACACTGGCCGCTGGTAGTCTACGAGAAGACCAAGGACCAGTTTGAGGTGGTCCGCAAGATCGTCAATTCGCCACGCATCTCGCGCGTAGTGTGCGCCACCGACGCTGGCCGCGAAGGCGAGCTGATCTTCCGCTACATCTACGAGGCGGCGGAGTGCGCCAAGCCCTTCAGCCGCCTGTGGATCTCCTCGTTGACGCCCGACGCTATCCGCAAAGGCTTCGCCGCACTCCGCTCCGGGACCGACTACGACCCTCTGGCGGATGCCGCGCGAGGCCGCAGCCGGGCCGACTGGCTGGTGGGCATGAATCTGTCCCGCGCCTACTCCCTGGCCTATGGAGAAGATCTGTCGGTGGGGCGAGTGCAAACTCCCACGCTGGCGATGCTGGTGGAGCGCGAGTTGGCGATTCGCAGCTTCGTCCCGGAAGATTACGTGGAAGTGCTTGCCACCTTCCACGCGAAGGGTGGGCCGAAGGAGAGCCGTTACCAGGGCACTTGGTTCCGCGATCAAGTGAAGGGGGGCGATAAGGAAACGCTGCAACAGGCGATGAGGCTTCCAGCGGATGGAGAAGAGGCCGCACGCATCGTCGAACGCGCGCGCACCGGCGCGGCCGCTATCGAATCCATCGAATCCGCAATCGAGCGGATGCCTCCGCCGCCGCTCTACGATCTGACGGAGTTGCAGCGGCATGCCAACCGGCTGTTCGGCTTCAGCGCGCAACAGACCCTCGACTTAGCCCAGGCGCTTTATGAACGCCACAAGCTGCTGAGCTATCCGCGAACCGATAGCCGCCATTTGTCGCGCGACGTTGCGGCCACGCTGCCGCGGATTGTCCAGGCGATCGCGGGGCCTTATCAGGCGCAGCTTGCGCCCGGCACGGGGGAGCGTCCGCTCGGGCGCCGTTTCGTGGACGACGCCAAGGTCACCGATCACCACGCCATTATTCCCACCGTCACCCCGCCGGAGAAAGCCAAGCTCTCCTCCGAAGAGCGCAAGATCTACGATCTGGTTTGCCGCCGCCTGCTGAGCGCCTGGCACGACGATCACGTCTGGTCCGTCACCACGGTGATCACGGCCATTCGGAACGGCGATGTGGTGGACCGCTATCACACCTCCGGCACGGCGGTGCAACAGGTCGGTTGGAAGACTCTCGATCTCGCGCCGGCCCGGAAGACCGCGAAAGCCAAAGCCCCGGGCGACGATGGAAAGACGGAACAGGCGCTGCCTTCCGGCCTGAAGCAGGGCGATCCGCAAGAAGTGGCCGAGATTGAGGCCCTCCGAAAGAAGACGCGCCCGCCCAAGCGCTTCACGGAGGGAACTCTGCTCACCGCCATGGAGACGGCCGGCAAGACGCTCGACGAGAAGGAACTCTCCGACGCCATGAAGGAGACCGGCCTGGGCACGCCGGCCACCCGCGCTTCCATCATCGAGGTGTTACTGAAGCGCGGCTACATCGTCCGCGGCGGCAAGACTCTCGAAGCGACCGCCAAAGGCGTACGGCTCATCGAGATCGTTCACCCGGAGGTCAAGAGTCCGGCCATGACCGGCCAGTGGGAGGCGTACCTCGCGCGCATCGAGCGGGGCAAGGCGCAGCTTGGGCCTTTTCTGAAGGGCATTGAGGATTACGTGCGCGAGGTGGTGGGGAAAACCGGGAATGTGAAAGCGCCGCCCGCCAACCGAGCCGCGACAGTAATGGAGCGGTCGCCCGCCAACCGAGCCGCGACAGTTATGGAGCGGTCACCCGCGCGGGGACCAGGCGACACGCTCCTAACGCTGCTCCATCGCGCGTTCGGCTTCTCCGGGTTCCGGCCGAATCAGGAAGCGGTCTGCCAGGCGGCCATCGACGGGAAAGACGTGTTGCTGGTTATGCCGACCGGATCGGGCAAATCGCTGTGCTATCAACTGCCGGGGATCGCGCGTGGTGGAACCACGCTGGTGATTAGCCCGCTGATCGCCTTGATGGAAGACCAGGTTGCAAAGCTCAAGGAGCGGGGTTTCGC
>PLGA01000397.1:147-3818 GCA_003139735.1 Bryobacterales bacterium | reverse complement strand
TCGCCTTGGTCTCCGACGAATCCCCCACTAAGCGCACCAGAATCTCCGCGCGCGCTTCGTCTGCGATCACGTTGGGCGCGCGCCCGCCGGAGATGGTTCCGATGTTGAGCGTACTCGGTCCCAAGAGCGGATCCGAGGGCAGCGGAATTCGCAGCATCCTCTCGAGCGCCTCGATTAGCTTGTGAATGGCCGAATCGCCNNTCCGGATAGGCCGAGTGGGCCATCACGCCGCTGGCGGCCACCTCATAGCGCAAAGCGCCTTTCGAGCCGAGCGCCAGTTTGTTCTCAGTGGGCTCGCCATTGACGATGTAGCGGGACCCGCGGGGCGTGGCGGCGGCGCGATAGGCCCCCGCGCTGTTGCGCTCCTCGCCCACTACGAAGAGCACGCCGAAATCGCGCTCGCCGGCTTCGAGCAGCGCCTCGACGGCCTTAATCATGGAAGCGATGATGCCCTTGGCGTCGCACGCGCCGCGTCCCCAGATGCGATCGGCATCCTCGCGCGAGGCGAAGAACGGCGGCACGGTGTCCATGTGGGTGGAGAGCGTCACCGTGAGCCGTTCGCCCCAGCAAGCGAAAACGTTGAAGCGGCCGGGTTCCACGTCCATGCGTTCGACGCACCCGCCAAATCGCGACGCCAGCGGGGCCAGGTAATCGTAAAGAAACTGGCCGGCCCGCCCTTCGCCGCCGGTGACGGATTCGATATCGACGAGCGCGCGCGTGAGTTCGAAGACGTCCATAAAATTCAAAAGGGGGGAGGCGAAAGGAAAGAGAGCCCGCGTGGAAGGCCGGCGCGTCCTCATTCCCGATAGCGCTCCACCCGTCCGAGAAACGAGTGACAGTGAGCGGGTATTAGCCCGGCTCCCCAACCGGAGGGAATGGAGCCTTCCCCAACCGGTTTCGGCGAAGAACCCCTTTCAACGGGCCTCCGAAGCGCATCGGAAAGACGGCCCGCCTACTGATGATTTTCGCACCTCTACCGCGAAGTTTCAGGATATCGAAAGGGAGAAGGGCAAGTCAAATCGGGAGGCGGGCGTTGGTCCTGTCGCGTGAATTCAAGATCGAATGTTCCCGTGGTGCAAGCCAGCGCATCTACTTCCGGCGGTAATTTCAAAAGACGCCGACATTTTCCGTCAACCTGGGGTAGTACCCGGTTTCCGAGGAGAGTCCAATCATGCCCTGAAAAAAATCGCCGCCACCGGCGCTGGTTCCCTTGAGTATGCCGCTGAAAGTCCATGAGAGGGTGTCTCCAGAGCCATCGCTGACCAAGAATTCCCCACCTGTGAACTGACCTGGGACGCGGTCGCAGATGCTGAAAGAAGCGAGGTCCGCGGCAATAGAATTGCTGCCGCCTGTGGAAACGAAGTTATCCCGAAGCGAGTAGCCGGCCGAACAGCCCGAGTCTGCTGTCTGCCCCGTAATACTGTAAGAATAGCCCACTATCTCATCCGCCGAAGCATTTGGCACGAAGAAGCCTAGACAAAGAATCAAGGCGCTGGCGTAGGAACGGATCATGGTTTTTAACACGTTTCCTCCTGGCAATATCCGGTGTCGTAGTAAGAATTTAATTAGAAAAAATTAGAATACTAGGGGCAGACAAACAAAGAAAGGGGAAACCCCCGGGTGGCAGTACTAGTATTAGGAGAAAAGTACCATTATTTCGCTCTTGCGCTGCTTTCCTATCGATCGGGTCCCCGCTCGCCAGGCCGCAACAGGGTTGGGGCCTTCTGCTCGTCCGACCGCGTGACCGATTTGCTGTCGGCTGCGGGCTTGGAACCGTCGGCGGGGGCCATGGCGGCCTTGCGCTCCTGTTCTTCCTGCTTCTGGCGGGCCAGGATCCTGTTCATGCGGCTGCCCAAATCCTCGTGCGCCGCATCCAGGCTGTCGGACGTGGCGTCGATGGCATCCGTCAGAACGAATTCATAGCGGTCCACGTCCCTGGGATGGCTATCGCGTATTCTCTTCAGCTCGACAAGCGAGGCCGTCTCCACGCGCTCCTGCGCACGGACGCCTTTGTCCACATCAGTCTTGCGCTCCAGCGCATCGTCGGTGACGTCGTCCATGGCATCGACGATTTTCGAGTACGCGTCCAGCGCATCGTGGATCATCAGGGAGCGGCCGGGCTTGTCTTTGGCGATCAGGTTCTTGATGAGATCGATCCGGTCCTTGGCGAAGCTGGCGTAGACTTCGAGGCGTAAGTTGGGGTCCTGCGCCTCTCGAATCCGCTCGACTTCGGTGGTCGTAAGAAAATCGCCCTGCGCGGCCAGGGGGACCGCGACCGCAAGGAAATACAGCAGGCTCTTCATTTGTGTTTGCCCTCCATCAGCCCCAGCAGAAGGTCTTCGTGGACCGTTGCGACGTGCGCCTTGACCTCATCCAACTGGGGCCGGTCCAGATAGCTCATTCCCTGTTGCAAGGCATCCAGCCGGCGGAGCAAGTCGCGCGTCGAAATCTCCGCCCTCTTGAACCACTTGGGGTGGTTGCGAGGGTCTTTTCCGGTCTGCTGCAAAGACTTTTCCGCCAGGTCCACGGACTGTTCGATTTCAGAGGCCAAGCTGGTAAACAGGACGTTGTTGCCGTTGTCGTAAGCTTCGCGGGCGGCCTTGAGGGCTTGGGAGGCGTTGTCGAGGGCCAGCCAGGAGCGCTTCTCCAAGTCCGGTTCGGCCAGGGCCGCCTTCAGGTCCGCGCGGGCGGGCAGGGCGCAGCAGAGCGACAGGGCCAGCACTCCCGCAGCCAACGGGAGACCCCACGCGCGCGCCCGCATCACTTCCTCTCCAATTCCAGTTGAATGATCCGCACCCTTTGCCGCGCCTGGAATTCCTGGTCGGGGTTCTTCCCCTGGCTCATGGAAAGGAACCGTTGGTAGGCCTCCAGTGCGGGTTTCAACTGCGCAGCCTTATCTAAAATGATCGCACGAAAGAACCAGTTCCCGGCGGTGTTTTCGCCCAAATCGCGGGCGCGGTCCAGGTCCGCCAGGGTTTGCTTGACATCGCCAGTCATGTAGCGGGCGGCGGCCAGTTCGCTCCAGGTCATCGCGTCGCTGGGCTTCAGCCTGGCGGCTTCCTGGAATTGCTCCACCGCGGCAGGAAACAGCCGCTGATCGCGCAAGGCGCGCGCGTACGACATCCGGAGATCGAAGTTGGCGGGTTCCGACGCCACGCTCTTCTCCAGCAACGGAACGGCCTTATCGGGTTGCCGATTCAAGATGTAGGCCTGCGCCAGCAGGTTGCGGTTGGCCTGGGTCGGTTCCTTGGCGTACGCCTGCTCCAGGCGCGCGACCCCATCGGCGTACTGGCGGGATTCGAGCAGCAACTGGCCGAGACGCTCCCCGGCGGCGGCGTTGCCGGGGAACTGCTGATAAATGGCGATGGCGTCGGCCGGCCGATTGGCCTTCTCGTAAAGGGCCGCCAATTCGAGGAGCGCGTTGCGATGGGCGGGGTCCAGTTCGGCGGCCTGACGGAAGTGCNNTCGGCGGATTTGGGATTGGCTTCGAGCGCGCGGCCGAAGTTCTCTTCCGCCCGGTCCGGCGCGCCCGTGTCGAGATCGGCCTGCGCCAGATAAAAGCGCGGCTGGAACTCCGAGGGCTTCTGTTCCGCGGCGGCTTCGAGGAGCGGCAGCGCGTCGGCCGGCTGCTTGTCGCGCATCAAGAGCATGCCGGCGTTCAACTCGGCTTC
>PLGA01000397.1:0-132 GCA_003139735.1 Bryobacterales bacterium | reverse complement strand
ACAGCGGCTTCGAACTTCCCGTCCTTCAAGGCCTTTTGGCCGTCCGATGCCGGGTCGGACGCTTGCACGAAGAACAAGGCCAGAACCACCGCCCACATACTCCGATTCTAATGGAAGCGGGGAAGCGGGGGA
>PLGA01000324.1 GCA_003139735.1 Bryobacterales bacterium | reverse complement strand
TGGGCGCACGATGGCGGCATCTACCGGCCCGTACGGTTGCTGGTCACGCCCAAGGTATTCATCGAAAGCGTAGCCGTGGACGCCGAGCCGGACCTTGCCGCGCGAACCGCTACGATCGGCGTTGCGGTGGTGGTGCGGAACACATCGCAGCAAGCCTGGAATGGGCGCGCGGGATTTCGCGTTACCGACGGAGCCTCTGGGAATACGGTCCTCGCGGTTCCGGAAGCGGCTCCCGTTCAACTGGCCGCGGGCGAAACCAAGACCATCGCGCTGCCGCCGGCGACACTCCGTGAACCGCGCCTGTGGCACTTCGACGCTCCCAACCTGTACAACCTGAGCGCGGAACTGGTTGACGGTCATTCGCTCGAGGCCACCTTCGGCATCCGCAAAATTGAAATCCGGGACACGGCGTTTTACCTCAACGGCGAGAAGGTCCGCTTGATGGGTGTGGAGCGCATGGCCGGCAGCAATCCGGAGTACGGGATGGCCGAGCCCGCCGACTGGATCGAACACGACCACGCCGATATGAAAGAGTTGAATTGCGTGTACACGCGCGTACACTGGCCGCAGGATCGGGTGGCGCTCGATTGGTGCGACCGACACGGCATGTTCATCCAGACCGAGGTCCCCACCTGGGGCGGCGGCACGTTCCGCGGAATGACCGGCGAGCCTTCCGCGGAGATCATGAACAACGGCCTGGAACAACTGCGGGAAATGATCGCACGCGACCGGAACCACCCCTGCATCTTCTCGTGGGGCATGTGCAACGAGATCGGCGGCCAGAATCCACCGGCTTACGCATTTGCCCAGCGGATGTACCAGGAGTCCAAGAAGCTCGATCCGAAGCGGCTGGTNNTACGTGATGTGCAACGAGTACGTGGGGACGTGGACTCGGGGTACGGTTGAGGATGTCGGAAGATACCTGGACGAGATTCACCGCGCGTTTCCGGGCAAGCCGCTGGTCATCTCCGAGTACGGGTATTGCGCCTGCACGGCGGACCGTCCAGAAGGCGATGGCGCCCGCATCTCGGTGCTCATCGACCATGATAAAGTGTTTCGCCAGCGCGATTACGTGGCGGGGCTGATTTTCTTTTGCTACAACGATTACCGCACCCACGTGGGCGACCGGGGCGTGGGAGCGATGAAGCAGCGCGTTCACGGCGTGGTGGACGTGTACGGCGCGCGAAAACCGTCCTACGAAGTGTTGCGCTCGGAATCGAGCCCGCTGGAAGTTCTCGATGTGAGCGGCGGACCCGCGGAACTTAGGGTCCAGTTGAAGACACGGACCGCCGTACCCGCATATGCTCTCCGGGGTTATATCCTGCGGACGGTGGTGTACGGTTTCGGCGATATTCCGGTGGAGCGCTTCGAGACGAAACTGCCGGATCTCGAGCCAGGGGAGCAGACCACGGCGATCATAAAGCCCACGGAGGCGCGGCCGGTTCAGGTGAGGCTGGACGTGCTGCGCCCGACGGGGACTTCCGCGCATACCGCGATCTGGAAGCCGTAAGGAGGGGAACCGGAATATGGGGCCAACCGCCGAAAGCGTGCGCGCGTGGCAAGAGGACGTCGTCATTCCGACCTATCCGGCGCCGGAACCGGACCGGAACCCCATGTTTCTCGACAAGCGCGTCTATCAAGGGAGCAGTGGGAAGGTCTATCCGAATCCGTTCACCGACCGCGTGTCCGATACGAAGGTGGATAAGAGCTACAAGGCGGTCTACCTGGAGAACGAATTCCTGCGCCTCATGATTCTTCCCGAGATCGGCGGCCGCATCCATATTGGCCAGGACAAGACCAACGGCTACGATTTCTTTTACAGGCAAAGCGCGATCAAGCCGGCTCTGGTCGGCCTGCTCGGGCCGTGGATTTCCGGGGGCGTGGAGTTCAACTGGCCGCAGCACCATCGGCCTTCGACCTTCATGCCGGTGGAGTTCCGAATCGAGGAACACGGCGACGGCAGCCAAACCGTGTGGCTCAGCGAGCACGAGCCGATGAACCGGATGAAAGGGATGGTTGGGATCTGCCTCTACCCGGGCAAGGCAATCGTGGAGGCGAAGGTGCGGTTGTACAACCGAACTCCCTTCCGGCAGACGTTTCTGTGGTGGGCGAATGTGGGCGTCCACGCGCATGATCGATACCAGGCTTTTTTTCCGCCCGACGTGACCTTCGTGGCCGACCACGCCAAGAGGGCCGTCTCACGATTCCCGATCGCGAAGGATTTCTATTACGGCGTGGACTACAGGGCCGGCGTCGATCTCACGTGGTACAAGAACATTCCGGTTCCGACTTCGTACATGGTGACGAAATCGAACTACGAATTCTTTGGCGGCTACGACCACGACAGGAAAGCGGGGTTCGTGCACGTGGCGAACCGGCACATCGCGCCTGGCAAGAAGCTCTGGACGTGGGGGAACGCGGAGTTCGGGTATGCCTGGGACCGCGAGCTTACCGACGGCGACGGTCCCTACATCGAACTGATGGCCGGCGTATTTACCGATAATCAACCGGACTTTTCGTGGCTGCAGCCATACGAGACGAAGACGTTTCGTCAGTACTGGTATCCCATTCAAGAGATCGGACCGGTCAAGAACGCGAACCGTCTTCTGGCCGTGAACCTGGAGAAAGGCGAGGACGGCTGGAGGGTTGGGGTCTGCGCCACGGAAGCGATGGAGAGAGTCCGCGTGCTGCTCACCGCTTCGAACGTTCCCGTGCTGGACCGCGAAATCGGCGTGCAACCTGGCAAACCCTTCGTCGAGAGCGTCGGAATCTCAGAAGACACGGAAGAGGCCGATCTGTTGTTGCGGGTACTCGGGGCGGGCGGTCGGGAACTGATTCGCTACCAGCCGGAGAAACGCGGCGACACGGAATTGCCGGACCCCGCCACCGAACCTTGCTCTCCCGAAGAGATGGCGACGTGCGAGGAACTCTTCCTCACCGGATTGCACCTGGAACAGTATCGCCACGCCACGCGGCTTCCGGAGAGCTACTGGAACGAGGCGCTGCGGCGCGACCCGGGAGATGCCCGCTGCAACAACGCCATGGGCCTTCTGCTGTTGCGAAGAGGACTGTTCGCCGCGGCCGAGGAGCATTTCCGGAAGGCCATTCCCCGGCTGACGGTCCGCAACCCGAACCCCTGCGACGGGGAGCCGTTCTATCATCTCGGCCTCGCATTGCAGTATCAAGGCAGGCTGGAAGAGGCGTACGCGGCCTTCTACAAAGCCACCTGGAATGAGGCGTGGAAGTCCCCGGCGCATTACCGGCTGGCCACGATCGCGTGTTGCCGCGGAGATTTCGATCTGGCGATGGAGCACCTGGACCAGTCGCTCGATGCCAGCCACGCCAACGTGAAGGCCCGCAATCTGAAGACCGCCATTCTCCGAAGATCGGGGCGCCGGAAGGAAGCGGAAGAGCTGGTTGCAGGGACGCTGAAACTCGATCCGCTCGATGCCTGGTCCCGGTATGAATCCGCGCTCCTGGCCGGCGGGGCGCGCATGCAGACGACGCGCCTCGATCCGCAAACCAGCCTGGATGTCGCTTACGACATTGCCGAGGCCGGGCTGTGGGATGAGCTGATTTGCGACTCATTCCTGGTGGCGCTCGGCCCTTGGAAGGCGCATCCCATGATGTTCTACGCGCTGGGGCAGTTCGCCGAGAACCTGGGCGAGGCGGAATCCGCCGCGAAATACCGGGCGCGCGGAGCAGCGGCGTCTCCGGACTACTGTTTTCCGGCCCGAATTGAAGACATGCTCGCGCTCGAAAGCGCTCTCCGCGCGAATCCCGGAGACGCGCGGGCACACTACTACCTGGGCAACCTGCTCTACGATAAGCAGCGCCGGGCCGAAGCCATCGAGCATTGGGAACAGGCGTGCCGTCTGGAGCCGGAGTTTTCGATCCCCTGGCGGAACCTCGGCGTTGCATGCTTCAACGTTCTGAACGATGCCGCGCGCGCGGTAGTGTGTTACGAGCACGCCCGCGGGGCCAATCCCGGCGATGCGCGCCTGCTGTACGAGCTCGACCAATTGCGCAAACGCACCGGCGTCTCGCCGGAAGAGCGCCTGGACGCGCTGGAAAAGCACCGCGGCCTGGTGGAACAAAGGGACGATCTCACGGTGGAATTGGTGGGCCTGTACAACCAAACCGGGCGCCCCGAGACGGCCCTGGACCTGCTTGGAGCGCGGCGCTTCCATCCATGGGAAGGAAGCGAGGGGCTGGTATCCGGGCAGTACGCGCTCGCGCATTTTCTACTGGGGCGCAAGGATCTCGAAGCCGCCGATGCCGGAGCGGCTCTGCAGCATTTCGAGGCTGCGCGCTCCTATCCGCCGAATCTCGGTGAAGGCAAACACCTGTTGACGGAGGAGCGGCATCTCGATTACTTCAGTGGCCTCGCGCTGGCTTCGCTTGGGAGATCCGACGATGCGCGCCGGCGTTGGGAAGCGGCGGCGTCCGCGTCGATCGGCTTCAACTTTCACACGTACTACCGTGCGCTGTCGCTCGCGGCTCTCGGACGGGAGGCCGAGGCTGAAACAGTCCTCGAAGAGCTTCGGTCGTTCGCCGAGCGCCAGATGAAGGTTGCCGTCAAGATCGATTACTTCGCGACTTCATTGCCGAATTTTATGCTATTTGAAGACGACCTTGAGCAGCGGAATCGGGTGGAATGCCTGTTTCTCCGAGGCCTCGCGAACCAGGGCGCCGGACGGGCCACCGAAGCTTGCGCAGACTATCGACAGGCTCTCGATCTTGACCGGAATCATATTTGGGCGCAGGAGGCGCTGCGCAGCGTGGGCAAGGACGGCTCCATGGCGGTCGCGGATGGGAGACGCCCATGAAGCCGGCAGAACAATACAACGCGCGCTACGTCTGGCTGCTGGCGACGGTGGCGGCACTGGGTGGGCTGCTATTCGGTTACGACTGGGTAGTGATTGGCGGCGCTAAGCCGTTCTACGAGGCGTTTTTTCAACTCCATTCCGAGCGGCTCATCGGTTGGGCCAACAGTTGCGCGCTGCTGGGATGTCTGCTTGGCTCGTTGTTCGCCGGAGCCGCCGCTGACCGCTTCGGCCGCAAGAAACTGCTCATCGCCTCGGCGGTTTTGTTCGCGGTTTCCTCCGTGCTTACCGGATGGTCCTCCACGTTCACGGCGTTCGTCATCTGGCGGATTACGGGCGGAGTGGCCATCGGAATCGCCTCCAATGTATCGCCGGTCTACATCGCCGAGGTCAGCCCCGCGCCATGGCGTGGAAGGCTGGTGTCCATGAACCAGATGACGATTGTGGTGGGAATCCTCGCGGCGCAAATTGTCAACTGGCTGATCGCTCAAGCTGTTCCCGTGGGCGCCACCGCGGAAACCATCCGCCAGTCCTGGAATGGGCAACTTGGATGGCGCTGGATGTTCACCGCGGTGGCGGTTCCGTCGCTGGTTTTCTTCCTGGGCGCGCTGTTTGTGCCGGAAAGCCCGCGCTGGCTGGCCATTCGCGGGCGGAAGGACAGCGCCCGCCGCACGCTGGCGCGAATTGGCGGGGAGGACTACGCGGAGAGAGCGCTCGGTGACATGCTTTCGGCGGCAGAACCGCGCGCGCGGGAGGGCCGGTGGACGGAGTTGTTGACGCCGGGGATGAGGAAGATACTCGGTATCGGCGTCTTTCTGGCCGTGCTGCAGCAGTGGAGCGGGATCAACGTGATCTTCAATTACGCCGAGGAAATTTATCGGAACGCAGGGTACGGGTTGAACGATATCCTCTTCAATATCGTTGTGACGGGATCGGTCAACCTGGTATTCACGGTGGTGGCGCTGAGCTTTGTGGACCGGGTAGGACGGCGGTCGCTCATGCTGGCGGGCTGCGCAGGCGTGGCGCTCTTCCACTTCCTTCTGGGTCTGTCCTACCATTTTGGGCTGAAGGGGCTTCCCGTTCTGGTTTGCACGCTGGCATCGATCGGCTGCTACGCGATGTCCCTGGCGCCGGTCACGTGGGTACTGATCTCGGAGATCTTTCCGAATCGCATTCGCGGCGCCGCGGTATCGGTATCCGTGTCGGCGTTGTGGATTGCCTGTTTTGCGCTTACGTTTAGCTTTCCGGCGCTGAATGCCGCGCTGGGGCCCGCGGGGACCTTCTGGCTATACTCGGGCATCTGCGCCGCGGGGTTCCAGTTCGTCTGGCGGCGCGTGCCTGAAACGAAGGGTAAGACGCTCGAACGGATCGAGCGTGAGTTCGCGGCGGCCGAAGCGCGCTAGGGCCCTGGCCGCATGATTAGGTTCTTTTGTGGGGCAGCTTGCCAAGCTGCGCGNNTGACATCCTGCCCCACGGAATGGCGCCGTTTCTAGCGGCCATGGAACTAGGGCCTAGCGTTGAGCGAATCGAGCGCCAAGTAGCGGTCGCGATGCGGCTCCGGTTCCGCGTGGGATTCCACATCCAGGCGCATGCGCTCAAAGTTCGTGCCGCTCGCGTACGTGGGCCACTCCGGCAAACCCGGACCATTCGGATTCCCGGTTTTGATGAAGTTCGCAAAGTACGCCTGCAGGACTTCGGAAACCTTGTAGTCCGCGGGTTCCCAAGCGTATCGCTGGTCGAGCGGGAGATTGCCCATGGCGTATTGAATCTCGGCCGAATGCGCCGCGCCGCGTGGCGCCGCTGGAGCGCCGCCCCTTCCCGGCGTGGCTGCCGTTGGAGCGCCGCCTCTTCCGGGCGTGGCTGCCGTCGGAACGCCGCCCCTCCCCGCGGTGGGCGGCGCCGCCGCTACCGCCGCCGCCAGCGCCTGGCTTGCCGCGGGCGTGAACGGCGGCCGCGGGTGTGCGTAATAATAGCGGTACACCGGTTTGCCGCCGGTCTTCATTTGCAGTTCGGTCCACTTCCACGTGCCGTAGGCAATAAATCGGGCGCTCGCAAGGTCGGTTGCGGCCTCTAGGACCTCCTCGGGCGTGGAAGGCGCGTACGCCTTCAAAACNNGCGGCCGCCAGGACGCTCCGCGCCCCCTGCTCCTCGGAATTCGATCCCGCCAGCAACGGAACCTTGGCTTGCTCGCCCGCCTCGAAGATTTCCGGCAAGGTTTTCGGCAGGAAGTAGCCGTCTAAAGCCGTGCTGAAGCGCATTCCCCGGTTGCTCGCGACGGCCGCTTGAATCTGCTCGGCGGTCATGGCGCGGAGCGCCGTCAGCGACGCCGCGCCAGCCGCCGCGCCGAACTTGACCCCGTCCAGCTCCGCGTCGGCGAGGGGACGCGGCGGCATGGTCGCGATCAGCGCGCCGCTCTCGCCGATGGCCCCAGCGATCAAGTTCCTCGACAAAGGAGAAGCCATCAACGCGCTGACCGAAATCGATCCGGCCGACTCACCGGCGATCGTCACCCGTTTCGGATCGCCGCCGAAAGCCGCGATGTTCCGCTGCACCCATTCGAGAGCGGCTACCTGATCGAGCAAGCCATAGTTGCCGGAGGCGTGGTGGGGCGACTCTTTCGTCAATTCCGGATGCGTGAAGAACCCAAAGATGTTGAGCCGGTAGTTCACCGAGACCGCCACGATGCCCTTGGCGGCCATGTTGCCACCGTCGTAGCGCGGCTCCGAGCCGTCGCCATTCGCAAACCCGCCGCCGAAAATGTAGACCAGGACCGGCAGCCGCTCCTTGCCCGATTTGGCGGGCGTCCACACGTTCAAATAGAGGCAATCCTCGCTCATCCCGTTGCCGCGGTACCAATAGTCGGCCCCTGGCGAGGTCACCTGCATGCAGCGCGGGCCGAACTGGCTGGCGCTGCGCACGCTCTTCCACTTCTTCACCGGCTGCGGTTCTCTCCAGCGCAACGCGCCGACCGGCGGCTGCGCGAATGGGATTCCCTTAAAGCTGCGGACAGCGGCAGCCGGCGGGTTGTCCGCCTCGATGACGCCATCGGATGTGTTGACGCGATCGGCGGCCCGCGCCGACGGCAAAACCGCGCCGAGGCAGACTGCCACGCTCATGAAGAAGAAGCGATTGAGTGACTTCATACGTACCTTACAACAACATATTTCGGCCGAAACTTCCACCGCGCGCGCTCACTTGCCGTAGACTATAGCCACCGCGAAAGGGCCCAGTTCGATCGCCGAACCATCGAACGCAACCGCGTGCGGAGCCGCGGACGAATCCACGACCGACGCTTCCGCATCCTTCCACTCCGCCCTTAGCCGGACCGTGTTTTTCGCGTTGCGCTTGTTGACCAGGAGCAGCGCGCGGCCCTTGGGCGTGACGAACGCCTGCGCCATGACTTCATCGGTTGCGCCACCCGTTGGGACCAGCTTGTCGCCGGGCGCGAAGTGATCGTGGATCAGCTTGAGCGCCCAGAAGCGCGCATTGGGATCACCCGTGGTCCAATCCACCATGCTCACGCTGGGATACTGCGTCGGGTAGCCCACAAGCTGAGACTCTCCGACCACATCGATTCCCATTCGCATCGCCTCTACATAGACGTACGCATAGAGCGCTCCCGAGGCGTTCCAGTAGATGTCGGGAATGGTTTCCGCGCCCGCGGGATCGCCGTGGAGGATGCTGCCGACCTCATCGAGCGTGGTGCGCGTTTCGGGCGACAGCCGCTTCCGGATCTGCTCCACGTAGCGCACCGTGTTGAGGAATCCGTCGGCCCGCTCGAAAAAGGTGTACTGCCAGTCCTCGGGCGTTTCGGATGCCTCTGGGGTTGCGTAAAAGTGATACGCGATCATGTCGAGCGGTATGCCGGGACGATGGCTCTTGTGGTCGAGGAAGTACTCGAAGATTTCCGGATGCATGCTGGGAGCCGCCAGCGCAAGGCCCACGAACTTAGTCTCGGGCGACACGGCGTGGATGGCGGTCACCACGGCGTCATAGCGCGCGGTATAGTCCTCGGCCGACGTGTTGTGCTCGTACTCGGGTTCGTTGAAAACCTCCCAATACGGAATCTTGAAGTGAAAGTTTGAGGCGTGCTCCTTGCCCTGCCGGTCCGTGAAGCCGCCCTTGGTATACCAGCTCACGAGGCGCGCGTAGTAATCGGCGAGATCCTGCAAGCCGCCCTCGCGCAGGTCCGTGCCCCGCGTGTAATTCCACATGGCCTGGTCGGGATCAGCCGGATACGTGACCGGCTGATCGGTCTTAAAGATCCACGCGGGAATGGTGCTGAAGTTGAGAATGGTGGCGTGGCCTTCGGTGGCGTTGAAGAAATCGACGGTCATCGGGTCGATGACCGAGGTATCCCACACGCCCGGTTCGAGCTCGGCGACAGCCAGTCTCGGGTAGGGAAGCCAGGGCACATAGCGGACATACTCCGCGCCCAGATCGTGCAAGGCCCGAAAGACCGAATCGTGGATGGAGGATCGCCGCCGCAGCGGCGGATTGACAACCACCTGCAGCGTGGGGGTGGTTTTCGAAACCTGGGAAGCGGCGTCCCATTGAATGTTCAGAGCCGGACCGCTCTGCGCGCGGACCAGCGCCAAAGGCGCGGCGCAAAGCAGAAGCGCGGCGGAAACGCTTGCCGGTCGCATGGCTAATTCATACCATAAACATGTCAGTTGCCCGGCGCTCCCCACACAGAACCGTGCAATCGCGGGCGCTGCGTTAGAATAGGTGTCAGGATGGATCGTACGCCGCCGCAACCCGTCAAAGACCCGCCCGGCTTGGTCCGGTCCGGCCCATTCTCGCTAGAGCGCCTTTTGAGCCACACCGACCCTGGACCGGCGGAAGAGTCCGAAGCGTTCGTACACCTCATCTATGAGCAGCGCCGCATTGACGTCTCCTCCGACCACAACCGCAAGGCTCGTCGTTGATACGGACGTGGCCAGCTTTGTTTTCAAGTGGCATCCGGAATTCGCGCCCCGCTACGTGGGCCTTATTCGTGGCGCTGAATTGGTCCTTTCCTTCATGACTCTGGCCGAGATGCGCCAGGGGGCGATGGGCGCAAACTGGGGACCGCGCAAGCGCGAGTTGCTGGAAACGTATTTGGCCGACTTCTCCGTACTCCATTCGGACAGCTCATTGTGCTCCGCCTGGGCTGCGATTCGGAGCGAGAGCGTGAGAAAGGGCCGCCAGATGAGTTCGGCGGATGCATGGATCGCGGCCACCGCAATGGTTCTATCCGCGCCGCTCGTGACCAATAATCCTAAGGACTACCGCCATCTGGACAAGCTCAAACTTGTTTCCGCGGCGTAAGTCACGCTGGCCCTTCGTCGTCCCGCAATCCCAACGAAGCCAGTTGCGCGCGGGTGGAACGGGTGTCCGTGTGGAGGATGCTTCGAATCCCCAAACCCTCCGCGATCTGGACGAACATCGGGGTGTTTTCGATATACACTACCTGCATGGCGGGCGTCTGCGCGATGTCCAGCGCCAAGCGGAAAATCTCCGCGTCAGGCTTGCGCAGGTGGACGAAGCAGGAAGAAATGAAGGCATCCACAAACCGGTCCAGCTTGAACTTGTGAATCCGATAGTCGTTCAGGTCGCGCCCTTCGTTGCTGACCACCGCGATCTTTAATCCATGCCGCACCTTGAGCCGTTTGACCAGATCAATCGTCTCGGGGTAGGGTTTCGATTGCGCGAATATAAAGCGCCGGAATTGGGCCCTGGTGAACGGACGCTTCTGGTAGAAGACCACGCGGCTTAAGTACTCCTCCAAAGCAAGCTTTCCTTCTTCGCAGGCGCCGAAGGTCAGGCGATGCCGTTCCTCCATCTCCGCCCACCCCAGCTTGAAGGCCGCCGCCGCCCGTCTGCGGGCATGATGGTCCCATCCGTCGGTGAGCAGGACGCCGCCAATATCCAGGAACAGGCAGGCGATTGCGTCCGTTTTCTTCATAACCGCACTCACCGCTGGTTTTCCATATCCGCAACTTTGGCCAAACGCCGGCGATGGCGTTCCGCGCCGCTGAATCGCGCGGCGAGAAATGTTTGGACCAATTCCCAAGCGAGTCCGTGGCCCACGACGCGGCCGCCGAGGCAGATCATGTTCACGTTGTCGTCCTCGACGCCTTGGCGCGCCGAGAAGCTTTCGTGAATCAGGCAGGCCCGGACCCCGGCCACTTTGTTGGCGGCAACCGAAGCCCCAACGCCGCTTCCGCATACGGCCACGCCGCGCTCCACTTCGCCGCGGGCAATGGCGCGGGCCAGCGGCGCGACAAAATCCGGATAATCGTCGTCCGGTATTGGCTGTTGGTCGCCGAAATCGATCACTTCATGACCGGCCTGGCGCAACATCGCGGCCAGGTATTGCTTTAGCTCGTACCCGCCGTGGTCGGCGGCGACGCCTATGCGTTTCGCACTCGGATGCAAGATTGCCGGAGCATCGGACATATTCGCCCACATTCTCCCACACTGGATACGGGACGCGCGATAGCATGAAAGCGTGCGGTACCTTTCCGGACTCCTGATGCTGACGCCCTTTGTGGCGCTCGCCGCGGCGGCCGTCATGCCGAATCTGGCTCAACTAAGAAAGATGGGCGCGCGGCTTGTGCCGGTCACCTTGAAATATGACGAATCCGGCCTGTCGGATAGAGATCGCCAAGCGCTGCCCAAGCTGCTCGATGCGGCGCGCGTCATGAATGCCATCTTCATGGACCAGATCTGGAGCGGGAACCGCGCGCTGTACGAAAAGCTCCAGCAGGACAACACGGCGCTTGGCAAGGAGCGGCTGCGGTATTTCGTCCTCAACCAAGGTCCGTGGTCGGATCTCGATGGGCACACGGCCTTCATCCCCGGCGTTCCGGAACGCACGCCGGCCGGCGGCGAGTTCTATCCAAAGGATATGACCAGCCAGGAATTCGAAACCTGGGTGAAGGTCCTGCCGGAGGAGATGCGGCGGCAGGCGATAGGTTTCTTCTGGGTGATCCGGCGCAGCGAGGACAAGCGTCTGGGCATCGTGCCCTACAGCAGCGCTTACGGTCCGGAACTGCGGAAGGCCGCCAGCCTGCTTCTGGAAGCTGCCGCCCTCACCGATAACGCGTCGCTTCAAAATTTTCTGACGCTGCGCGCCAGCGCGTTTTTCTCGAACAACTACTACGCCAGCGACCTGGCCTGGATGGATCTGGACGCGCCGCTCGACATCACCATCGGCCCTTACGAGACCTATAACGACGAACTCTTCGGCTACAAGGCCTCGTTCGAGGCTTACATTACCATTCGCGACGATAAGGAGACGGCCCGGCTTAACGCGTTTGCGCGCCGTCTGCAAGAGGTCGAAAACAACCTGCCCATCGATCGGCGCTATCGGAATCCGAAGCTCGGCGCGGCGGCGCCCATCCGCGTGGTTGATGAGGTTCTGGCGGCGGGAGACGGCGCTCACGGCGTTCGCACGGCTGCCTTCAACCTGCCGAACGACGAGCGCGTGGTCCACGAGAAGGGCAGCAAACGCGTCATGCTCAGGAACGTGCAGGAGGCCAAGTTCCGGAGCATCCTCGTGCCCATCGCCGGCCGCGTGCTGCCGAAATCGGCTTTGAGTGACCTGAGTTTCGACTACTTTTTCACGCATACCCTGGCGCACGAGCTGAGTCACGGCATCGGGCCGCAACAGATCCAGGTGGCGGGCCGGGCCACTTCGCCGCGCCAGGAAATGAAAGAACTCTATAGCGCCATTGAAGAGGCCAAGGCCGACATTACCGGCTTGTTCATGCTTCAGTACCTGTTCGACCACGGTCTGGCGCACGGCCCCAAGGCCGAAAGCCAGCTCTATACCACCTACCTGGCGTCCGCATTCCGCTCGATGCGCTTCGGCCTGACCGACGCCCACGCCAAGGGCATGGCGATGCAGTTCAACTATCTTTCGGACAAGGGGGCATTCGTCGCCAACCCGGACGGTACGTTCGCGGTGGATTTCACGAAGGTGAAGGGCGCCGTGCGCGACCTCACGCACGACCTGCTGACGCTCGAAGCCCAGGGCGACTACGCCGGTGCGAAAAAGATGCTTAGCAGCCTTGGCGTGGTGCGCCCCACAATCCAGACCGCCATCGACCGCCTTCAGGACATCCCGATCGATATCGACCCGGTGAACGAACGGTAGCGCTACCCGGCCCGCTTCTTTTCGAGCACGCCCACCAGTTCGCGCACCGATTCCGCGCTTCGCGTGAGCATGCGCTGCTCCTCGGGCAGGAGCTTCACCTCGTAGATCTTCTCGACGCCGCCCGCTCCGAGTTTCACCGGGACGCCCACAAAGAGGCCGTGAATGCCGTACTCGCCCTCCAGATACGCGGCGCAAGGGAGCACCTTTTTCTTGTCGTTCAGGATCGACTCGGCCATCTCCACGGCCGACGCCGATGGGGCATAGTAGGCGCTTCCGGTCTTCAGGTATTTCACAATCTCCGCACCGCCGCTGCGCGTGCGGGTGACGATGCGGTCGATCGTCTCCTGGTCCATCAGTTCCGTCAACGGGATCCCCGAGACGCTGCTGAGCCGGACGATCGGAACCATGGTGTCGCCGTGCCCGCCCATGACCACGGCGGTAACGTTCTCCACGGAAACCTTCAGCTCCTGCGCGATGAATGTCCGGAACCGTGCGCTGTCCAGTATGCCCGCCATGCCCACCACGCGGTTCTTGGGGAACTTAGAGACCCAGTACGCGGTTTGGCACATGGCGTCCAGGGGATTGCTGACCACGATCATGACGCAGTTGGGAGAATACCGCGCGACCTGTTCGGCGGCCTGGCGCACAATCTCGTAATTGGCCAGCAACAGGTCGTCGCGGCTCATCCCCGGCTTGCGCGGAAAGCCGGCAGTGACAATGGCGACATCCGAATCGGCTGTCGGCCCGTAATCGTTCGCGCCCGTGACCAGCACGTCGGATCCCAGCACCGGCCCCGCCTGGAGCAGATCGAGTCCCTTGCCCTGGGGCACTCCCTCGACGACGTCGACCAGCACCACGTCGGCGAGCTGCTTGTTCGCGATCCACACCGCGCAATTCGCGCCCACGTTCCCGGCGCCCACAACCGTCACTTTTCTTCGCAAGACAGCCTCCTATCGGCTATCGGATCTCCCGATGCTATATCGCAGTATAAGCCTACTTCGCCGAGGCGTCGATGAAGTATTCCTCGAACGAGGGTCCCACGATGCGCACCCCATCGGGGCGGACCTCCAGGCAGTTCACGGCCATTACGTAGCCGCCAGGCCGGGCAAAGCGCTCCAGAACGTCGGCGACGGGAATGACGCCGGCTACTTCCGCCACTTGGGCGGTCTTCCCCTGCGGCCCGGGCCGCTCCGCCCATTCGCGCTGAAGCGTTAAACCGCGCGACACGAGGAACTCCAAAACCAGACCGGCCGCTTCCAGCCCAGCCTGTTCCATGGAACCGGGTTGCGGACCCAGGCCGAGCCAATCGCAGATCAGCCGGTAGGTGAAACCCCATAAAGGCGCGCGGTTCAGCGGCACTCCGGGATAACGCAGCTCCGCCGGATGCCCCGGGACGGGCAACAAGACGTGGCGGCCCGGATCGCGCAGGACGCTCAGCGGAATCCACGCGGCCTCTACGGCTTCGCGGCCGTCCGGAACCGCTTCCAACTCGGAATCCGCGCGAAACAAGAACGGAGTCACAGGAACGGCGGCGCCGGATCTACGCCGCGCGCGCCTGGGCTGCATCTCCGCCTCCAGGTCGCGGCGCGCCAGCCGTACGCCGCACTCCTCTTCCAACTCGCGAAGCGCCGTGTGCAGCAGATCGTGGTCCATGGGATCGCGCCGGCCGCCTGGGAAAGACCAGTGTCCCGACCAGGAATCCCCCTCCCGCTCCGCGCGCCGCATGAGCAGAACCGAATCCGCGCTCCCGCGCCCATGTACGATAGCCACCGCCGCTTCGCCTTGATTCATCTTCGTGACGTCAGCCCATTTCTGTGCGAGCCGAACGCTCAGCTGGCCTTGCCCATTACCTCTTTCAACATCGCGCCACGCAGCAACGCATTGGCTCTGGTCTGATACCCCTTGCCTTGCGCCCGCAGCCACGCGATCACATCGGCGTCCAGCCGAAGCGTGATCTGCTTCTTGACGGGCCGATAGAACGGATTCCGAACGGCGTTATCCGTGNNATCCCAGAACTTCTCCGTGAGCGGCGGAATGTCGGAATAATCGATTTCGGCATCCGGGCGCGCGGCAAGTTCCGCCAACTTGCGTTTGCGAGCCGCCGTCAGGGGGACGCCGGAAATGGTCCTACGCGAGGTTTTCAGCATAACGGTTGCGCTCCTCTTTGTTGGCCCGTCGGGCCGAAACGATGCGGATAACTTCTCCGCCGCCTTCCTTTCGAACCGTGTGGGCGACGAGCAGCAGCGCAACGCCGCCAACCAAGCCGATGGTTTGCCAGCGCGGCTCCCCGTCCTGGATGCGATCCTGCTCGGCCAGGGCGTACGGGTCGTCAAAAACAATCATGGCATCCTCAAAGCCGACTCCGTGCTTGCGCCGGTTGCTCCTGGCCTTGTTCTCGTCCCACTCAAACTGGATCACCCTGACAAAATCGTAGCACCAAAACGGTAGCTACAGGGTGGCCGAACNNGGCGTTATTGTCTTTCCCGGCAGCAATTGCGATCACGACGCATTCTACGCCGCCAGCCACAACCTGGGCCAGCAAGCGGAGTACATTTGGCACGATTCCGCCAGCCTCGGCGATGTGGACGCCGTCATCCTTCCCGGCGGCTTCTCCTACGGCGATTACCTCCGTTGCGGGGCCATCGCCAAATTCTCTCCGGTAATGCGCGCCGTGCGCCGGTTCGCGCAGGATGGCGGCCTGGTGCTGGGCGTGTGCAACGGATTCCAGATCCTGGTGGAAGCCGGCATGCTTCCGGGCGCGCTGATCCGCAACCGCGGCCTCAAGTTCATCTGCCGCGAGCTGCGGCTGCGCGTGGCGACCGCGAATTCGCCGTTCACCAACACGGCGCAAAAAGGCGACGTGCTGCGCATGCCCATCGCGCACGGCGAAGGCTGCTACTTCGCCGA
>PLGA01000523.1 GCA_003139735.1 Bryobacterales bacterium | reverse complement strand
CCGCCATAAATCAGGGTTTCGAGGCATCCACAGCCCCGTATCTCGCCACTTTGAACGACGACGCGGCCGCGCATCCGCAATGGATCGAAGCCCTGCTCAGCGCCATCGGGCGGCGTCCCGATGCCGGCATGTGCGCNNGTGCGCGTCGCAGGTGCGGCTCTTCGGCGAGCATCGCCTGGATTCCGCGGGCATGCTGGTGTCGCGCGACGGCTCGAGCAAACAGCGCGGCAACGGGCGTCCGCCGGAGGATTTCCCGGTGGCCGAGGAGACCCTGTTCCCCAGCGGGTCGGCGGCGCTCTACCGGCGCGCGATGCTGGAATCGATCGGCGCCTTCGACAGCCGCTTTTTCCTCTATTGCGAAGATACCGACCTGGGACTGCGCGCCCGCTGGGCCGGATGGAAGTGCCTCTACGTTCCCGAGGCCGTCGTCGAGCACCATTACTCGCATTCGTCCGGCGGCGCGTCTCCGCTGAAGGCCTATTATGTGGAGCGCAATCGCCTGTTCGTGCTGGTGAAGAACTTCCCGGCAGGAATGCTGCTGGCGGCGCCGTTCGCCACCTTGGCGCGATATGCGTGGCATGCCTGGTACCTGATCGAGGGCCGCGGCGCGGCCGCCCGCTTCCGCGCGGAAGGACACGCGGGGCCGAAAATGATCTGGTTCGTATTGCGCGCACACGCCGCCCTGCTGGCGCACGTACCGCGATTGTGGCGCGAGCGGCGCGAGATCCGCCGCGCCGCGCGTATTACGCCGGCCATCTTCCGGCACCTCGTGCGCGCCCATTCCATCAGCGCCCGAAAGGTGGCGGCGCTATGATCCGCGCGGAGGGTCCCGATTCCCTGCTGGTCATCGTGCCGGCATTCAACGAAGTGGGCGCCGTTGCCGAGGTGGTGCGCGCCGTCAATCGCAGCGTGCCCGGTGTCCCGGTGCTAGTGATCGACGATTGCTCGCTCGACGACACCATCGCCGAGGCGCGCGGCGCCGGCGCAGAAGTGCTGCCGCTGCCGCATCACCTGGGCCTCGGCGGCTGCGTGCAGGCGGGCTACAAGCTGGCCTTTGAAATGGGCTTTGAATACGTGATCCGGGTGGATGGCGACGGACAGCACGATGCCCGCGATATCCGGCGCATATTCGACAAGCTCAGGGAATCCGGATGCGAGATGGTAATCGGTTCGCGCTTCCAGGAGGAGACTGGCTTCCGCACCGGCGCCGTGCGCGCGCTTGGCATTGCTTTCTTCCGCCTGGTGCTGCGCCTGGTCCTGGGCAGGGACGTGCGCGATCCCACTTCCGGGTTTGTCGGCGTCAACCGGCGCGCGCTCGAGGTCTTTGGGCGCAGCTTCCCGCTCGAGTATCCCGAGATCGAGGCGCTGGTGGTGCTGCAACGGAAAGCGTTTCGCTTCGTGGAAGTGCCTTGCAAGATGCATCCGCGCATGGCGGGACGTTCGTCCATTACAGCGCTCAAATCGCTCTACTACATCGTCCATGTACTTTTGGGCGTGTTTGTCAACGTGTTGAGATATGAAGGGCGGCGCCGGTCCGGAGTTACCCGCGGGCCGGACGCCCGCGCCGGAGGATAGATGGACCGCCTTTTGAACGTTACCACCGGATTTAGCGTGATCCTGCTGCTTCTGGTGCTCCTTTCCGTGCGGCGGGAGCATATTCGCGTGGAGTATTCCTTAAGCTGGCTGATCGCGGCCAGCGCCATGCTGATCCTCTCCCGCGTGCGGCCGCTGCTCGATGCGATTCGCGGCCTGATCGGCCTGCCGGATTCGCCGCTGGCTCTCTTCCTGGTGGGGAGCGGCGTCTTCCTGATCATGTTCTTTCGTTTTTCGGTGATTGTCTCCAGTCTGCGCGACGACAACATCGCGCTGGCGCAGCGCCTGGCAATCCTGGAATTCCGCCTGAAAAGCGTGGAAACGGAGGGGGCCNNCTACGGCTTGGCGTCAACGCCCTCTTTCTCATCCCCGGAAGGGTGGGCGGAACCGAGATTTATTTGAACTCCCTGTTGCGGGCGCTGGCCGAAATCGACCCCGTGAACCGGTACTTTATCTTCACCAACCGCGAGACCGGCCCGGATCTGGCGGCGGGGCTTCCTAATTTCACGCTGGCGCCGCAACCCGTGCGTGCGGTCTCGCGCCCCGCGCGCATTTTATGGGAACAGATCGCGCTGCCGCTGGCCGCCCTCCGCCTGAGGCTCGACGCCATGCTCAACCCCGGCTTCACCGCGCCCCTGCTTTGCCCCTGTCCCCAGGTCACGGTTTTCCACGATTTGCAGCACAAGCGCCACCCGGAGTACTTCCGTTGGTTCGACCGTCCGTTCTGGGATTTCTTCCTGTTCTGGTCGACGCACATCTCCCGCCTGGTTCTGGCGGTCTCGGCGGAAACCCGCGCGGATCTGCTTCGGCATTACCGGCTCCCCGAGTCCAAGGTGCGGGTAGCCTTACAGGGGGTGGATCCGGCTTTTTTCGCCATCGCCGGCCGGCGCGCTCCCGAACCCTTTCTGTTGACGGTTTCGACTCTGCATCCGCATAAAAACCTGGACAGCCTTTTGCGGGCGTTCGCTTCGTTTCGCCGCGCCAGGCCGGATTTCCGGCTGGTGGTGTGCGGCCTGCATGGTTTTGCCGCGGGACCTCTGCACGAGCTGCGCGACGCCCTCGGGCTGCGCGATGTGGTGGATTTTCCGGGTTGGATTCCCCGCGCGGAAGTGTATGACCTCTATGCCCGCGCCTGGGGCTTCGTGTACCCCTCGCGCTTCGAGGGGTTTGGACTGCCGATTCTGGAAGCCTTGGCGGCCGGCGTGCCGGCGGCCTGCTCGCATATCGAGCCGCTCTCGACGATTGCCGGCGGCGCCGCGCTGGAGTTCGATCCCGCCGACGAAGGCGCCCTCACCCAAGCCATGTTGCGCATCGCCGGGGACGAGCCGCTGCGGCGCCGCCTGGCTGAAATGGGTCCCCGCAGGGCCTCGCAGTTCTCCTGGCGGGCGACCGCCGCATCCACCCTGGATGCGCTGGCCTGGGTCAGCGAAAAAGGGACCGCATGATCCGCGTGACCATCGACGCCGCGCCGCTGCTGTTCCGAAGCGCGGGCGTAAAGAACTACTTTTATTATTGGACGCGCCACTTGCTCCGCGAGGCCCGCGGCGTGGAGATTCGTCTCTTCCCGTTTCTGGACCCGCCCGCATGGCTCGACCATGAACGCTCCGTCGCCGGCCCCGCGGCCACCCTCGCACGCCTGGCGCTGCTCCAGTTCATCAACCGGTTCCCCAACGACCTGGCCGGGTGGAGCGATCCGCGCATCAACGTTTTTCACGCCTGCAAACTGCTGAATCCGCCGCGCCGCGCCAGGCTCACCGCCACCATGCACGATTTCACCTCCTGGACGGTACCGGAGATGCAGCGGCGGACGAACATCCGCGCCGACCGGCTCTTCGCGGACCGCATCCTCAAGCGCGCCGATGGCCTGATCGCCGTCTCGGAAGCCACTCGCAGCGACGCCGTGCGGCTTTTGAACCTACCTCCGGACAAGATCTGCGTGATCCACCACGGAATTTCGCGGGAGTTCTTCGAGGCGGGACCGAACGAGGCCGGCGCCGCCCGCTCCCGGCACGGTTTGCAGCGTTCCTATCTTCTATTTGCTGGGACCATCGAACCCCGGAAGAACGTGGATCTGCTGCTGGATGCGTACCAAGGCCTTTCCCAGTCGATTCGTGAAGAATTCGACCTGGTTGTGGTCGGTCCGCGAGGCTGGGTGCCCGAAAGCACGTTGGCCCGTCTGCTCGATCCACCGATGGGCATACGGTACCTGGGTTACGTGCCGGAACAAGACCTGCCTGGGCTGTTCGCGGGCGCGGCAGCCTTCGTCTATCCTTCCCTTTACGAGGGATTCGGCTTCCCTGTCGCCCAGGCGATGGCCGCGGGAGCGCCAGTGGTCACTTCCTCCGTCTCGTCGCTTCCCGAGATAGCCGGCGGGGCCGCCCTGTTGGTGGATCCGCGGAGCGAAGCGGAATTGCGCGGCGCACTGGGCGAAATCCTGACATCGCCCGCGAAGCGCGAGCGGCTAAGCGCCTTGGGCCGCGCGAATGCGAGCCGCTTTTCCTGGCCGGAATGCGCCCGCCAGTCGCTGCGGTTCTTTGAGCGCGTAGCCGGCTGACGCGCGGCCGGCCTTCAGGCAATCGAGGCCGACGGCTGAGGGCTTGTTACGCCCATGCGTTCCAGCATGCCGCGCGCGGCGCGCTTGCCGGCGCCCATCGCCAGGATCACGGTGGCCGCGCCGGTGACGATGTCGCCGCCCGCGAANNCACGGTATCCACGTCGAGCAGGAATTCGGAGCCTTCCACCGGCACGGGGCGCCGCCGGCCGGAGGAATCCGGTTCACCCAATTCCATCTTCTGGACCCGCATTCCCGTGACCCACCCCGCAGAATCGCCTAAAATCTCCACCGGGTTATTGAGCCATCGGAAATCGATGCCCTCTTCGATGGCGTGCTCCAACTCCTCCGCCCGCGCGGGGGATTCGCGGCGCGTGCGGCGGTAGACTACCGACACCGCTTCGGCGCCCATGCGCAACGATACGCGCGCGGCATCCATGGCGGTATTGCCCGCCCCCACCACGGCCACNNTTCACGCGCGTGAGGAACTCGTTAGCCGAAAAGACTCCGTTAAACGCCTCGCCCGGGATGCCCATGAATTTGGGCGACCCCGCCCCGGTGCCCACGAAAACCGCGTCGTAACCCATCTCGGCGACCAACTGCGGAATGGTGAACAGCTTGCCGATGAT
>PLGA01000030.1 GCA_003139735.1 Bryobacterales bacterium | reverse complement strand
GCCCAAGACACAAACGGAATACGATCGGATCGTTTCCATGCTCGAAAGTGAGCGGAACCTGGATCGTGTGTTGTACCTGGCTTGCACCCGGCACATTCATTCGTTGCTGAAACAGCGCTTATGGCGGATACGCCAGCGGGTGCTGATCGGTTTGGCGAGTGACCTTCCCAAGACTGAGCCGGCGGACCTGGAAGTTGTCGATGCACAGACCATGCAGGTTCACCGGTTGATCGACGTCCCGTAAACTCCATTTTCCCCTATGATTGCCCTGGTATTGACCTGGGTTTGACCTGAGCGACCACCGCGCAAGCCGCTGCATTCAAGAGGCTTAAGATTTACTACCCCTAATTTTGGCGTATCTTGTAAGGGCAAAGGGAGTAAATGCGGAAATTGAGGCGAACGCGGCGAAGGTCGGCCTAGCGATGCGGCGAGGCCGTGGCAATGGCAGTTGTGGCGAGCGCGGATAGATGGTGGTGTGCTGTGGACTCGTGTATGAGGTTGGGATGCGGAATACCCCAGATGTTGGGAACTGTCGTGGTCGGTTTGGCGCGCAACGACGCGTGCTTGTGGCGCGTGGTGGCGTGATTGCGGAGTTCTCCTTGGATTGGCTATTGGAAAGCCCTGCGAGCAGTGTGTTGTGCCACCTTGTCACGTGTATCGCAAAGTGCCGGATTGTTCGTCGAACCGGACGGTCGTAGATCTCGCATAATGAAGACGTGAGAGCGACCTGCACGGCCAATCGTGAAGTGTACGTACGCCGCGGTGAGCGGCTGGAGTACTTCACCATCGGCTACAACACCCTCGAAGGCGTGACCTCCATCGTTGCCGGCTTGATCGCTCGCTCCGTTTCGCTCGTTGGGTTCGGTCTGGATAGCCTAATTGAAGTCACGTCTGGAGCGGCACTGCTCTGGCGACTCCACCACGACCTGGACCTTTCGCGGCGTGAGCAAGTCGAACGAGCTGCGTTGCGGCCGCGCGATGATTTCGCCGATCACTGGCGCGCTTTGAGGAACGCCAACATTTTGCTGTCGTCCGCGCCGCGCAACTCCGGAAAGCGGTCCTGGACAAACTGCACCATCTCGCGCCGGTAGAACTGATTCTGCTCGATGGCCTGCGCGATGAAGGCGAAGCCGGAACTGCGGCCGGCTTGTACCAACTCGCGGGCGCAGTTGGTCTGCACCCAGACGTAGTCGGATTTCTGAATGGCCGACTCTAGCACCGGCAACGCAGCATCGCCATACGCCCGGTGGATTGCGTAAGGCAGCGAGGCGTACGTGCGGTCCTTGGGATCGCCCTTGGCCCGAGCTTCGAGCAGGGTCGCGAGGCGAGGCAAGTCTGCCGGGTTCTTAAACCAGGTGATGACAATCAGCGATTGCTCGGTTAGTACGTTGCGGTTTACGAAATTCCAGAGCAGGTCGCGGGCGCGCGGGTCGTGAACGCCGCCGAGAGCACTAGCGTAATTATTCCCCGTTTGCGGGTCGCCGGTGTGCAGCACGCTTCCGGCGGCGGAGATCAAGGCGCCTTCGGCGCGCGCGCGAGCGTCGGCGGAGAGCAGTGGCGGATCGGCAAACAACAGGCGTGTTACGCCGGTAATGGCGCCGCGCAGCAGCACCGGGTTGTCCGACCTCAGGTACGGCAGAATGAACTCCACTGCGCCCGGCGTGCGAAACGTCCGCTCGACTACGACATCGCTCGGACCGCGTGTGTGCAGCAGTTCGGTGAGACGGCGATTGATTTCGTCGTCCGGCCAGTAGGCGAGGCCCAATGAGGTGTACTGCCGCACGGTTTCGTTCTGATGATAAAGGTACTCGGTGACCAGGGAGAGGTGCGCGGCGTCGGGGAAGCCCAGAATGCCGGGCAGGTAATCGCTGAGCGCTTCCCCAGGATCCTGCGGCGGGGTGACCGGTGTGCCGGATTGCGCCGGCTGGATCTCAATGCGGGTCCAGGCCGTCTTGAAGATCGGCTGCGAATCGCGCGTGCCTGGCAGCCCGCGACGGCGCGTGTACCGCACTTCGTACACTCCGGGTAGGTCGAAGCGGTACTGCAGGTGCATCGGAAGCCGGTTCTTATGCTGCATCTCGTGGCCGGGAATGCCGATGTTGCCGCACATCAGCCCATTGGCCATACCACTGGTGGCCCGAATCGGAATTCGCCGGAGCAGCGTGCCGTTGCGCCGTACTTCCACCTCGTGGCAGCCGAAGTCCGCCGGGTGAACTCCCACGGGATATTGCACATCGCCGAACCACGGGAACGGCGGCGTTTGGATGTGAACCCAGACTGGTCCGCCGACATGCGCCGGTTGTTCCAGCGAGAGCGTGGCCGCTTCGAGGCCGAGACGAATGTCCACGGCGGCGCTGCTGCGGCCCTGGTACACGACGCGCAGCGGTGCGGTGCCCTCCATCGGCGCCTCCTGCGGCATCTTGAAGTTGATCTGGCCCCCCTGGACATACAGCAGCCCAGATGGCGTGTCGCCAAACATGACCTGCACACCGCAAAGCTGCTTAGGATAGATCAGCGTCTCTACCAAAGGCTGGTCGGGCCGCAGAGGACTGGGCGTCTCCCTCTTTGTCGCGTCCGCTTGGCCAATGCAGCTCTCTCGGGGGCCGAGATCTGTGCCATAGATCGAGACCAGCATTCCGGGCATGAGTTGCACGGGCCGGTCACTGCCGGATGGAAGCACGCTATCCACGCGAAACGTAGGCACACCAGATTGAGCTTGGGCGATCTCCACTGACAAAAGGAGGACCGCAATGCAAATGTGCATATCTGAGTTAGACNNGCCGCTGGCCCGGTTTCGGCCCGTTCTTACTTCAGAATAGATGCGAATTGGGTATGAGCTGTCGCACTTGCGCCGCCGGTTGGAGCCGCGGCTCCTGCGGCGGGCGCAAGCATGCCATCGGACCAGAGCTCTATTGAGCGGCGGCCGTTGCGGCTGCTTCTGGAGCCCTCTGCGCCTTCTTGTGCGGTCTCTTGCCG
>PLGA01000295.1 GCA_003139735.1 Bryobacterales bacterium | reverse complement strand
GCGTCGCGGCGAAAGATCTCCTTCTGTTTGTCCAGATTGAAGACCACCAGGCGGACGGATGCGGCGGGGACGCCGCCCACTATGGCCGTGAGGACGCGGACCAAAAAGTCGGCGTCGCCGGGGTTCAAGCGGGTGCGGCGAGAAGCAAGGGGAGCGGCGTCGAGGAGGATGGTGAGCGCGGGTCCGCCGGCGGCGGGTTTCCAATCGGCGGCGCCCAGGCCGCCGGCGCCGCGGACGGCGAACGGCGGCATTGAGAGTTGGACGCCGCGTTGGCCGCGGGCGAGCGAGGCACGGACGGTCCACTTGTGTTGGCAGGAGCCGCCCACATCGTCGTAGAGAGTGGACTCGACCGAATAGGATCCCTGGCCGAGCAAGTAAGCGCCGGAGATTTCAAGGTTGAAGCCGGCCGTCTTTACGAGGTCGGTCCTGGTGCGGGCAAAGAGCCAGGAGGGCTTACCGTCGACGCCGCGGGGGGTGACCTCCGTGAGGACGACCCAGGCGTGGGGGCCGGCCTTGTACTGGTCGGCCGAGAGGCGGAAGACGTAGCCAGCCTGGAATCGGAAGGTAAAATCGAGGACCGGCGGGATGGGCGAGAAACCGCAGCCGAGCGAAAACTCCGTGGGGCGCTGGGAGATTCCGCTTAGCAGGGCGGGGATCTGGGCCGGGTCAATCGGGCTTTGAGCGGACGCACCGGCGATGAGGATCACAGCCAGAAGCAACCCGCGCATGGATCTAATATACTGAATCGGCGCACGGGCGGCGGATGTCAATGAGCGAACAGCGCGACCCGCGCCCGACATGTGCCAAACGTTTATGTATGCTTAGGACATGTTGAAGATGATTCTGGTGAGAAACGTCCCGGAACAAGTACACAGCACCTTGAAGGCCCGGGCGGCTCGCGAGGGCATGAGTCTCTCCGACTTCATCAAGCGAGAGTTGGCGCGGACGGCGGAGCGCCCGACCATGCAGGAGTGGTTGGAGCGCACCGGGCAGGTAAAGGCGATCCCCGCTGAGCGGAGCTCCGCGCAAGTGGTGCGCGAGTTGAGGGATGCGCGATGATCGTTCTGGCTGCCTCCGTCGTTGTGGAACTCCTCACCAACGGCCCTGGCCGATTCCCTCAGCCTGGACCTGTTGGGTTGCGACGAATCCCCGGCATGCGACAGCGAAGCGCGCGACGCATGGCCCTCCCCACGCGATAGAATGGTCGCCTGATGCGAACTTTTGCCGTTCTCCTGCTTTGCCTGGCCTTGCTGTCCGTCGCGTGGTCGCAAAGCGCGCCTCTCGGCGGCTACCTCGGGGATTCCTCCCGCGCCGAGCGCGATTGGGAAGCCAAGTTCCGCGCGATTCCCGATACCGCCAATCTGCGCGCCGATATGCAGCGGCTCAGCGCGCGCCCGCACCACGTCGGCTCGCCCTACGATAAGGACAACGCGGAGTGGATCCTCACCAGGCTCAAGGAGTGGGGCCTGGACGCGCAGATCGAAACCTTCGATGTTCTCTTTCCGACCCCTAAGGAGCGCTCGCTCGAACTCGTCGAGCCTACCCGGTTCACCGCCAAACTGGCCGAGCCGGCGGTCCCCGGCGATCCCACTTCCTCGCAGCAAGACGAGCAGTTGCCCACCTACAACGCATATTCCATCGATGGCGACGTCACGGCGCCGCTGGTCTACGTGAACTACGGCGTACCGGAAGACTACGACACGCTGGACCGCCTGGGCATCTCCGTCAAGGGGGCCATCGCGATCGCGCGCTACGGCGGTTCCTGGCGCGGCATCAAGCCCAAGGTCGCGGCCGAGCACGGCGCGGTGGGATGCCTGATTTATTCCGACCCGCGCGACGACGGCTACCAGGACGGCGACACGTTTCCCAACGGACCGTACCGCCCCAAGGACGGCGTACAGCGCGGCAGCGTCATGGACATGCCGGTGTATCCCGGCGACCCGCTGACTCCAGGCGTCGGCGCTACGAAAGATGCCAAGCGCCTGCCGATCGACCAAGCGGTCACCCTCACCAAGATCCCCGTGCTGCCCATTTCCTACGCCGACGCGCAGCCGCTGCTGGCCGCGCTCACGGGTCCCGGCGCGCCGGCGGCCTGGCGCGGCGCGCTGCCCCTCACCTACCACATTGGCCCGGGCCCCGCCAAGGTCCATCTGCACGTCAAGTTCAATTGGGACACCAAGCCGCTCTATGACGTGATTGCGCGCATCCCGGGCGACGCCTATCCGGGCGAATGGGTCATCCGCGGCAACCACCACGATGCCTGGGTGAACGGCGCCGAAGATCCAGTCTCCGGAACGTCGGCCGTGTTGGAGGAGGCGCGCGGCCTCGCCACGCTGCTGCGCCAGGGATGGAAGCCCAAGCGCACCATCCTGCTGTGCTTTTGGGACGGCGAAGAGCCCGGGCTGCTGGGTTCCACCGAGTGGGCCGAGACGCACGCCGACGAACTCACGCGTAACGCCGCGGCGTATGTCAACTCCGATAGCAACGGCCGCGGCTATCTCAATATGTCCGGCTCGCACACTTTAGAGAAGTTCATGAACGGCGTGGCGCGCGACATTGACGACCCGGAGAGCGGCGTGACCGTGTGGAAGCGTTTGCAAGCGCGCGAGATCTCGGGCCAGGCGCCAGGCAGCGCGGCCGATGGGCAGGAAGCGCGCACGCGGCCCGATTTGCGCATGGCCGCGCTGGGCTCCGGCTCGGACTACACCGTGTTCATCGACCACCTGGGCGTGGCATCGCTGAACCTGGCCTATGGAGGCGAGGATGGCGGCGGCATTTACCACTCCATCTACGACGATTTCTACTGGTACACGCATTTCTCGGACAAGGACTTCGTCTACGGGCGCGCCCTGGCGCAAACCGCCGGCGTTGCCGTCATGCGTCTGGCGGACGCCGATCTGCTGCCTTTCGATTTCGACGATTTCAGCGAAACCGTCCGCCGCTACGTGAACGAGGTGCGGAAACTGGCGAGCGATGCGCGCGAGCACACTGTGGAACGGAATCGCCAGATCGACGAGGGAGTTTTCGCGGCCATCGAAGATCCGCGCATCAAGACCGTTCCGCCGAAGAAGGAAGAGGTTCCGCCGTTTCTGAATTTCGCACCGCTCGACAACGGCATGGCCGCGCTCCAGCGCGCAACGGAGGACTACAGGGAGGCCATGACGCACGTGTCCGCGAGTGCGCCGCCGGCGGCCCTGCGCCAGGCCAACGCGCGGCTGATCGCCGTGGAGCGCGCGCTCACGCTCAAGGATGGCCTGCCCAACCGCGATTGGTTCAAGAATCAGATCTACGCGCCTGGATTCTACACCGGCTACGGCGTGAAGACTCTGCCGGGCGTGCGCGAGAGCATCGAGCAAAAGCAGTGGCAACTTGCGGACCGGGAGATCGTGTTGGCCGGCCAGACGCTGGCCAACGCCGGGGCGGCTATCGAATCGGCCGCCGCCGCCCTGAAATGAGGGACACCGCCGGCGAGGACCGGCGGCGGTAGGAGCAGAGGTTCATCGTGCGTTCATCCACGATGAGGGATAATATCGGCTGCACCCCGGCAGAGGAGATAGAGCATGCGACGAGTTTGTTTAGGAATTGCGGTAACGATCGCGGGTTTCGCGATTTTCACGTCAATCGGATCGGCTCAGGATGGGCCTTATAAGGTTCTGAAGGCCGCCAAAGTGGGCGGCGACGGTGGTTTCGATTATGTTTATGCGGACGCTGACGGCCGGCGTTTGTACATTCCGCGCACCGGGAATCCAGCGCGGGTCACGGTCTACAATCTGGACACCCAGGAATCCGTCGGCGAAATCGCCAATACCAACGCGCGCGGCGCCGCGGTCGACCCCAAGTCGGGTCACGGTTTCGCCAGCAGCAAGCCAGTCGCCATGTGGGACGCCAAGACCCTGGCCTTGATCAAGACCATCGACGTCCAGGGCGGCCCGGATGGCATTCTGTTCGACCCATTCAACCAGCGGGTCTGGATATTCAGTCACGGCGCTCCTAACGCGACGGTGATTAATTCGGTGGACGGCGCGGTGGTGGGTACCGTCGACTTGGGCGGGGCGCCGGAGCAGGCAGTCACAGACAGCAAGGGCCACCTCTACGTCGACCTGGAAGATAAGGATAAGATCGCCGTGGTGGACGCGGCGGCGCTCAAAGTAACGGGTACGTTCGATCTGGCCGGCAAGGGTGGCGGGCCCGGCGGACTGGCCTTCGATGTGAAGAACCACGTCCTGTTCGCGTCCTGCCACGATCCGGCAGTCATGGTGATTCTCAACTCCGACAACGGCAACATCATCACCACCCTGCCGATCGGCCAAGGGACCGACGGCGCGACATTTAACCCCGCCACCCTGGAGGCCTTCAGTTCCAACAGCGATGGCACGCTGACGATTATCAAGGAAAACAGTCCCACCAGCTTCGTGGTGGAACAGAACCTCAAAACCATGACGCGCGCCAAGACGCTGACGCTGGACAGCAAGACCAACCACGTCCTGCTGATCGCCGCCGAGAGCGCACCGCCGCCCGCGCCGCCCGCTGGGGCGCCGCCGCCGGCTGGAGGAAGGGGTGGCCGAGGAGGCGCGATGGTTCCCGGTTCGTTTACGATTCTCGTGGTGGGCAAGTAAAGCCCCGGGTCCCTTGGCCACAAGGCAACCTGCGGGCCGATTGGCAATCGGCCCGCGCGGGTCTGTTACACTGGGCTAAGCGTCATTCAAGCTGCAACAGCGGGCCGGTAGCTCAGGTGGTAGAGCATGTGCCTTTTAAGCACAGGGTCGCGGGTTCGAGCCCCGCCCGGCTCACCAGAATAAGTGTTTCATTTTAAATAACTTGCAGACATTTGAGTAAATGTGTGTGAGATGCGTGTGTATCGTCCTGATAGGAAGACCGCCAGCTTGACCGTTTGGGCGCCGTTCCGCACGGCTTCCAAGTCGTTTGGAAGGATTCAGCCGGGTGGGTATAGAATGACGTAAGGTGCAACTGCGCCCCAGGGAGCACGCAGATGTTCTGCCAGAGTTGCGGCGCTCAAATCGCCGGAGTCTTCTGCGCCAAATGCGGGGCGCGCGCGAGCCAGCCGTCACCGCTTTCCGCAGCCCCGCCGGCTTACGCGCCACCACCGCCGCCGCAGTACGCTCAGCCTCTGCCGCCGGCATCCAAGAGCGGGTCGGGGCTGAAGATCCTGTTTGTGGTGCTGGGAATCCTCGGTCTAATGGGCGTGCTCGCCATCGGCGGGGTCTGGTTCGCCTTGCACAAAGTCAAGCAGGCCGCCGCAAACAACGGAATCGATCTGAACGGCTTCTCTGAAAGGCGTCACGGACCCGCCCGGCAATTCGACGCCTGCGAATTGCTCACCGGCGGAGACCTGGCGCAGATCCTCAACCTCAACATCGAACGTGTGGAAAGCACAGGCCGGTCCACCCATTCGTCGTGCCGCTACTACTCGTCCGCGGCGCAACAGCGCGCTTCCGACGAAGCAGCCGCAGCCATGAAGAAACTGCAAGAGGAGACGAAGGGCGCGCCTTCCAAGGCCGGTCAGCAAGCGGTAATGAACGACTTTGGCAATATGGTTCGAGGCATCGCCGGCGCTGCCGGCCCCGCCGTAGGTGAGACCAACGGGCTGCTGCTTACCGTTGGAATCGACTCGGAGAATGCCAAAGCCGCCATGGCTGGATTCAAGCTCGGGGTGGGCTTAACTGGCGCCCTCGTGATGAAAGGCGCCGATCCCGAAGGTAAGGCCATGATGCGCGAAGAAGTCAAAGGAGTGGGTGACGAAGCAATATCAGGACCCCTCTTGAGCCTCTTCATGTTTCGTCAAGGCGACGTCAGCGTGCAACTCGACGCGCGCTTGTTGCCCGGCAGCCGCGACGTCCAGATTGCCATCGCCAAACGCATCATCTCGAAGTTGTAACCGCAAGAAAGTGAGCCGAACCCGAGCATTGCCGCGCAGCGCCGGATAATGGCCAAGCCTTCCGTCCGCCAGCTCGGGCAACGAAAGCCCCCGGACGCAGAGCCGAAACAGATACTCCCGGCGCGCCTGGAGACTTTCCCTGCGGTTGCCGCGAAATCAGCCCTGTGCCTGCTTTTGGGCGAGCGGCCCGATCAATGGCAGGAGGACCGTTTTACCCTGATAGGCGGAGAAGATCAGGTAGAGCCACAGGGCGAAGCACGCCAGCCCGAACAAGGGCCACAGAATGCCGGCCAGCAGGCCCGCAAGTCCGAACGTATAGAAGACAACGCGGAAGAAAATGCCAATCACGATATCCACCGCGATCACCGCGACGTTCAGAAATATCGACTGGAACGCGTGGAACCGAATCGCCCGGTTCCGGCTGTAAGGTTCCATCACCAGGAAGATAATCCCGGTGATCAACCCCAGCACATAACACAGGGCCGAGGCGACGTTATCCTGCATAGCCGCAGCCACCGGGGGCAGAGTTCCGGCCGGGGCAGGCGGGGCCCCACCTTGGCTCGGGGCTGCCGCGCCACATTTCGCACAGAACCTGCCTTCCACTGGAGCGCCACAACTCTGACAGAACGCCATGAAACCTCCGACACCATACTAGCAGGAGTCATTCTGGACTCGCACGCCGGGTCTACTATACCACCAGCCGTGATTGATTCCCGCGAGTTGCATTCCGAGCGAGTGACACTTCTTGGGCGCCAAAATCCTGACCAGGATTTCCGTTTTGGCGCTCAGTGTCTGTTGGGCTATCACAAGCCGCTTATCCCAGGCCCGGTACGCCGCCCAGGGCCTTGGCCAAGACCAGCTTCCAAGTAGCGAAAGGCCGGCCGACCTCGGTCCTCTATCAACTCCGGCTGCAAAGACGAGCCTTGCTGCAAGCCCCGCAGGCACTCGATACCGGTGCGGCGCGGAGCGTCGTCCGCCCGAAGCCCTTGTTATGCGGCGGTCTCGGCTCAGCTAGCGCCCTGTATAGCTGGCGTTAGCAGCCCTTCGCACCAGAAGCGTTTCGGGCGGACATCGGCCATCCTGAAAAGGAGTGCCATGAAAAGGGTCCTCTTCCATTACGCCGGGCCGGGAGGGGACGGACGCGCCGTTTCCGCGAAGTTTCCGAGGTGCCCGTTCTTCGCCAACTGATCGCGTGAGCGCCGCACCGAATTGCACGAAGGACTATGTCCTATTCGTGCCGCAGAGCCGCCAGCGGATCAATTCGGAACGCCCGCCTTGCCGGCGCATAGCCGGCGAGAATCGCGGCGCTTAGGAGGACGACACCGGCCAGCGCCAGGGTTCCCGGATCATTGGGCTGGGTCTCGAACAGAAACGATTTCACAAGCCGGGACGCGATCAACGCGGCAGGCACGCTGATCGCGAGTCCCACCGCCGTCAGTACTAGAACGCGGCGCAGAACCATCCATATCACGGCGCCGCGTTGCGCGCCCAGCGCCATACGGATTCCGATCTCGCCGATTTGCCGCGCGACGTTGTACGACATCGTTCCGTAGAGCCCCACGCACGCGATCAGGAGAGCGAGAACCGCGAAACCCGTACACAATTTCGCGAACGTAAGTTCCCGGCTGATCGTCCGATCGATTTCCGCAGCCTGTGTGACCACGTTGGTGACGGGTATGCGTGAATCTGCCTCCCGCACGATCTCATGCACACTCCTGACATACCTCAGCGGATCACCCGCAGTGTGCAGCGCGTAGGTCATTCGGTCCGGAGAAAACTGGCTGACCGCTACGAACACGGTCATTGCACTCTCCTCTTCATTTTTCAGACCACCGTACCGCAGGTTAGCCGACACGCCGACGATTGTGCGCCACGAGCGCAAAGG
>PLGA01000655.1 GCA_003139735.1 Bryobacterales bacterium | reverse complement strand
TCACCGCAAACATGAGGGTCGCCACGGCTAAAGCCCAGATGGTCACTTCGCCCAGGAAGGCTTGACCCCATTCGGGCGTCCGGCCGCCGGCGGGAAGCCGCGGCCTCAACAAGGGCCAAAGGCACGGAACTGCCGCGCGGAATCGGGCGTACGGTTCCCCTTGTGCGGCAAGCAACTGTGCCTCCTCACGGAGGAGCAGCCGCCCATAGAAAACCAGGCTGGCCAAAAAGATGAAGCAAAATCCCACGCGGCTGGCGAGCAACCCCAACCCGAAGTTCATCAGGAACACGCCTGCATACAGTGGATTGCGCAGGCGCCGGTAGCCACCACCACCACTAGCATCTTCTTGTGAACGTCGACTGCTGCCACTCGATAAGCCATCATGCTTCTCCTGGGCGGCGCGCTACGCGGGACCGAACGCGGTGGCGGCGATCCTGACGGGGATGGGCGACGACGGCGCACGAGGAATGCTGGAAATGAAGGAGGCCGGCGCGGCCACCATCGCCCAGGACGAAGCCACTCCGGTGGTTTTCGGAATGCCTAACGAGGCCATTAAGCGGGGCGCCGTGGATGTAATTCTGCCGCTCGAATCGATCGCACGGTCGATTCTGGCTTATGCGCGGTGAGGGGGGCGACGACGCCGAGGGCGGGGTGGCAGACGAAAGCGTCTGCCCCACATCAGGACCCTTCGGCGGCGAGGAGCAGGTCCAGGAACGATTGCGTGGCGGCGTTGAACTTCTTGCGGCGGCGGTGCAGGACGCCGACCGGGCGATACAGGTCGGGGGCGTGCAGCTTCACGGCCACCAGGCGGCCTTGCGCGATTTCCGCCTGCATGGTGCGCGCGGGCAGGATGCTGATGCCGGAGCCGAGCGCTACGGCTTCCTTGATGGTCTGGATGTTATCGAAGTGCATCGCCATGTTGACGCCGGCGCCGTTGGTTCGGAGGAATTTGTCGAGCTCCCGGCGGATGGACAGATCTTCATCGAATCCAATGAAATCCTGACCGTTGAGATCCCCGGGCCAGACTTCCGCTTTGACCGCGAAGGGATGCGCCGGCGGAACCGCCACCTGCATCTCCTCCCTGCGCCACGGAATGGCGGCGATGTCGCGACTGGCCGCCGGATAGCTCACCAGCCCGAGGTCGGCCGTTTCGTCGCGCACCGAATCGTAGACTTGGTCCGGGCGCTGATACTCCACATGGAGATGCGCCGCGGGGTGGCGCGCGCCGAAGGACTCCTGCAGCCGGCTCATTTCGGAAAGGCCGATGGAGTAGATGGAAGCTACGCGCACCGTTCCCTCCACGCCGCCCTTCAAGTCTTCCAGCGCGCGCGCGAACTCCTCCTGCCGGCGCAGCACCTCGCGACAAAACTCGTAATACAATCTTCCAGCGGGAGTTAACTCCAACGGCCGCCTGCCGCGGTCGAACAGGGCCACCCCCATCCGCCGTTCCACCTCCCGGACGTGCTGGCTAGCCGCAGACTGGCTGACCTCGCAATGAACGGCGCCCTTGCTCATGCTCTTCGCGCAGCCAATCTCTTTGAAAAGACGCAGTTCCCACAGTGTCACGAAGCGATTCTAACATAAACAAAACTGATAGTACATGGTTTTTAGTTTCCTATTGCCTAATACTACGGAGGATGTTACACTGTCCCGTAAGGCGCATTGCCGTTCCCATGAACCCGCGGCCGGATTACCGTCCTGGCTTGCGGATTCCCGAGCGATCCTAATGAGCGATCCCACTGTCATCACCGGTCTACCCGAAGCCCAAGGGCTTTACGATCCGCGCAACGAGCACGACGCCTGCGGAATCGGCTTCGTCGCGAACATCAAAGGCCAGCGCTCCCACGACGTCATCGTGAAGGGCATACAGGTCCTGGTCAACCTGACGCACCGCGGCGCGTGCGGGTGCGACCCGGAAACGGGCGATGGCGCGGGAGTGCTCATCCAGATTCCACACCGGTTCTTTGCGCGCGAATGCGCTCGTCTGGGGTTCACGCTGCCCCCGATGGGCGAATATGGCGTCGGCATGACTTTTCTGCCGGTGGAACCGCACGCCCGCTTGCAGTGCGAGGGCATGGTGGAGCGCATCGTCCGGGAGGAAGGCCTCACGGTGCTTGGTTGGCGCGACACGCCCATCGACGGCTCGGCCATCGGCCGCGTGGCGCGCGTTTCGCAGCCGTATATTCAGCAGATTTTCGTGGCCCGCGCCAAGGGCATGACGCCCGACCAGTTGGAGCGCAAGCTCTACGTGGTGCGCAAGCGCGCCGAAGCCGAGGCGGCGGCGTCGGATGGGCAAGCGAAGGAGTTCTTCTACATCCCCTCGTTCTCCGGACGCACGATCGTTTATAAAGGTCTGCTGCTGGCGCCGCAGATTGCGCGCTTCTATCCGGAACTGGGGGATCCCGACGTGGTGAGCGCCCTGTGCCTGGTGCACCAGCGCTTTTCGACCAACACCTTCCCCACGTGGCAGCTCGCGCACCCCTACCGCTACGTGGCGCACAATGGCGAAATCAATACGCTGCGCGGGAACGTGAACTGGATGCACGCGAGGCAGTCGGTGCTGGCCTCTCCGCTTTTCGGCGACGGCATCAAGAAGCTGTTCCCCATCATCCAGCCGGGCGGCAGCGATTCCGCGAATTTCGATAACGCGCTCGAGTTGCTTCTGATGGCCGGCCGCAGCTTGCCGCACGCGGTGGCCATGCTGATTCCAGAGGCGTGGGCCAAGAATCCGTACATGAACCCGCAGAAGCGGGCGTTCTACGAATACCACGCTTCCCTGATGGAGCCTTGGGACGGCCCGGCAGCCATAGCCTTCACCGACGGCCGTTCCATCGGCGCCACGCTCGACCGCAACGGCTTGCGGCCGGCGCGTTACCTGGTGACCCGGGACGGCCTGGTGGTGATGGCGTCGGAGGCCGGCGTTCTGCCGGTGGCGCCCGAGGACGTGTTGCTCAAAGGCCGGTTGCAGCCCGGCAAGATGCTGCTGGTGGATACGGTCGAGGGCCGCATCGTTTCCGACCGCGAGATCAAGCGGGGCCTTTACGGGCGCAATCCCTATCAGCTCTGGATCAAGGAAAACCAGGTCACGTTGGACCAGCTTCCCGACCCGCCGCGGGAGCACGGTGCGGACCAGGCCACGCTGATCGGCCGCCAGCGCTCCTTCGGCTACACCGAGGAAGACCTCAAGATGATTCTCGGGCCGATGGCGGAAAAGGGCGAGGAACCGATCGGCTCGATGGGATCGGATACGCCGCTGGCGTGCCTTTCCGACCGGCCGCAGTTGCTGTTCCACTATTTCAAGCAGCTTTTCGCGCAGGTCACCAATCCGCCGATCGACCCGATTCGCGAAGAGATGGTGATGTCGCTCACCAGCTACATCGGGACGGAGCGCAACATCCTGGACGAAACGCCCCGGCATTGCCACACCCTTAAGCTGTCCGATCCGATTCTCACCAACCACGATCTGGAGAAGCTGCGGCGCGTCTCGACGGGCGATTTCCTGGCTACGACGCTGCCCACGTTGTTCGCCGTTGAGGACGGGGGCAAGGGGCTGGAGCGCGCGCTCTCGCAACTCTGCCGGCGCGCGTCGCTGGCCATCCAATCGGGCTATACGCTGTTGATCCTCTCGGATCGCGGCGTGGACCAGGACTGGGCGCCGATTCCCAGCCTGCTGGCGCTGGCCGCGGTTCACAATCACCTGGTGCGCGAGGAAACGCGCACGCAGGTGGCGCTGATTGTGGAATCCGGCGAGCCGCGCGAGACCATGCACTTCGCTTTGCTGATCGGCTACGGGGCGAGCGCGGTCAATCCCTATCTAGCTCTGGAGACGGTGGGACAGGCCGGCGCGGAGAAGTTCATCAAGGCCATCAACAAGGGCTTGTTGAAAACCTTCTCCAAGATGGGCATTTCCACGCTGCAAAGCTACCGCGGCGCGCAGGTTTTCGAAGCCATCGGGCTCGACCGGCGCGTGGTGGACAAATACTTCACGGGGACGGTTTCCCGCATCGAGGGAATAGGCCTGGACGTGATCGCCCAGGAGGCCATCCTGCGGCACCGGCACGCTTACCGTCCCATGGCGGAATCGGAGGCCGACCTAGCGGCGGGCGGCAATTATCAATACCGGGTCGGCGGCGAGTATCACCTGGTGAACCCGGAGACGATCGCCAAATTGCAGCATGCCGTCCGGCAGAAGAACTTCGAGACCTTCAAAGAGTACACGGATCTCATCGACCGGCAAAACAGCCAGCTATGCACGTTGCGCGGCCTGCTGGAACTGAAGACCTCGGCCGAGCCGGTTCCGCTGGAGGAAGTCGAGCCGGCTCAGGAGATTGTGAAGCGCTTCGCCACCGGCGCCATGTCCTTCGGCTCCATTTCCAAGGAAGCGCATGAGACGCTGGCCATCGCCATGAACCGCATGGGGGCGCGCTCCAACACCGGCGAGGGTGGGGAAGACGAGGAGCGCTTCGGGGACCTGCGCCGCAGCGCGGTGAAGCAGGTGGCGTCGGGGCGGTTCGGGGTGACGGCCAATTACCTGGTGAACGCGGACGATCTTCAGATCAAGATGGCCCAGGGCGCCAAGCCCGGCGAGGGCGGACAGCTTCCCGGCCACAAGGTGGATAAGACCATCGCCCGCGTGCGCCATTCGATACCCGGCGTCGGCCTGATTTCGCCTCCGCCGCATCACGATATTTACTCGATTGAAGACTTGGCGCAGTTGATCTACGACCTCAAGAATGTGAACCCCTCGGCGCGCATTTCGGTAAAGCTGGTGGCGGAAGTGGGAGTGGGCACGGTGGCCGCCGGAGTGGCCAAAGCGCACGCCGATGTGGTGCTCATATCGGGCGACTCCGGCGGGACCGGAGCGTCACCGCTGAGTTCCATCCGTCATGCCGGCATCCCCTGGGAATTGGGTCTGGCCGAGACGCACCAGGTGCTGGTGATGAACGATCTGCGCGGCCGCATTCGCGTGCAGACCGACGGCAAGCTGCAAACCGGGCGCGACGTGGCGATCGCCGCGCTGCTGGGGGCCGAGGAGTTCGGCTTCTCTACCGCGCCGCTGGTATCCATGGGCTGCGTGATGATGCGCAAGTGCCACCTGAATACCTGTCCGGTGGGCATCGCGACGCAAGACCCGGTGCTGCGCGCGAGGTTTAGCGGCACGCCCGAGAACGTGATCAACTTCTTCTTCTTCATTGCGGAGCAAGTGCGCGAATACATGGCCAGCATGGGCTTCCGCACGTTCGATGAAATGGTGGGGCGGGTGGACATGCTCGAACCCCGCGCCGCCCTGGACCACTGGAAGGCCAAGGGCCTGGACCTTTCGACGATTCTATACAACCCGCCGGCCCCGAGCCGCATCGCCCGCCGGTGCGTCCAGGCGCAAGATCACGGCCTCAAGAACGCGCTCGACCATGAGTTGATCGATCTCTCGCGGCAGGCGCTGGAACGCCTGGCGCCGGTGGATGTGCGGCTACCTATTCGCAACGTGCACCGCACCGTGGGGGCCATGCTTTCGGGCGAGATCGCCCGCCGTTACGGGTCCGCCGGACTGCCCGCGGATACCATCCGGTTCCGCTTCAACGGGTCGGCCGGACAAAGCTTCGGCGCGTTTCTCGCGAAGGGCGTTACGCTCGAACTGGAAGGCGAGGCCAACGACTACATCGGGAAGGGGCTTTCCGGAGGAAAACTGATTGTTTATCCGCCGCGGGCCTCCACGTTCGTCCCCGAAGAGAATATCCTTATCGGCAACGTCGCGCTCTACGGCGCCACCGCCGGCGAAGCGTACATCAACGGCGTGGCCGGCGAGCGCTTCGCGGTGCGCAATTCCGGCGCGACGGCGGTAGTGGAAGGTCTTGGCGACCACGGCTGCGAATACATGACCCGCGGCCTGGTGGTGGTACTCGGGAAGTGCGGGCGCAATTTCGCCGCCGGCATGAGCGGCGGCTTGGCATTCGTGCTCGATGAGAAAGGCGATTTCGCCGAGAAGCGCTGCAACCCCGCCAGCGTGGCCTTGGAGCCTGTGTTGGAGGGCGAGACCGACGCGCAGCTTCTTTTTGCGCTCATCGCGCGGCACGTAGCCGCTACGGAGAGCCCGCTGGGCCGTCGGATTCTGGAGAACTGGGAACAGACCCTGCCCAAATTCCTGAGGGTCTTTCCGCACGAGTACCGGCGCGCCCTCGGCGCCGGAGAGAGCGTCGGCCACGCGGTGGACTTGTCCTTGCCACCCGGCGTGAGCCAGCCCGCCGCGGCGCTGCAGCCGGCCGGAGATTAAGTCATGATTGCGGAAATGCAAGCAGCCAAGCAAGAGCTCGCCGCGCCCGCTGCGCGGGTCGCTGGCGAGGGCAGGCGAATCGCCTNNGCCTGCCCCACCAAGCGGCACGGACGCCGGCGGCCCACAGACCCCGTGGGCGCCCCGTCCCACTTTTTCATGAGTTTGGTGGATTGAGTCATGGGTAAAGTCACTGGTTTTCTCGAACACGCGCGTGAGACCGCGGAGCGCCGTCCGGTCGCCGAGCGCATCCAGGACTGGTTCGAAGTCTACCTGCCGTTCCCGGAGGAGAGCGC
>PLGA01000012.1 GCA_003139735.1 Bryobacterales bacterium | reverse complement strand
CGCAAAGCGGTTTAGTTCACTGGGTTGCGCCGGTAGTGACGGGTGGCAGTGAAGCCGGAGCGGGCGGTGCTCGGCCTTCAGCTACCGAACCACGACTGGATAGCGGCCCTGGCGTCGTCATCGGGCCGTTTGATACCGAAGTATCCTTCCTTGTCCTGACCACCGCTCCAGTTCGTCTGCTTCCAAGGCTTGCCAGCCAGCTCACAGTATCGCGGGCCGCTGTAGAGCCACTCGTCCTGCCCTACCAGCAGCACTTCGACCGCGGAATCCGCCAGCGCGTCAAGGTGAGCGGAGGTGGGGCGGGAGCACGCCGCGATGAAACAGCCCGGACGCACCAGCACCGCCGCGCGGACGTCCTCCTTCGCCTGGCGCTCATCGGCTTCGGTGAGCCCCTGGGCGCGCCGGTCCGCGGCGCGGATGGCATCGATTTCCTGGGGGCTAGGTCCCATGCGCCGCATCTCGGGGATGTAGCCGCGGTCGTTGGCGGCGATCAACTGTTGACGCCGGTCCAAGCCGATGCCCAGCTCGGCAGCGACTTGTTCAATCGAGCTTTCGGGCCGCCAACGGTCTTCGTCTTGGTATCGATGGTGGTCGATGTCGCGGGCGCCGTAAGGGTTGGGGCCGCCAAGCTCAACGCCGAAGATGCGCGTGGATTTCGGCAGCGCGGACAGACTCGCGCGGAATTCCGGCTCCAAGCCCGCCCAAGTCGCGCCCCATGGTTGGCCAGTGACCCACACGGGTTCGCTGGCGCTATTCAGAAGGTCGACGATTGCGACAGCCTCCAGGTCGTTTCGGGGAACGACCCAGACGCACCCCGGCGGGTCCACCCTAGGTCCGTTTGTAGAGATCGTCAATGCCCTTCCATTTCCACCGGTATACCCAGGACGGGATCATCGGTGCGGATTCCACCGTGGAGTTGTAGTCCATCAGCGCCATGATGAGGTCGTTTTCCGGGCAACTGGCGTCGCGGATGCGAAGCAACCTCCGATAGAGTTCCTCCGCCTGGGCTCCAGCGGTACCGTATTGGATCGTTCGTGCCAGCAGCTCCAGAAGAACAAGGGACGAGGCTATCGCCGAGAGGACCATCACCTGCCGTGGGTGGGCGCCGGGCAGGACACCCAGGGCAAAGAGGAGCCAGACGGCCACAAGCGCCGTGATGACGAGTGTAGATAGCCACATCACCGATCGGGCCGCCCGGTACAGGTTGAAGCTCCAGAAGGCGTTTTCGAGGGCCATCTCGGCCGCGCGCTTGGGCCCAGCGGGTTCTTTGGTCCTGAAGTAGTCCTTGTTCCGATGCTTCTCCAGTTCCGCGTCGGTGGCATTCGCTAGCGCCTGGAGAATTAGGATCTCATCCCCGGAGAGCGTCTTCCCGAGGCCGCCGACAAGGACCGTGGCCCGCCGGGCCTTTTCCGCCGACGCCCGCTCCTTCTTTCCTTGGAGAAGAAAGCCGAATGCGACGAAGGCGAGAATCGCGGAGGAAACGGCTAGCGAGATTGCCCATCGTTCGTCGGCTGCAAAAAGGCTGGCCAGCGAGACGACCAGCGTGGCGAACAGTGCGAGTAACAGGCCGCGGTCCCACCTTTTCGCGCGTGTGAACAGCAAATCCTGCAATGCGACCAGACGATCAACATCGGGCATCGTTTTGCTCATCGGCAGTTCCTCCGTGATAGTAACCGGCCAGCGCGCGCCGGGTGTTGCGACCAGCCGTGGGTCTGGCGCTGGAACAGTAGCGTCATAACGACGGAGCACCCATGGAATCGGCCCTGGAGGCCGTCTCTTCGGCATCCTCCACGCTGGGCCAGCGCAGACCCTCGGTGGCAGAAGCTTCCCGCAAAGACTCTACCGCCTTGGCATCCGCGGATGCGTTACTCAGGTCAACATCATCGAGCCTCGCGCGTTGCCAGAATGTGCTGGCGATGTTCGCGTTGCCGAAAGCGACGTGCGTGAGGTGCGCCTCGACGAACTCGGCCTCCTGTAGGTTGGCGTTCCCCTCGAAACGGACGCGCTGAAGCCTGGATCCCACGAGCGTTGTCTCCCGCATCTCAACGACGCGAAACGTGGCATCCGACAGTTCGGCTGTTCTAAGTTCGGCGCCGTTGAACGTGCATTCCTGGATCAGACCACGCCATTTCGTACCCTCTAGGGAAGCCTGGTCGAAGTGAACGCCGACCAGCACGACGTTGCGCAGATCCATGTGCGCGAGAAATGCGCCCTGCAAGTCGGCTCCGGTCAAGTCGACTGCTGGCCAGGCGCGGTCGGTAGCGTCCCACTCGTCGCCCAGGCGCAGTCCCTTTAGGCGAAGGCCCGCAAGGTCGATCCGACGTTCCGGTGCGATCTGGCGGGTTAAGCGAAACACGAGCCGGAAAGCCGCATCGAGGTCGGCGCGGTTGGAGAGGTCCGCCGAGCCGGGATCGGGCTGAGATCGTATGTATTGGGTCAGCAGACTGAGGATGCGCACGGCGAATTCGGCGGGGTCCTTATCCACCACGCTTTCCAACAGCATCACTGCGCCGAGACGCTCCACAACTCCGGCCCTGCCCGGCCGGCGGGACTCGACGCTCCCGAGCAGCCTGATCGCCAAAGCAAACCGAGAATCGAGGAGCGAATCGTCAGAGGCCAGGATGCGGCGGAAGGCCACGTAAATAGTGACGAGGACCGAGACACCGAGGCACACCTTCGCACCTGCATCCAGGATGGCTCCCAGCAGCTTGTCGCCGCCTATCCCAAGCCAGCGAGAAACCGCTTGTGGCCAGATCAGAGCGACGACCGCCCCCGCGGCGACCGCGGCGAAAACCGAGCACAGTGCGAGGTAACTGCGCCTGTAACCCCGCAGGCCGGAGAACAAGGCACCGGCGGTCATTTCACCGCCTCCGTCTCGGCATCCACGCGGGCTGGATGAAGACCGGCAGGTCCCGCCGGTTCACCAGGGGGCGCAGGAACTGCTTCTGAGCGGGGATCTCCCGGTCCGCAGCTCTATCGACCAGGCCGGTCTCATTGGCTACGAACCACTTGAAGGTCTCCAGTTCCGGATCGGTCTGACCCTGGATGAGCGGAGGCAGAACGGGCGCCTTGACGTTGGCCGGATCGCCGATGAGTTCGATGGCCTGCCGGATATTCGGATTCATACCGTTGCGGAAAGCATCCCTGATGGGAAGCAGGTCCGAGGCAGGGGCGGAGGAGGCGGCCAGCTTCTCCGCGGCGTACGGGCCGTCCCAGTGAGCCAGCGCAGCGGGAGCGAGCAGCGCTTGGTGGTAGCGCGGACCAGCGAGACCTTCGGGCGTATAGCGGCGCGCGCGGTCGACTCGCAGGAGCGCCATAGGGGAGATGCGGACGCTACCCAAACCAATACCTTTGCCCATGCCAATTTTGTGCAGGAAACGCTCGGAGGGAGACAGGGAATAAAGGAGCAGGCCTATCTCCGCATCGCTCAAGTTGTCGAAATCCAGGTGGAAGTAGAAGGACTGACCCGCCGCAATCGGGTTAATACGGCACTGCTGGTCCTTGTTCACCTCTTTGGCGTCCGGGCCAGCCTTTTTGGAAACGCTCCGCCAAGGCTCGGTCTGCGGCGGCTGGTGAAGATAGAACTTGCGCCCCTGCGCCTCGTGAAGGCGGGCATCGAGCTTCATTTTCGGAATAAACTCGCCGTTGGGATTCCCGCGAGGCTTGAAGTAGAGCGAGGGACAGGGCGGTTTGGGCGCGTCGAGGACCTTGAGCGTGACTTCGTCCAGCAGGCGGACCGGCCCGCTAGGCAGCGCCGCCGAGGTGCGGACACGGCTGGCCAACGCGAGGGCCTGCCTCGGCTTAGCCGGGGGCGGCGGCGCAGGGCGGCCCTTTACATCTTCCACGAAGCCGAACAGCAGTTCGGCGGGGCTGACCGTGCCGCGCGTGTGTGAGAAGGGAGAAAGCTCGGCGGGGAAAAACTCACTGGCCTTGGCCGAATCGGTTCCGTTGCGGACGGTCTTGCGCCAGATGGCGGAGAACGAGATTTCATTTATAGTTCCGCGCTCGTCCACGCCGAAGTAGACCAGGTCCCCCTTCTTGAGCAGAATAAGCCTTTGCGCCTTGGGCGTGCTTTTGCTTTCGCGGCCCGGACGGGTGTCCCGTGGCTCGAATGGCAGCAGAGGATTCTTTCGCGGGTCGCGCTCGTGGGCCTTGAGGCTGGCCTCCATCCGCGCAGCGCAAAGCTCGTGGAACTCGTCCACTACGCTCCCGGGAATCTCGACGACCGGCCAATCCGGCCGTTCAGGCCAGGGCAGAAAGACTTCGTGCTTCTTGCCGGGCGGAATCTCGGCTTCGCGGTTGCCCCAGCAGCCCAAGACGCGCATGACCCCCGGTTTCCAGGTCCTGCGCCGGTCTTCATCCAGGCGCTTGGCCTCCTCGATGGGTACGGGGTCGGCGGCTCCTTCCAGGGGAGTCTGTCCTAGCACATACCCGCGGGTAGACACCGGCTTGCGGTACTGGAAGCGGTCGTCGGCCAGGCGGTAGCCGGGAAGCCACTTGCGAGTCTCCAGCGGCAGGGCGAACCACTCGGGCTTGGCCATATCGAACGTTCTGAAGGGGAAAGAGTCGCGCCGGATCGAGCGTGAATCGCCGACGTAAACCTTTAGGTTAGGCTCGGGGAAGAGACTCCAGAACGGCTTCGGCAAGGCGGCGAAGCCATCTCGATCCGCTCTGAGGGTGGGAATGCAGAGGGGCTGGAGCTGGAAGCCGGAGGCCTTGTCGCCGAGGACGACGCCGATGGCGGACAAAACGTGCTCCGGTTCCATCGGCTTGCGGACGGAGTAATGCGCCTTGGAGTCAAAGACCCGCATGGCGGAATCGCTGGCGGCTTCTGCAATGCTGGAGAGCGTCCCCCGCAGCGAAGAGGCGGGGATGGCGATTTGGCCGGCGAGCGTGTAGTTATCGACCTTGACCTTGACAGGTTTATCGTCTTCCTCATGGCGCGTGGATCCTATAAACATGGGGCTGACCGTCTCCAGCCGGCAAACAATGCGGCCCGACCAGGTGTCTGGCGCGTACCGGCCGTGGGTCACGTGGGTGGGCGCGCCGTTTTCAAAGGCGGAACGGGACACATTCCCCGAGGGGGGCTCGACCGGAACGAAATGGTAGGGATGATGAAAATTCACGCGATTCTCCTTTCCGCAAACCAGCCTCGGATCAGGGTCCTGGCCGGTTCCGGCAGGCCCATGCATCGATTGACATCGGAGGCCAGGCTAACTAGAGCCGTACACGCTCCGTAGCCCTTGGATCTTCCGAAGCCCGCAGGAACGTCGCCTTCGCAGAGGTCGCGAAGCGTATAGGTCAGCAGGTGCAGCAGCTCGTCCCACCAGCCGGGCGTCCCATCGGCCAAGAGGGCCAGCCTATGGGCGTCGAGCGATAGCGTCCCACGCAGGGTGAAGCCGTCCTGTCCCGCAGGCGTGAAAGCTTCAGCGTTGAACTTCAACTTGTCCGCGCCGCCTCCGGTGAAGCGGTCGATGGCGACGAATTCCTGGGTCCTGGGCTCGCCGGGGTCCGGAGAGCCGGGCGCCAGCGTGAAGTCGGAGATCCGCAATGGCGAGCGCCAGCCGGGAGCTCCGAAGAGCCGACTGACCACATCCAATTTCGAGCACTCCCCGCGGTTCTTGATGGCGGGCGGCCTCTCACTTTTCTTTCCGGCCGGATCACACACGGGCAGGCCGAGCGTACGCGCGATGCGCTCCGCCTGCGAGCGCATCGCGCCGTGCATCGAGGATGCCGGCAGCAGCGGTGCGTCCCCCAGGGCCTTGAGGGGAGTATGGTTGGGCTTGTCCGAGGTTTCGCCTGGACGTTTGACGCGCGAGGCGTCGTTCACCAGGAACGGCGCGTCGAACCGCAAGTCGATCTCGAAATCGAGCGTTTCCGACCGCCCCGCGCACAATAAGGTCCTGCCGAGCGCGAGCAAGGCCTCCGGGTCCGCGGGCTGCAGGTGATCGGCAAGGGGGGAACCGGGCTGGGCGAGCCAAGCGGCGATGGCCCGCTCTCCCATGCGCCGCACGGCGTTCAGCCTCCACTCCAGCCGCCCCCAGCCCTCGGCGTTGGACGCGCCCAATCGCGCGGGAGATTCGCGTAGGTCCTGGAGAGCCGCCAGCAAGGCGCCGGCGATATCGTCCGGCGTCCATTCGTTGGGGCCGCCGCCTTCCACCAGCATCGTGACGTCGAAGACGATGCCTTCGGGAACATATTCCTGATCGAAGAGCATCTCGTCGCTGGCCGTGCGGGTTCTCCGATTCAGAACCACATGGGACGCCACGCAAGTCGCGCGGGTGCGATCCCAGTACGGACCTGGGACTGAATCGGGCAAGGCGCGGGCGTCCGGTATGCGGGCATCCCACACGGCGATCGCGCCTCCAAGGCCTTCGCCATGGCCCCCGGCTCGGGACGCTTCCCGCTGAAACCCGAAGGCCGTATCGACCAGACTCGGGTCCCTTGAACAACTTGCCAAATAAGAGCGCAAGAAGCCTCTCAGACTGGAACCGGGAATGTACGCGCGTTGGGCAGCATCCACGAAGACTCCGAGGGTTTCGACAGGTGGCGTTTCATTCGGGTTCTCTTCTCTCGCAGGCCGGTTCGGGATGCGTCCTTCTTGAATGGAGCCATCGCCAATTCGTAGCGGGCTGAGCGTCTTGAGCGAACCATCGATGCGCCAGAGCGGGAGAAGAGTAAGCTCAGGCATGTTCCACCTCCAATACCCGGTCCCGCCAATTCAAATGCAAATTGACGGCGATCTCACCAAAGCCATTCTCGGGAACAAACGGACATTCGTTCCACAGCTCGAACTGGCCTCCATTGAAGTGGTAGTGGTCCCGAAGGGACTGCGCCAGCGGCAGGCCGGTTTGCAGCCATCCGTCGAGGAGCCGCGCAACCTCCGGCTGGGCGGTAGCTTCGAAGACGAAGACGCTACCGGCGCTGGTGAGGAGCCAGGGCTGATATGGGTAGCCCGGCGGCCGGAACCTGCGGTGCAAGTAGAGGCCGCCCGACATCTCCTGCGCCGCGAAATAGTGGGACAGCACGAGTTGGTTGTTCGAAATCTCGGCCCAGGCCCGGCTATAGATGTCACGCACGTGCGCGGAGTTACGCGCTGTCTGCCAGTCGGGAGGCAGGCCGAGGAGCGCGGGGGTCTGAAGCTGAATGACGATCACGCCCGCCGGGGTTGTCGAGGAGGAGAAGCGCGGCGGGATAGAGTTACAAAGGCCGGCATCCAAGCGCGCTTTGGTCTTACCCAGGCCGAAAATGCCATGGGCCAGCAGAGTCTCAATCTCGTGGCAGACGCCCTGGCGCAAGTCCGCCGGAACGTGGTACAGGTCGAACGCGGTGCGCCACTCCAAGCCGGCTGTGCCCACGGACTCGTAAGCAAACAGGTTCTCATCCAGGGCGCGGCGCTTTGTGGGGTCGATTTGAGTGCGGACGCGGAGTTCCTTTTCGGCCTTGCAGTGCTCGAAGTACTTGCTCGCGGCGGCCTGTTCGCGGTCTTTCCAATCGACTTGGAAGGCGGGGGCCTCGCCGCGGATGAGGCAGGGGTTCCTTCGCAGGGCGACATCGTTCCAGTCGCCCGCCGCGAACACCATGGAGTACGGGATCGCCTGCAGGAGTTTGGGCGGCGCGCCTTTTCGACCGGGGCGCGCGTGGCGGATGCGGATGCGCGAGAGGTTCGCCGACAGCAGCGGGAAGGCGGCGGCCGCTCCCAGCATCTCAATCATCGTGGCCATGGCGCCCTTGATCGCTGCGCCGGAGACGATCTCGCCGGACTCGAACAGGTTTTCGGCCGGCTGGCGGTGCGCCAAGCACAGCGACTCATCGCCGGAGAGGATCAGGCCGATGGTTTCAGCGCCGGCCGCAATCGTCTCGCGGGGCGTGCAAGCCGGCGGTTGCGCCAGACTGAGCTTGACGGAGCGAAGCCGCCCGAATCCGATGCCCCTCTCGGCCCCAAACGAGGGAACCGCCGCAAGCCCGTCGCGCAGCGCGTCCATGAAGACGCGCCGCTCCCGCTCATCGCGTTCGAAAAAGTAGACGGCACCTTCAAACACAGCCTGCTCTCCGGCTGCGTACGGAGACTCAAGCAACTGGAGCATGCGATCGTCGGCCGAACCGCGATCCTCATCCATCTTGATGCGGGACCGCAGAGCTGATCTCCCAGCCGAAGAGCGATCGATGAAATCGGAGAAGTGCACGCGTCCACGAGCCGGTTCGAAGCTCTCGGCGGGGTTCTTCGAGTTGCCCGAAGCCGCTCCCAACCAAGAGGCGCCGGTGGCCCCGGGCGGAAGCGTCATGCAGCCGCTCAACGCGCCCCAAGCCTGGCGCAGCTTGCCTTTGACCAACGTTCCGGGCAGGTAAAGCTCTCCGGTCCGCTTCCTGGCAAAGGGCGTATCGATCCCGAGCTTGCCCGGGTTGGTGGCGCCAGTGAGGATGGGGCCTTGGAGTTCGATCTTAACCTGAAATGCCGAGATGTTCACGATGTGGCACTCCCGGACGCTGGCTGAACCTGAGGAACTGGCCAGGAAACCGGCGCTATGTAGTCCCAGAGCTCGCCGGCGTGGAGCCAGGCGATGGCCTCGCGGATCTCCGGGGTCACGCCCGGCACGGAACCCGCCGAGACGGCGGAGAGGGCGCCGAACGCGGATTCCGCGCCTGGGGATTCCCGCTCCGCGCGGGCAACGGCTTGCCGGCCGGCATCGAGACCCCGTTGCACGTTTTTGTCCCGATAAATCCGGGCCAGAACGTCGTGCAAGCGAGACCGCGCTAGACCGTCCTTCAACTGGGTGATGGCGGTGTGCACGGCTGCCATATCCTCGCCTTGCAGCAGGAGGGCCTCGGGGCCAACTCCCAGCGGCGCGACCAGGTCGCCACGCGCAGCTTCTGGATCTCCCCCGAGATGGTCGAACGACTCCAGCGCCTGATAGGCGCAGTAGTTCCGGGGAGTCTGCTTCGGGACCGCTTCGGCCCCCCTTTGGATGAGACGCTTTGGGGCCTCCGTCAGCCTGTGGGCGAGCGCGTTAATCCGGTGGATCGGAGCGTTGTAATGACAGAAGACCACGGTGGCGCTGTGGGTCAAGGGGCGTGCCCCTTTGCCGTCCGGATCGAATTCCGGGCGCGAGTGGCCCACATGGCCGTACAGCTCGAAGAACTTCTGGAGCACCCACCAGCCCGTCCAGGCCGGGACCACCCAGACGATTTCGTCGCCGCCCCAAAGCAGCGTCTCGATGCGGAAGGCGTTCTGCTTGGGAATCCGGGCGCCGTTGTTGCTCACCACCTCGCCGGACCAAGTCCACTCGGAGGCGGGCCGGCCGGGCGGTATAGATAGCAACCAGCTCAGAAAGGCGTCCTGATTGGCGTCCATGCGCTTCGACCACGCGGCCAAAGCTGTCGTGTCCACACAACTCCTCTTGATGGCTCCGAAGCCGTTGCCGTCAAGGTAAATCAATGCGATCTTCCGGTGCAGTTTGCCGGCGTCGGGGTAGTCTGCAATCTGCCCCAGGTCGTTCGTGAAGTCGGTGTACCTCAAGCCCTTAGCGTGTTTTTCGTAGAATCCGAGTTTCTGATCCAAGCCGTACTTGCGGCGTTGCTCCACCGACTTGCTGACCTTCTTGTTGCGCTCCTCAGGCGTTGGGGCGTAAACGGCTCCTTTCCAAAGCAACTCCTCCGCCCACGGGCGAACCCGATCCACCTCGCAAGGCCCAGCCCCTGGCTTCGGCAGGATCACGGAGGGAGATTGCATCTGCCGCCAGCGGTTACTGGCGACGGCAAGGGCGTGATCGCGCACGAAATCACCGTGGTCGGGACAGCAATCGACGACNNCCTCCTGACGAGCGCCGCTGGCAAGGTCCGCACGAAGCGCTTCGCAGAAGTTCTCGGCGTTTTCGCCCTCGGGAAGACTCACTTTGAACAGCCCCGCAGAAGCGCCGGTATGGATCTTGCCCGCGGCGACCAGTGCCGGGAGTGCTTCCGGGAAGTTCAACAGCAGCAGCCCTCCTCCGCGGACCGTGGATAGATCCTGCGTATCTTCGATGAAGTTGGCGAGGTTTACGGCCTCGACGCGGACGAATTGACTAGACACCTTCAGGCTCCTGTTTCCGGCTCGCCTCGAGCGCTGCCGAGTTTTTCGATTTCTGATATATAATACCCGCAAATCTTATTTTTCGAAAGGTAATTCGGCGGTGTCTTTATACGCTTGCGGCCGGCGCGTTTGCTCCGGCGGCGGACGCTGGGGCCGCCGCGCGACGAGGCGTTTGTCAGGAGCCCGGATTCGGACCCGGCTCCGAAGGGCTACTATGCCGCTGCCGCTGAGTGAGGACGATCTCTGGTCCGCCTGGGAGCGGGTGCGCGAAAACGAGGGGTGCGCGGGGGCGGATGGGGTCACGGTGCATGCGTTCGCGCAACGGGTGCAGCGGGGGCTGGCGGAGTTGTTGGCGCGGGTTCGGGAGGGGCGGTATCGGCCGTATCCGCTGCTGAAGATCGTGGTGGAGAAG
>PLGA01000298.1 GCA_003139735.1 Bryobacterales bacterium | reverse complement strand
TTGTAGAACGCGATCGACCCCTGATTGATGGCGTACCTCGTCCCGAAGAACAACAACTGGCCCTGCGTGATGTTGACGCGGCCCTGCACGCCGGGATTGCTCATCGTGCCCTTCAGCCGGAGGTTGGCCTCGATTCCGACGTCTTGCGTCAGCGAGCTTTCCACCTGGACATCCGGCGAAGTGCGGATCGCGATATCGAAGTTCAAACCAGCGAGCGGCCCGCCGGACGCGGAGGGCGTCTGGACCGGCGCGGCCGACGAGGCGAGGACCGAGCTGAAATCGGACTCCGGATTGAACCCAGTCCTCAGCACCGTGATGGCGCCGGCGAGCAGGCTGCGCTCCGCGGAGCCGGTAAGGTTAAGGCTGGCATCGACTACCGTGCTCACGCCCGCGGGATAGCGCACGCGCACTTCCCTGGCATTGGCGTGCAGTTGGAAAACGGTCTGGCCCTCCGCGACGCCCGCGAAGCCGGTTATCTCGATTTTGCCTCCGCCGGTTTCCCCGCTGAGGCTCTGGATGGTGGCGCGGGCGCCCGCGAACAGAATTACGCCGTTCGCCTTTGAAACTCCATTCGGAAAATCGGCCAGAGTCAGCGATCCATCCTTCACTTCCATGCGTCCGCCAATCTGGGGCGAATCGAGCGCGCCGCGCACGGTGGCGGTGATTATCAGCGAGCCGGCGGATCCGATGCCGGGGTAAAGCGCGTTCAGAATGCCGAGGTCCACGCGCCCGTTCACCCGCAGGTCGAGCGCGTTATTGGATTCGAACGACGCCTTGCCTTCGATGGTCGCGTCGGTGTTGCGGCCTTCCAGGTGAAAGCTCTCGATGGTAATCGCGCCGTTCGCCAAAGTGGCCGCGATGGGACCGGTATTGTGAAGCGTGAGGGCTTGGGCTCCATGGGCCGGTCCGGCGCCGGCGGCGGGACCGAGCTGGAATTTCGGGATGCGCAACTCGGCCTTGAGGGCAGCGGGCTGAAGAAGCTCGCCATCGATGCGCAACTCGCCCTCCGCGGACCCCGCGTACGGCGCGGCGCCGGATTGCGAGGGCGCGATCCAATCCCGCACGCGCACGAAATCGAGACCGGAGAAAGCCACGGTCGCGCTGCCGGGATAGTCGTCTTCCAGGCGCCACGATCCGTCGGCGTGAACGGCGGAGCCGGCGAAATCCGAATCCAGATGGGCCCGCAGGGTTCCTCCCTCCGACGCGGCCGTGAGATGCGCGTCGCCGAAGGTCTGCCCGGGCAGCCGAAGACCTTGAGCGGCGATATCGGCTTGGAGGCCGGTCACCGCAAAGCCGCGCCGGCCCGGGCGCTCCGGGCGGATATCGACTTCTCCTCCCACGGTTGCCCGAACCGTTCCGGCGATTCCGGGACGCGCCTTGGCGAGAGTTCGGACCTGGTCGAGCGGCATAGCGTTGGTGGAGACTTGAAGCTTCAAGTGGCCGGTCGCGAAATCGCCGGCGCTGTGGCTATACAGACCCGAAAACTGCGCCTGTTTGGCCCCCGCGGCGATGGCGCCCGAGGAGACTTCGAGCGAGCGCGTGGAGGCGCTCACGTGGGCCGTCAGCCGGTCGAAAGGCTCGCCTTCGAAGTTGCCCTTGGAAACTTCCACGTCGGACTGGAGGAGGGGATTCGATACCGTGCCGGTGGCTTGCGCCGTGACGCTAAGGACTCCGGAGGCGGGGGCGCCGTGCCATTCCACCAGAGACGCAACCTCCGTTAAAGGCGCGTTGCGGACGGTGGCGTTGCCGAAGATGTCGCTATCGGGCGCCGTCTTCCAACTGCTCAGCGCCACGGCGGCCTGGAATTGCGCGCGGAGGGCGCCAACAGCCAGCGTGGCGTTATCCAGGCGAACGTTCTCGGGCGATGCGGCCGCATCCGCAACCAGCGAATCGAAGCGCTTTCCGGAATACGAGAAGCCGGTAAGAGCGATGTGCCCCGCGATCCGGGGAGCGGGCAGGGAACCGGTGACGGAGCCATCGAAAACAGCGGCCCCGTTCTCCAGTTTGAAAGGAACCGATGCGGCGTTTTCACCGACGGCCGGAAGAAGGTCGTTGAGATCGCGCGTCTCCAGGTGCACCCGCAACTCGCGGCCCAACACGCCGGAAAAATCCACGCGCGAAGAGGGCAGCGTGAGGGTAGACTGGCCCAGATCGAGCGTGCCGCCGGCCGCATCGTAGCGTGCCGCAACCTGGCCGCGCACCGGCGCGCCGCCGGGCTCGGGCACGATGGCGAGGCTGGTGGAGATGCGCAGATCGCCGGCTTTCCGGAAGGAACCTTCGAGCGTCAGAGGCCCGGAGGCGCGGCCGTCCCAGGGCAGCGGCGCCGAGCTGTAAACGCCGATCACGCGGCGGACCTCGAAGCCGGCGATTGCGCCATCCACGTGAAAGCGATCGAGGCTCTCCAGAAGTATGCCGCCTTGGAAAGCGCCGCCCATGGCGGCCAGGGCAAAGCCCGTGAAGCGGATGTCGGCCCCGCGCACGGCTGCTCGTTCGATGCGGATGTCCACGGGGATGCTGTTGGCAGCCGGCGCGTAAAACCCCGAGAGCCGCAGGCCGGTGACGTCGAGACCCGCCGGGCCGGCCGAAACCGCACCCTCGCCGCGAAAGCCGCGCAGCCGGACGTAGGCGTCGCGGTACTCCAGGTTGGCCGCATGCAGGACGCCGGTAACCGAAAAGTTGCCGGCGCCGGCCCAAACCGCGTGGCCGGTGACCTGCGCAGTCCCGCTCTCGAGCAGTTTGGTCTCGAGGACGCGCGCCACGTCGGCCTGCGAAGCGCGGACATCGTATTCGAGCGACACGCGCGGCGCGGCCAGGTTTTCCACCGCGCCAGAAAGGCGGAGTTCGGAAGCGCCTGTCCGCAACGTGGCCGAGGCGATGCCGATCCGGTCTTTCTCAATCGTGAAGTCCGAGGCGATGTCCACGGACGTGCGCGCGTAGCCCGCGACGTTCACATCGAGGGGCTGAACCGCAATGTTGCCCCGGTAGCGCCGGCCGGCCGGTTCGTACCCCAGGTTCAGGTTGAGACCGCGCCCGCTTACGTCGAAGGGCGTCCGGCCGTGCGACTCCACTTCGAAAACGCCGTTTTGGAGGCGGAAGCGGCCGATGGCCAGGTCAAGCACAGTCTCCAACGTATGGCGCGAGCCATTCGTGGCGACCTTGGGTTCGGGGAGGTTCGTGCGCCCGTCCGGGTAGACCATCAAATACACGTGGGGTTCGACGACATCGAGCGCCGCCAGATCCACCTTCCGTTTGAAAACGGAAACGATCTTCAGCTCGAGCGCCACCGAAGCGGCATGGAAGAACGGAGGCCTGTCCGCCGGCTCGGTCCCGTGGATGGTGAAGCTTCCGGCTTCGGCGCGCAGGCGGCTCCAATCGAGCGTGACGTTGCCGATCTCCACGCGCCCGCCGGTGGCCGTGGCTACCGCGGCCACCAACCTCTCCCGCACCTGTTCGCGGAACCAATCCCTCCGCACCACCAGCGCGCCGGCCAACACGACGATAGCGGCCAGAGCCGCCGCCGACCCGGCCACGATCCCGGCGATCCGCCCGCGGGTCATTGGAACACCTCGTCGTGATAGACGATGTCCGTGCGCCCGCGGACCTCCTTCAGCCACTCGTCGAGTTGATGGTCCACCATCGGCCCGGCGAGAGTGTCCTCAATGCTCTGGCGGTAGTCGTCGAGAGCGACGGTGGCGCCGGGATGCGCCGCTTGCGCGGCCGGTTTGACCACCTTCTCGAAATAATCCTCGATTTGCCGGTCGCTCACCTGCACCCCGAGCCGAAACCGCGCATTGATGAACAACAGCAGCCCGCGCTGCCAGAGCAGTTCGTCCTTCACGTCCTGGGCGGTGATGCCGGCCGCAGCCAGGGCGCGCTCGAAATCCGCGACGTCCTTAAAGTGGTCGCGCTCGAACTTGTCCAGGATCGGGGCCACATCCGCGGCGGAGGGCATCGGGTAGCGGTTGGTCTCCAGTTCCCGCCGGATGAGCTGCTGCTCGACAAGGCGTTCCGCGGTAGCGCGTTTCGCGGCCGGGCTGAAATCCGCCGGCTTTCCATCGAGGAACGCGGTGACGCGGATTTCGCGGTCCAGATCGCTGGCCGTGACTACGCGGTTGCTCACGGAAACCGCAATGCGGTCGATGATTTCGCCGTGCAGCGGGAAGAGGAGCGCAAACGCCAGGAGGACCCTCAAATGGCGGCGGCTACCGCTCTCTGACGTTCGCGGCTCGGTCGGCGGGCGGCGGCGGCTACCGCTCTCTGACGTTCGCGGCTCGGTCGGCGGTTCCGTCCCCCGTTCCGAGAGCGGACCAGGCGCGCGCTGTGGATCGCTTCGCATCAGAACGTCTGTCCTATCGAAATAAAAAACTGAATGTGGCCCGAGTTTTTCACCTGGCACAGGTTCGCGGCGTTGGGCGGACAGGGGTTCAGGCCCGCGTTCAGCAATTGCTGATCCGTGCCGTTGAAGCCGTAAAAATAGGGCGGATTGATGGCGTATGCCACGTCCGCGCGCACCGGTCCGATGGGGGTGCGATAGCGGATTCCGAGTCCCACCGCATGCACCATGTAATCGAAATCGTGAAGGTTGCGCTGGTCCGTCCGGAAGGAGAGATTGCTCAGGCTCGAATAGAGGTTGCCGCAATCGTGAAACAGCACCCCTCCAATATCCTCGCCGATCAGCGGGAAGCGCAGCTCGGTCTGGTTGAACAGCAACGCCGTTCCGCCCAGCGGGAAACCGCTGCCGGTATCCCGCTGGCCGGCCTGGTTTTCGGCGAAGCCGCGCATCGACGTTCCGCCGCCCCCGAAAAACCGCTCGGGCAGCGGAATCGCGTTCAGCATGCAAGTCGCGTCGCCGGGGGCGCAACGGTAGTTCAACGCATGGATTTGTCCGAATTCCGTATTGCGCGCCAGCACCAGTTTCTTCCCCAGCCGGTGATAGGTGGCGTTGCGCGCCAGGGCCCGGAAAAAACTGCGCTCCGAGCCGAAGACCCGCTCGGAGAGGCCCAGGTCGAGCGTGCTGTAGATGCCCCGGTGCGGTTCCACCGGATCGTCGCGGCGGTCCTGCACCAGGTTCAAGGACGGAATGCCGACGCGCACGGGCTGCGACAATTGGCCGATCAAATAGTCCGTGACCTTCAGGTCGCTCACGCTCACCTTCCGGTAGGTGAAGCGGTAGAACATGGTGATGGTTTTTGAAAATCGCTGGGAGATCTGCGCCGACGCTTCTTCCCTCTTGGAGTCGAACGTGACAATGTCCTTCGAGTATTCGTACAGGCCGGTAAAGGAAAGGTTGAGGTTATCGCGGCGGAATAGCCGCGGCCAGGAGTAGGTCAGGATGGCGCGTTGATCGAGCGTGGAAACGCGCGTGCGCAGGCTGATGCTGTGCGCAACGCCCCAAAGATTGCTGCGGGTGAGGTCCAGCGAGACGCGTGGCGAGAAACCGGTGGCGCCCGCGGGCTGGTCCAGGCACGTATCGCAGCCGCCGATTCTCCCCAACTGGGCCCCGAAGCCAATCGCCACCGAGTATGGCCGCGCCTCCTCCAGATTATAGAGCACGTATTTGTTGGGGGTGTCGCCGTCGGGGTCCTGAATGGCCGCGTCCACTTTCGCGAACACGCCCAGATCGTACAGCCGCCGCTGGATGTCGGAAACCGCCGTGGGGGAAAGCGGATCGCCCGGATTCAGCGTGAGAGTGCGGTTCACCAGGCTGGGGCGCGTGATCCTCAAGCCCGTGACCACTACCTGGCGCACGAACTGCGCTTGCCCTTCCGTGATGACGTACCGCAGATCCACGCTGTTCGGTTGCGCGCCCGGCTTGGAACTCCACTCGAAGGTCGCGTTGGGGAATCCCTTATCGAAGTACTCCCCCAGGATCGCATCGCGATCCACGGCGACGTTGTACTCGCTGAAGGGCTGGCCGGCGATGGAGCTGAGGCGCGCGCGCAGACTGGCTTGATCGAGGTGTTCGATGCCGTCCACTTGCAGGCTCGCGACGATGGACTGCGGCCCTTCGTGGATATCGAGGTATACCGCGATGGTGTCCGGCTTGCCCTGATAAGAGTCCACCAGCCGGTGCGTGACTTTGGCGTCGCGGAAGCCGTTCGATTGGTAGAGATTGACGATGGAAGCTTGATCCCGGCTCACCAGGTCCTCGCTGTAGCGCCCGTGCGGAAACTGCAGAAAGGACGCGGTCCGCAGGAGCAGCCGTTCGCGAATCGTCCCGGAATCGAAGTATTTGTTGCCCGTGATTCCGATATATTCAAGCTTGTGGCGCGGCCCGGTTTCGATCAGGAAATCGATGGAGGCCGTGTCGTTCGCGACCTGCTGCTCCTTGAACTGCACCTGCGCGTCGAAGTATCCCTTGGACTCGAAATAATTCGTCAGGGTGCGCGCGCCCTCCGCCAGCAGATCGTGGTCCACGGAGTGTTCCTCGAACACGGGCACGTAAGCCTGAAGCTTCCCCGGCGAGATCTTGGCGCCGATGGGGTTCAATTGGATGCGCGGGCCGGCCTCGATCCGGAAAGTAGGAATGGCCTTGTTGAGCGACGAATCGTAGTGGAGGGACTCGAGCGAAACCTTGGCTTCGAGGCGGTTTTCTTTTTGGAAAAGCTTGCGCACGCCGTCCATTCCCTGCCGAACGCGGATTTGGGTGACCGGCTTCCAGGTGTGGATCGCCCAGCGGCGGTACTTGGTCGCGGCCAGAAGCCTCGCCGGATCCATCTTCGAATCGCCCAGGAAAACGGGAGGGCCAAATTTGGCGCGGCGGCCGCTCTCCACGTTGAACCGGATGTTGACTTGTTGGTAGTCTGCATCGCTATCGAAATCGAGCGTGGGGGTAATCTTGGCGCCATACAGGCCATTGCTTTCGAGCAAGCTCCGCTGCCCGGCCACGGCCCCTTTTAGCTGCGCGTCCGAGTAGGGAGCGCCCAAATCCAGCCGCGATGCGTTCCCCAACTGCCCGGGGCTGGGCGGGCTCGAAATATTTCCGGCCAGCGAAACGTCGCCGATGAACCAACTATTCTTGGTGAGAAACGTCACGGCCACGCCGTCGCCTGAGGGCTTCACATCCACTTGGATATCGGCATAGCGTCCCGTGGCAAACAGGCGTTCGATGCTCTCACGCACGTCCGCGGCCCGCAACGGCGCATGCATCTTGAGCGGCAGGGTCTCGGAAAGCGCCTCCGGCGCCAGCGGCTGCGTGGCGGGATCGAATTGGATCGAAGCCACGTCCTTCCCCTCGAACTTTTGCCCCTGCGCCTGCGAGACGAGCGGCGCGGACGCCAGGAGCAGGAACGCCAAGAGGTCACGGGCTAACAGCGGGCGCACGAAGTTCATGATACCGTAAGTGGTTCATAGCAGGTTTGTTACCATCGGAGATGATGAATGCGGCCGACTCCGAGCGCTACTCGCGGCAGATCCTGTTCGCGGGCATCGGCCAAAGCGGGCAGGAGGCGCTAGGCCGCGCGCACGCCGCCATCGTAGGTTGCGGCGCGCTTGGCAGCTTTCATGCGGCCGCGCTGGCTCGCGCAGGCGTGGGTTCGATCGCCATTCTGGACCGCGACTACGTGGAGCCGAGCAACCTCCAGCGCCAGTGGCTCTTCGAGGAATCCGACGCCGCCGCCGCGCTGCCTAAAGCCGTGGCCGCCGAACGGCGGATTGCGGCCATCAACTCGGGCGTGCGCGTACGCGGCACGGTTACGGACCTGACCGCCTCGAACGTCGCCGACCTGCTCGGGGACGCGGACCTGATCCTGGACGGCACGGACAATTTCGAAACCCGCTACCTGATCAACGATTTTGCGGTGAGCCGCGCGAAGCCCTGGATCTACGGCGCCGCAGTGGGAAGTTACGGCGTCACCATGCCGGTCGTCCCCGGGCGCACGGCGTGCTTTCGCTGCATCTACCCCAATTCGCCTTCCGGCATCCAACCCACCTGCGAGACGGCCGGCGTGCTGAACGCCATCGTGGCGGCGGTTGCGGCGCTCCAGGTGGCGGACGCCCTGAAAATCCTGTCCGGGCACGCGGACCTGGTCAGTGCCAAGATCACAACCATCGACGTTTGGGAGGGCGGCATCCGCCAGATCGATCTGCCGCCGCCCGACCCCGAATGCCCCTGCTGTGGGCGGCGCGGCTTCCCTTACCTGGAGGAATCCGCCAGCCCGCCGGTGCGCATGTGCGGCCGCAACGCCGTGCAGATTCACGAGCGCCAACGGCCCATCGACCTGCTCGAGTTGAAGGCCCGCCTGGAACCGCTGGGCGAGGTTCGGGTCAGCGAGTTCGCCCTCCGCTTTGTGATCGCGCCGTACGAATTGACGGTTTTCCCCGACGGCCGCGCGATCATCAAAGGCGTCGGCGACACTGGCCTGGCGCGCAGCTTGTACGCGCGCTATGTGGGTTGAAAAACTTTGCCGGCCTGTAAGAGAATCCCGCCGCCGGCGACTACCTTAGTGTGAAAGCGGGTCAACCCACCGTGGCCGCCGAGTCCAGTCAAGACGATCTCTACCGGCAGGCGGCGGCCGGGTTCGGCGATGCGCTCGACCGCTTGGCGCGCGCTTACGAGGCCGATGCCGACACGCGGCGCGATCTTCTTCAGGAGATCCACTTCGCATTGTGGCGCAGCTTCGGAGGTTTCGATGGGCGCTGCTCGCTGCGCACCTGGGTGTACCGCGTGGCCCACAACGCCGCCGCTTCGCACGTCATCCGGCAGCGCCGCGCCAACGCAGCCGTTCTGGTGGGTCTCGAAGAGATCGAAGCCGCGCCCGACCCCAACGACGGCCCGCTCGCCGCCGGCCGGCGCGAAGCGCTGGAACGCCTGCTGGCGTTGATCCGTCAGCTCAAGCCGCTCGACCTGCAGATTATCTTTTCCTATCTGGAAGGGCTGGACGCGGCCTCGATCGGCGAAATTACGGGCCTTTCACCGGGCAACGTGGCGACCAAGATCCACCGCATCAAGACGATCCTGACTCGCCAATTTCACGCAGGAGGTTCCCATGTCGAATGAACTGCGCCCCGACGACCTGGGAGAGGTCTGGCGGAGGCAGAAGGTGGAGCATACGCAAATGACGCTTGATGAGATTCGCGCAAGAGCACGCAAGTTCCAACGGAGGATCCTCTTCAGGAATTTCAGGGAGTACGCGGCGATCGCCGTGGTGGTGGTCTTCTTCGGCGCCACCATGGGAAAGTATCCGCCGCTGATGCGCGCCGCCGCCGGCCTGATGATCGCTGGCGGGCTGTACGTGGGGTACCAGCTNNGGTACCAGCTTCATCGCAGGGGATCGGCCAAAACCCTGGCCGCCGATTTGGCGCCGGCAAGCTGCCTGGATTTCCACCGGCGCGAGTTGGAGCGCCAGCGCGATCTGGTTCTGAACGTCTGGTCCTGGTATTTGGGCCCGCTGATTCCGGGCCTCGCGTTCATGGTGGTGGCCGCCGGCCTGGCGAACCCGGGCCATTTGAAGCGCGTCTGGCTATTCGTGAGTGCCTACTCGGCAGTCGTCGCGCTGGCGTTCTATTTGGTGGCGCGGTTGAATCGGCGG
>PLGA01000317.1 GCA_003139735.1 Bryobacterales bacterium | reverse complement strand
CCCCCGGCCCCTGGCCCCTGGCCTGGCCCCTGTTTCTGGCGCATGAGGGTCTTCAGTTCATCGAAGAAAGCTTGCTCGTCCTGGAAATCCCGGTAAACCGATGCAAATCTTACATATGCGATCTTGTCGAGTTCCCGCAGGCGCTCTATTAGAAATTCTCCGATATCCGTAGTAGATATCTCTCGGTCGGGCGAGTCGCTCACCTTGCCTTCGACTGTGTTGACCAGATCCTCAAGCTTGCCCATCCCGACCGGGCGCTTCTCGCAGGCCTTCAGAAGACCGCCGAGGACCTTCTGGCGATCGAATTTCTCGCGCCGCCCATCTTTCTTGACGGCCATGTAGGGAACTTCGTCGATGCGCTCGTAGGTGGTGAACCGGCGCTCGCATTTCAGGCATTCCCTGCGGCGGCGGACGGCGCCGCCTTCCTTGCTTTCTCGAGAATCCACCACCCGGTCGTGGAGGTGACTGCAGAAAGGACACTTCATCTTGAGGGCGCCTCCGCCGGAAATGCCTCAGAAATACTGGCATAACCGAAAGATTGAACCTATCATGATAAAGCCTCGTTTTTCCAGTTTGAGGGACGAGGCGAGATGGCCACCGCGATATTAGCTTTCGACATCCTGCAATCGGCGGTTGGCAGAGCGCCGGAATTTCCCATGGCGGGTGTTCCAGGGCCGCGCAATCTGGTAGAAAGTATCTTGGACTCCGATCACAGTCTGATCGCCAGGTGCCTGGCCGGCGATGAAGCCGCCTGGGAAGATCTGGTGCGGCTCCATAGCCGTCAGGTTTACGGGTTGTGCTTCCGCTTTACCGGAAGCGGGCCGGAAGCTCAGGACCTGACCCAGGAAGTGTACTTGCGCGTATTCCGAACCCTGCGCACGTTCCGCGCGGCGGAAGGCTCCTTTGCCACCTGGCTGACCAGGGTGACGCGTAACCTTTTGATCGATCACTATCGCCGCACTCGTCAGGAACGGGTTACCGATTCAATCGAGGAGCAGCTCCCCATGATGGCGGACACCGGCCCGGCAGCCTCGGTGCGTCCGGATCGCATGGTGGCGGGCAGGGAGGCCAGCGAGATTCTGCAGGCTACTCTTCAGAAGCTCTCGCCGGACCTGCGCGAAGCGGTGATCCTGCGCGACTTGCAGGAAATGGAGTACCGGGAGATTGCTCAAGCGCTTGAGATCCCCGAGGGAACGGTAAAGTCTCGAATCAACCGGGGCCGCGTGGAATTGGCGCGGCTGTTGCGCAAGCAGAAGTTGGCTGTATGAACTGCGCGGAATCCGAAATCGCGATCTGCGGCTACGTGGACGGAACCCTCGCGCCGGCGCAAAAGGCCGAGTTGGAGCGTCACCTGGCGGAATGTCCTGCATGCGCCGGGGTGGCGCGCGATTCCGCCGCGGCGGTGGCCTTCATGGGTCGCGCGGAGGCCGTGGAGCCGCCTCCGGAACTGATCACCCGCATTCTGTTCGAAGGTCCGTGGAATGCGGGCAAGGCGAAGCCGGCGGTTTGGCGCAAGTGGATGGCCGGCGCGCTGAGTCCCATCTTGCAACCCAGGTTCGCCATGAGTATGGCACTGACTATCTTGTCGCTGGCCATGTTGTGGCGGTCGGTCGGACCGGCGCCGTTGAGGGCGCGGGACCTGAGGCCTTCCAGAATCTGGGCGACGGTTGAAGACCGCGGCGTCTACGCCTGGGGACGCACGGTGAAGTTTTACGAGAATTTGAAGTTCGTGTACGAGATTCAATCCACGCTGCACCAGTGGCAACGGCAACAGGAAGAGGAGCAGCGGCCCGCCGCCGGCCAGGATAACCCTGGCGCGAACACGGACGGGCGGAAGCTGCCGGTAACGTCTCCTTCGGGCTCGAATCCCGCGCCCGATGGACCCGCGCCTTCGAGATCACCGGGGGAAACCCGATAAAAGGGGGAACGTATGAACTGCCAGAACCATCCAGAAGTACCGGCAACGGCTTACTGCCGCACCTGCGGCAAGCCAATTTGCGATGAATGCCGCCGCGACGCTTACGGGACGGTATTCTGCGCGGAGCACGCTCCTGCTCCCGCAACGGCATCGGCGCCTCCCCCGCCGGCGGGCCCACGCGCCCAGGCCGCCGCGCGGCCCGCGCCGTTCGTCGCCGACGTTTCACCCGGGCTGGCGTTTGCCCTTGGCTGGATTCCGGGAGTGGGCGCCATTTACAACGGCCAGTACGCCAAGGGAATCGTTCATGCGGTGGTTTTTGGAATCCTGTGCAGCATCCTCGATTCCAACCTCCACGGTTTGGACGTGATATTCGCCATGATGCTGACCGCCTGGATCTTCTACATGGCGTTCGAAGCCTATCACACGGCGGTCAAGCGCCGCGCGGGCGAGTACGTGGACGAGTACTCAAGCCTGATCGATTTTCGCGCGCGGGGGCGGTTCCCGGTGGCGGGAGTGGCGCTCATCCTGCTGGGAATCGTGCTCTTGCTGCACACCATGGGCATTCTGGATTTTTACTATGTCGCCCGCTACTGGCCGGTGCTGCTGATCTTGGCCGGGGCCTGGCTGCTTTACAACCGCTTCACCGGCGTGGACCCCGCGCCGAAGGAGGTGGGCCATGAACGACAATAGCGATATCTACGGCGATCGCGACGAACGCCGCCGATTGCGGCGCGAGGCTCGCGACAGGAGACACGCCATGCGGGGACAGTGCGATTCGCTGGCTCACGCCGTCCGCGGTCCTCTCACGCTCATCACGGTGGGCGTGCTGTTTGCCATTAATAATTTCACGCCCTACGGGTTCGATAAGACGTGGCCCGTAATTCTGATTGTGTTCGGGCTGTTGACGCTGGTAGGACGCGGTACGGCTTCGCCCATCCCGCCGCAGGCGCCGGAAGCTCCGGCCGCGCCGCCCCCGCCTTCCAGCTTTACGCAGCCGCCGGGCAGCTACCGCCAAAGCCCGTACACCGAGGCGCCGGCTGGAAGCGCCCCTGGTGATGCGGCGCCGCCGGCGACCGCCAAGGGCGGCTTCGGAACGAGTGCGCCGGCGCAGCAGGGCGAACAAGAAGGCAGGCGGACCCAGGAAAGCACTGGGTACCCCGGCCCGCCCGACCTGGGAGGGCCGCAATGAGACGCCGTTCCTTGACCGGACCGCTGCTGCTGCTGATCATCGGAGGCTTCTTCCTGTGGAGGAACCTGCACCCGGATACGCAGGTATGGGATCTGGTGTCGCTGTATTGGCCGTTCATTCTGATTGCCTGGGGCCTGTTGCGGCTGGTGGAGGTGCTGGTTTGGAGCCGCCAGGGGTACCGCTCCGGTCTGAGCGGCGGCGAAGTGGTGCTGATCGTTTTCCTCTGCCTGGTGGGCTCCGGAGTATGGCAAGCGCATCGGAGCGGACTGAATTTCATCGCCAACGGAGTGGAAATCTGGGGTCAGCAATTCGACTATCCGATTTCGGCCAGCGCTCCGGCCGCGGGCCTGAAGCGGATCGTTTTCGAGAACCCCCGCGGCAACATCAAAGTGACGGGCAGCGATACCCAAACCGTGCAAGTCACCGGGCAGGAGACCATACGGTCCTACGCCCGCCAGGAAGCGGATCGCACTCACGATGTCACGCCGGTGGAAATCGTGCCGGAGGGCGATCACTTGCTGGTGCGCACGAACCAGGAGCGAGCGCCCTCCAACCAGCGCGCCTCCGACGACCTGGAGGTGGCGGTCCCGCGCGGAATGTCGGTGGAAGCGCGCGCCGGCGCGGGCGATTTCGAAATCTCCGACGTGGCGGGAGATGTGGATCTCACCTCGGACCGGGGCGACGTACGCCTGTCGGGCGTGGGAGGCAACGCGCGCCTGGAAATCGGCCACAGCGCCCTGATCCGCGCTTCCGGGGTCCAGGGCAGCATCGAATTACAGGGCAATGGCTCGGATATCGATCTCGAGAACGTCTCCGGACAAGTGACGGTTACCGGCGATTTCGACGGCACGCTGGACTTCAAGAACCTGGCCAAGCCCCTGCAATACGAAGGGACGCGGAATACCGAAGTCCATTTGCAGGCGGCGCCGGGCCGGATCAGCATGGATCGGAGCCAGTTCTCCGCCAAGGACATCGTGGGACCGGTTCGGCTGGTGACCGGCTCGCGCGACGTCAAGGTTGAGCAATTCACGGTGTCGATGGACCTGCAGACGGAGCGCGGCGACATCGAGTTGACGCCCGGCCGCACGCCGATGCCTTCCATCGACGCGCGTTCCGCGAACGGCAAGATCGATTTAGTGCTGCCGCAGAAAGCAGCCTTCAATCTGCAGGCGACGGCCGAGACCGGCGATGCGATCAACGATTTCGGTCCGCCGATTCAGAAGGAGGTCAACGGCCGTACCGCGATTCTCACCGGGAAGGTGGGCGACGGGCCCACGATTCGCCTGAGCACCGAGCGGGGCTGGATCTCCGTGCGCAAGGAAGGCAGCGTTTCGAGTCTGCCCGACGCGGAGCGGCCCGAGCGGCCGGAAAAGCCCGAGAGGCCCGAAAAGCCCGAGAGGCCCGCGCCGCCTAAGGGGACTGAGCTGTAAGTGGAAGACGAAGCGGGGGTTGGAATACGCTGGCCCCCGCTCGTCGTTCTGTTTCTGGTCAACGTCCTGAACTTCTACGACCGCCAGGCTTTGGGCGCGGTCACGGAGCCGCTGCGGCGCGAATTCCACCTCTCCGACACGCAACTGGGGGCGCTCACTACCGTCTTCACGGTGCTGTACGCCGTGGCGGGAGTCCCCTTGGGGCGATTGGCCGACACGTGGAGCCGCAAGCGTCTGCTGGCCATAGGGACGGCCGTGTGGGCCGGGCTGACGGGCCTCGGCGGGCTGGCGGTGAGCTTCGGCATGCTATTGGCGACCCGCCTGGGCGTGGGGATCGGCGAGGCGGTATGCGCCCCGGCGGCGACCAGTTGGATTGGCGATGTGGTTCCCCCCGAGCGGCGCGCGCGCGCCATGGCATGGTTCATGATGGCCGTGCCGGTGGGCGGAATGCTCAGCTTCGCGGTGACCGGACCGGTGGCGCAGGCCCACGGCTGGAGGGTGGCGCTGGCGCTGGCGGCTCTGCCGGCCACACTGCTCATCCCCGCGGTGTTGTGCCTGCGCGAAGCGCCACGGAATCCAGGCGGTCCATTGGCAGGCGAAAGCGCCTGCCCCACCTCGCAGGATCAACATCTTGCGAGCAAGGTGGGGCAGGCGCTTTCGCCTGCCAATGCATGGCCCCTGCTTAGACGCCCCGCCTTCTGGTGGATTGTGGCGTCGGGCGCGGTGGTGAACTTCGTGCTTTACAGCTTCTCCACCTTCCTCCCTGCATTTCTCACGCGGTTCCATGGGCTCTCGGTGGCGCGGGCCGGGTTCTGGACGGGCATCGGCTCCGGCGTGGCCGGTATCCTGGGAGCGTTGGCGGCGGGGGCCTTTGGCGACCGGGTTTCGGACCATCGCGGGCGCCGCAGAATGTTGCTGGCGGCCGGCGCCGCGCTCATGGCGGCTCCGCTGGCTTTCTGCGCCATCCGGCTGCCGGCCGGCCGCGCCGCCCTCGCCATCCCGCTGATCATGGCCGCGTACGGTCTACTCCAGAGCTATTACGGCCTGGTCTATGCGGCCATGCAGGACATCGTGGCGCCGGGTTTGCGCGGCGCGGCCATGGGAACCTACTTCATGGCGATGTACCTCTGCGGCGCCTCGTTCGGGCCGCTCGCGACGGGGCGGTTGAGCGACCATTTTGCGCGCGCCGCGGCCGGTTCGGGCGCAATTACGGAAACTGCGCGAGCCCTGGGCCTGCGCCAGGCGATGTACCTGATTCCGGCGTTCTCGCTTGCCCTGGCGGCCGTGCTTTGGGCCGGCGCGCGCGCTATGGATGCGGCAAGCCAGCCAGGATAACCCGTACGTCCATCACATTGCCGCCAGTGGGTCCGGTGACCACCAGGTCTCCTAGCGCTTCGAAGTAATGGTAGGAATCGTTCTCGTCCAGGTAACGGCGGGCATCGGGTTTGCGGCTTAGCGTGTCGCCATCGGCGAAAGCGCCAGCCGCGTCGGTGGGGCCATCCGTGCCGTCGGTTCCGGCGGAGAAGATCAAAACGTCCGGAAGGCCGGCGATATCCAGAGCGGCGGCCAGCGTGAATTCCTGGTTCCTTCCCCCCAAGCCGCCACCGCGGATGGTGACGGTGGTTTCGCCGCCCGTGATCACGCAGGCAGGCGGCTTCACGGGCCGGCCGGCGCGCACCATCTCCTTCGCAATGGCNNAGTTCGCGGGCGCGGCGCGCGGCGGCCCGCAACGCCAGGCGGTTGTTGCCCACGATGGTATTTCGCACGCGCCGGAAGAGCGGGTCACCGGGCTTAGGGGTATCGGCAATCTCGCCCAGCGCGCCGCGCGCCATGCGCTCGCTGACGGATTCCGGCACGCGATCCATCAGGCCATAGCGGTAAAGAATGTCGCCGGCATCGGTGAACGTGGAGGCGTCCGGCGCTGTGGGCCCGGAGCCGATCACATCGAGCGCGTCGCCGATCACGTCGGAGAGCAGCAGGGATTCCACAGTGGCGGGCGCGGCCAGGCGCGCCAATTGGCCTCCCTTGATCTTCGAGATGTGTTTGCGGACCGTGTTGATTTCGTGGATATCGGCGCCCGAATTGAGCAGCAGGCGCGTGACCTCCCGCTTTTCCTCCAGCGTGATGGGTTCGGCCGGGAAGGGCAGCAGGGCGGACGCGCCGCCCGAAATCAAACAGAGGACCAGGTCGTCTTTCTGCGCGGCGCTGGCGATCTCCGCAATGCGCCGCGCGCCGGCCACGCCGCGCTCGTCCGGCACAGGGTGGCCGCACTCGTTCTGCTCGATGCGCCGCAGCTTCGCAGTGTGGCCGTCTTTGAGGTTGACATAGCCGACCGTGATGCGGCTCCCCAGGACCCGCTCGGCGGCCCGCGCCATGGATGCGGCGGCCTTGCCCGCGCCCACCACGTAGATGTTCTTGAAACGCGAGGGGTCCAGACGCTCCAAACGGCGCACGACGGCTGCCGCCGGATCGGCCGCGGCGAGCGCGGCGCGGAAAATGGAGAGAGCGTGTTTGCGTAGGAGCCGGGCATGGCCGGTCCGTCTAGTGGCAGTCATCTTAGCATCGGATGGGCCAGGAGCGCCTCCACCACGGTTGCGGCGTCTTCCTCCGCGACGGGAATGCGCACGTCGGCCAGACTATAGGAGTCGCGGCGCGTCAGATACAGCGCCTGGAACTGCTCGGGATCCCGCGACAAAGGCCTGTTGGGATCCTGCGCCACGCGGCGCGCCACGGTTTCGAACGGGCAATCGAGCCACACCGTGACGCCGTTTTCCCGCAGCAGTTGTTGTGTGGCCGGGACAGCGAAGGCGCCGCCGCCCAGCGCCACCACCGCGGGCCGGCCGCGCGCGATCCAATGCACGTGCTGGCCGACCATCTCCGCTTCGATGCGGCGGAACTCGGCTTCGCCGCGGGCGGCGAAAATCTCCGCAATCGGCATGTTCTCGCCCCGTTCGATTTCGGCGTCGATATCGAAAAAGCTCCAGCCCAGACGGTGCGCCAGATGGCGTCCCACAGTGGACTTGCCGCAACCCATGAAGCCTACCAGGTAAATGCCGGGCGTCTGTTTGAGCTTGAGATTCATGCGGTCCCGTTGATCTTCGCCATGCGCGCCTCCACCAGCGACGGGAACACGCGCGACAAAGCCACCAGAATCCACCCGCTGCGCGGCGTCACCACGGTGCGCGCATCGCGCTCCAGGCCGCGGCGGATGGCCGTGGCGCACTGAGCGGCGGTGATGGCGAAGCGCCGAGCTTTGACCACGCCATCCGGCGCGTGCCCAAAGCGGGTATTCTTCTGAAAACCGGTTTGCACGTAGCCGGGGCAGACCAGCATGGTGCGGACTCCGTCGCCCCAAAGCTCCACGCGCATGCCTTCGGTGAGGCCGTTCACGGCGTACTTGGTGGCGCTGTATAGCGTGCTCCAGGGCAGCGTGACTTTGCCGCCGATGGAACTCACGTTCACGATGACGCCGCTGCGGCGCGCGCGCATGTGCGGCGCCACAAGCTGCGTCATGCCGAGCAGCGCGAAATAATTCAGCTCCATGAGGCGGCGCGCTTCTTCCAGGGGCGCGGACCAGGACGGCAGATAGCTTCCGATGCCGGCATTGTTGATCAGGATGTCGATCGCGCCGAAGCGTTCTAGGGTGCGCTCCACCACGGCGCGGCGGGTATCTTCGGAGGTCAGGTCGCCGGGGGTGATCAGCGCGCCGGGCCCGGCCTTCCGAAGGCCTTCCTCGGAGCGCGCCGTGAGCGACAGCCTGGCGCCGCAAGCGGCCAGCTCCGCGGCGCAAGCGGCTCCGATTCCTTCCGAAGCTCCGGTGATGAGCGCTACTTTACCGTCCAAACGCATCGAGATCTCGATAGCTAGTTCGCGTAACGTTCCGCGATTCGGGCAAGGGCGCGAATGTTCTCGCCGTCCTGCTGCGCGGCGGTCTTGAGGTCACGAACGTCGTGGGTGAGCAGTCCAAGGTTCATGGTGAGGGCCTCGTGACGTTGGACCAGGGCTTCGATGCGTTCGTCAACGGTCATGGGAGCATAGCGTCTCCTATCTTCATGATACTGTAGCGGGCCCGCCCCACCCGATTTGTGTTCGGGCCATCAGCGGTGATAAGATTCTCTGAGTTTACGTCTGTGGCCTGGGAGGGCGAAATTCTCCATGCAAAAAACGATCGTGTCTTTCGTGGCGGCGGCAGCGGCGGGGGTGGCGCTCATCGCCTTCGCGCAGTCTCCGGTCCAGCAGGCGCCACCAGCCGCGGCGCCGCAGGCCGGGATGGGTGCTGCCCAGCCGGCCATGCCGCCAGGACCCAATCCCAATTCGCAATACCGTTTGGGCCCGGACTCCATGCCGCAGGAAGGCGTGCCAAAGGGCGAGATCCGCGGGCCGTACACCCTGCCATGCAATATCTTTCCCGGAACGCTGCACACCTATTGGGTGTACGTCCCCGCGCAATACGACCCGGCCACGCCGGCGAGCCTAATGGTCTTCCAGGACGGCCAGGCTTTCAAGGATGAAAATGGCGATCTGCGGGCTCAGAACGTCATGGATAACCTGATCTACCGGCGCGAGATTCCGGTCATGATCGGAGTCTTCATCGATCCCGGCCGCCGGCCGGATCAGCCGGAACCTACGCCGGCGGATTGGGGCGATAGGACCACCAACCGGGGCATCGAGTACAACACGCCCGACGACAAGTACGCGCGTGTGGTGACCGAAGAGCTGATGCCGGCGCTCTATAAGGAGTACAACATCTCGAAGGACCCGGACCAGCACGGCATCGGCGGATCGAGCTCCGGCGCCATCGCCGCGTTCGCGGTCGCGTGGGAGCGTCCCAACGATTTTCGGAAGGTGCTGAGCAGCGTGGGCAGCTTCACGAACATTCAGGGCGGCTATGTGTATCCCGACCGCGTCCTGGCGAGCGAGAAGAAGCCCCTTCGGGTGTTCCTGTGCGACGGCCGAAATGATAACCGGGGCCAGGGACGCGGCGGAACTTACGACGAGAAGCGCGATTGGTTCTATCAGAATGTCCGCCTGATGAAGGCTCTCACCGCGAAGGGTTATGACGTGAACTACTCATGGAGCATGAACCTTCACGGGCAGAAATACAGCGGCATGATTCTGCCGGATATGATGCGGTGGCTATGGCGCGACGGTCCGGTTTCGACCGACCCGAACGATATGGTGGAGCGCAGCTTCCGCCAGCCCGCGGCGAGGCCCGCCGGTTCTGAAAGGCCGTAAAGATTGATCGCCACCCTCGCCAACATCAGTTCGGGGTAGGAACCTTTTCTATGTGGTCGATCACCACAATCTCACCTGAGCCCTTTTTTGAATTCATCCTCAGGCCGAGCTGGTCCTGAAGAGCACGGACGAGTGTGGGCCCGGATCCAGTGTCCGGCAACTCTCCGACCTGCTCCCGAACTTCGTCCTTGGCGCTTTCACTTAGCAGAAAATCTAAATCTACGACCCATTTCAGGTCGACAGCGTATCCTCCCTTGAGTCCCGTGGAATCAACGACCGGACGACCCAATTGATCCGACAGAGTCTTTGCGATGTCCTGTGTTGAAACGTTGAATGCGGTCCACCGATAGTGGCCATTCGGCCCTGCCAAGCCACTGCGGCCGGCCGGGAATACTGGGTAGCCGTCTTTTCCCATAGTGTATAGCAGATGATTCGGCCAGGGGTCCTCCGGGGCCGACGCGGCATCCTGCGCCGATTCCTTCATCTTCGGGCCATTCGCCCCCACCGTCAACTCGTAGATCGCCATTTCCTTCCGTTGCAAATGAAACGCCAGCTTAAAGCGCTCCCGCAGCAGATCCTGCCACATCCGGTCGAACTGATCGCGAGTGGCGCCCTCCGGAACCCTTGCATCGAAATCGAACCTTGCCAAGCAACACGGATCATGCGTTGAGAACTGGTAAGCCTGAAACCTAAACGCCAGCGAAATCGCAAGGGCCAAGGGCATGTTCGAACAACGCCATATCCCCGGGCTTGCCGTGCCGGGCCCACCGCTGCACGAAAGGGTAGACGCGGAGGCTGACGGCTTAACCGACGCTACGTCGAACGACNNGACTGACCATTTGTCGCGGGGACATCGCAGAACAGCGCGGCTAGAAACGGGAAGGCCAACGCTGCGAGTGTTTGGCCATAACTCTCAGCGCGCATCACCGGTCACCGTTCCTTTCTTGGTTCTGACGGCTAATCTCATTTGGGCCCTCTCTTATCCGTGTCCATCGGCGTTCATCCGCGGCCCA
>PLGA01000430.1 GCA_003139735.1 Bryobacterales bacterium | reverse complement strand
GGCGCGCTCCGCATCATTTCCCGGGGCGACGCGCTGCCAGAGGTTGACTGGCACCTGCCGTTGCTAAGCCTTCCGCAGCGGCTCGGCATTACCCCTGGCACCATTCCCGCGCGGACACCGTACCTCCAGCCGCTGGCCGGCCGCCGCGTGGTCCTCCCTCCGCCCCGCGACCAGCAAGACACGCGTCTGAAGGTGGGCATCGTCTGGCGCGGCAATCCGCAGCATCCTAACGACCGCCAACGCTCGATCCCCCTGGCGTCGCTCGGACCCTTGTTCGCAGTGCGAGGCGTGGCCTTCTACAACTTGCAAGTGGCGCCCGCTCCTCAATTCGCCAGCGAGGCCGCCCAGCAGCCGGCACTAATCACAGTGGGAGGTTTGCGGCGCGATTTTGCTGAGACCGCCGGCGTCGTGGCGCAACTGGACCTGGTGATTTCCGCCGACACGAGTGTGGCCCACCTCGCTGGGGCGATGGGCCGACCCGCCTGGGTCCTGCTGCCGTTTGCGCCCGATTGGAGTTGGCTGCTCAAGCGAGAGGACACTCCCTGGTATCCCACAGTCCGCCTCTTTCGCCAATCCTCCCCCGGTGATTGGCCGGCTGTAATTCAGCGCGTCTGCGAGGCACTCTTAGCCTGATGAAGCCCTGGCGTTTTCTTGCCACGCCGTAAGGATGGCTTTAGCGAATTCGCCGGCGAATTGCCGGTAGTCCATAAAAGGCGAGTTTTGCAGGCGCGCGCGCAGTCCGCGAGACGCGGCAGTCAGAACGGCGGGAGATCGGGCCAGAGTTACTGCTCGCTGAACGTATTCTTCAGGTGTTGCGGCCAGCCATTCCGTGAGTCCCAGCAGGGAAAGCAAACAAACGCCCTGGCGGGAGACATAGCTGGACCCGGCGACACTCACGACCGGGACCCCCATCCACAGGGCGTCACAGGTGGTTACCGCGCCATTGTAAGGGAACGGGTCCAGCAGCAGGTCAACGTGGTAGTGATACTCGTAGAACTGGAGTGGAGTTCCCGGGACGACCAGAACCAACTGGCTGGCTGAGACGCCTTGGAGAGCAAATCGCCGGCGTAATTGTTGCTGANNCCTGGGGACAAAGCCGGAGGATGGCGGTCCAGGCGGCGAGGCTGGCTTCGCTGGTTTTGGCGGGGTTGTTCAGGCAGCCGAAGGTGAACGGCTCGCCGCGCGTGTGAGGCAGCGGCCGGATCGGTAGCGTTTCCTCCGGAGCCTTATATAGCCAGGGGGCTCCGCACAAGCGCAGAAGTTTTTCGGCGTAGCGGCTTTCGTCCTCTCCGAGGGGATCAGATAGGGCGTCGGTGAGCCGCCAGTCGATCGCATCCAAGCCAGTGGTATTCGGATAACCGAACCATGTCGCCTGCATGGGGGCCGGTTTATGGGCGAAAACTAACAAGCGATTTCCGGCAGTGTGCCCGGCGAGGTCGAAGAGAACATCTATGGCATCGCGCCTTACCAGGTCGGCCGCGTCGGCGTCATTGAGTCCCTGGAGGGACTGCCAGCGATCTGGGAGGGTGCGCAGCTTTTCACTCAGGCCATCCTGCCGGGTACCGGCATCGTAAGCCACCACTTCAAATAGCTCCCGATCCAGATGCCGCCAGAGCGTTTCCACAAGCCGTCCTACCGGATGCTGTTTGAAATCAGCCGAGACGAATCCCAGGCGCAAACGCCGGGCGACAGACCAATCATTCCGCAACGGCAGCCTGCGGATGGCTTTCGCATAGAGTGCCGCCCAAGCTAGGTGCTCGGAGGCGATGCGGTCGGGGGTGGTTTGGCTGTCGTAGTGAAGGGTCAACAAGAGATTGCTGTGGGCGAGCGCGGCCGGACGCGTGTGCAGGGAACTCTCCAGCAGGCGGATGGCCTCGCCCGAGTGGCCCGTATCACAGAGGATGCTGGCCAGGTTGTTTTGGACATTCGGATCGCCGGGCTTGGCTTGCAACGCTTGCTCGTACCAAAAGCGAGCTTCGCGTGTCTGCCGCTGGTCTCGCGCCAGGTTGCCCAGACAAATCATGGCGCTCACCTTTCCAGGGGAATGCTCAAGGCAGGCGCGGTAGCAATTGCGCGCATCTTGCGGATGTCCGGCCTCGCGAAAGATGCTTCCCAAGAGCAGATAATCGTCCGCCTGATTGGGATGGGAGGCGATAGCCAGGCGAATCTGCCGGAAGGCTTCCGGATAACGGCCTCGCGCATAGAGCACGTGAGCCCTCTCGGCCAACACCGCAGCCTCGCCCGGATGAGCCTGCTCCGCCCTATCCAGCAATGCCGTGGCCTGATCCAACCGACCCTGGTTTCGCGCGGTCCTTGCCTGCTGAAGGAGTTGCTCGAAACGGGCGTTAGGTTGCATACACTCCTCCAACTCTAGCACGCGCCTTGAGCATGAAAAGAACTAGCTTTTCACGAGCCGCCCTTTGTTTGTCGCGGTGCGCGGAGGGAGAATTGAGTTCTGTTCCCCTTCATGGAGGGATGCTGCCCCGCCCGGGCGAAGCCGCGGTTTCAAAACCCGGCGGATAGCCGATCGGCGGCGGCGGCGGATGNNCATTCCGCTAAAGCTTTTTCCCACGGTGCCGATACCCCCTCGTCCGAAAGGCAGTTGACGGCCTTAAACAGTCAACAAGGAATACGGTGGATGCCTTAAATTCCACCTCGCGGCAAGGATGCCGTTAAATAAAAACAATGCCCCGCAAGGGGTGACTCATGGAAGGAGTCTTAGTATGGTAATAAATACAAACATCGCGGCTGAAAGCAGCGCTTCACTGCTAGCCACTTCATCGGCCAACCTGGCCAAATCACTGCAGCGTCTCTCCTCCGGCTCGAAGATCGTGTCGCCGGAAGATGATGCAGCCGGGCTCGGGGAGTCGATGAAATTCACTGCCCAATCCAGCCGCATCGGCGCGGCCTCGGATAACGTCAGCAACGCCACCTCCTACACCCAGACACAAGACGGCTTTCTCCAACAAGTCGGCAATGCCCTGGACCGGATGAGCGAACTGGCCGTCTCGGCCCAGGACGTCACGAAGACCGACACCGATCGTTCCTTGTATAACGCGGAATACACCCAGCTCGCGTCGTACATCACGAGCACGGCGTCGAAGGACTTCAACGGCGTCAGCCTGTTCGACAACAACGCCAAAGCGGTGACGATCGACAGCGACGCCACCACCTGGGCGATGGGGGTCGTCAACCTCGGCGCCGCCGCCTACACGGGCGCCACCACCGGGCAGACCATCGGGACGACCACTGGCGCGATTGCCGCGCTCACGGCCGTCAAGACCGCCATCACTCAGCTCGCGAGCGACCGCGGCACGGTCGGCGCGAATGAGGCTCGCCTCAGCTACACCAATGATACCTTGACCGTCCAGAAGACGAACATCGACGCGGCCAACAGCCAGATCTCGGATGTGGATGTGGCGACCGAGAGCACCAA
>PLGA01000207.1 GCA_003139735.1 Bryobacterales bacterium | reverse complement strand
CCCCAAATTGGCTTCGTTCCGTATAAGCCCGCTCCATCGCTCAGGCGGTAGAATGGTCTCTGCCTGGAGTCTTCCCCTGCGCCAACGGCTATTGCATTCCGCTGCCCTCTTCGCGACGCTGCTCCTCTCCGTGCCGCTCGCCCGTCCCGCGGACGACGATTCCGCCATGCGGGATGCCGCCGCCGCCATGCAGCGCGGCGATTTTCCCGCGGCGGAGCGGGCCCTGCGCGCCGAATTGCAGAAGCGGCCCGACGACGGCCTTGTCTTGAGTCTGCTCGGCCTGACCCTCGATAATCTGAAGCAGCCCAAGGAAGCGGATGAAGCTTTCCGCCGCGCCGTGGCGAATGCTCCGCGCTCTCCCGATGTGCAAAGCAACTACGGCCTCCATCTCCTCTCCACCGGCGACGAGAAGGGCGCCCGCGAGGCGTTCCTGAAAGCGGTCGCGGTAGATCCGGCCCACTACGCCGCCAACGTCCAACTGGCCCGGCTGGCGCTGCAGCGCAAGAACGGCGCGGACGCTTTGACCTGCCTGAAGCGCCTGCCCGCGAACCAGCAGGATGCTCCGAGCGTAGCCATTCTCAAACTGGAAGCCCTCTATCTGGCCGGCGACCGGGCGGAAGCCGACTCGCTGGTCCAGCGCCTCTCCCCGGCGGCGCAGAGCGATCCGCGCTTGAGCTTCGCGCTCGGCGCGGCGCTCTCCGACGCCGGCCATCCCGACCAGGCCGAACCGTTTCTGACGCGCGCGCTGGCGGCCGCGCCGGCGGATTTCAGCGTGCTCTACGCGCTCGGCGTGACCGCCCTCCATGCGGGCCATTACGACCGCGCCCGCGACGTGCTCCAGACGGCTCTCCGCCAGCAGCCCCAGGACGTCGACGCGCTCTACGGTCTGGCGTTCGTAGATCGCGCCTTGAACCAGAAGGAGGACGCCGTGCGGCTGCTGGCCCAGGCCGCGCAAATCGCGCCCCAGCGCGCGGACGTGCAGAAGTTGATGGCCCTTGTCACCGGCGAGGTCGGGGCGGTGCAGGATTCCTTGGCCGCCTGGGACCGTTATATGCAACTCAATCCGAGCGACGATCTTGCCCGTTCCGAGCGCGGCCTCCAGTTCGTTGCGGGCGGCAAGTCCGAGCAAGGCATCGCCGACCTGAAGTGGTACGTGGCGAGGCATCCCGATGACGCCGACGGGTACTACAATCTCGGCGTCGGCGAGGCTGGCCTCGATTTGGATCAAGGTCTCAAGGACCTCGCCAAAGCTCTGTCGCTCAGGCCGGATTTCGCCGGGGCCCATGCCGCGCGCGGCAGCCTGTATTACCAGCAGGGGAATCCCGAGGCGGCGCTCAAAGACCTCGAGTTCGCCGCCGCCCACCAGCCCGGCGCCGCCGGCGTCCTGGACAAGCTCGGTCAAACCTATCTGGCCCTGAACCGCCCCGCCGATGCCGTCGGCGCATTGCGCAAGGCCGCCGCCCTGGCGCCCGACGATTCCATGATCCTGCTTCATTTCGGGCGCGCGCTGGGCGATGCGGGCCAGCCCGAGGAGTCCAAAGCGGTGCTCGACCGCTTCCGCCAACTGGGCCCTCCCCGGCGCACCGTATTGCCCGCCGGCGTGGTGGATTATCTGAGCATGACCCCCGAACAGCAGCGCGCGGACTACCGGGCGCGCGTGGAACAAGCCGTCGCCAAGGACCCCACCGATGCCGCCGCCGAAGCGAGCTTCCTGCAGTTGTCGCTCGACGATGGCGATTTGGAGCACGCCACCGCCGCCGCTCGCCGGATCGCCGCCTCGAAGCCGGGCGCCGCCGCGCTGGCCGCCGCCGGGCGCATGTTGCTCGCCGCCAAACAGTACGCCCTCGCGCAGGAACTCTTGGAGCAGGCCAGCGCCGCGGGCCCGTTTACGGGCGTGGCCTTGGATCTCGCGGTTGCCGCTTTCCACATCTCGGGCCCCGCCCAGGGTCTCAGCCGGATGGACCGCGTGCCCGAATCCGAGCGCGGCGGCGACTATTACCTGGCGCGCGCTTACATGCTTGATGCGTCCGGAAAATCCGAGGAATCTCTTGCGGCGCTGAACCAGGCGCTCGGCGCATCGTCGGGACGCTCCGACCTATATCGGGAGGCGGCCGCCCTGCTGGTCTGGAACGGCCACGCTTCCGAAGCGCTGCGCGTGCTCGACCGGGCCGCGCAAACCCTTCCGCAAGATCGCGAGATTGCGCTCATGAAAGCCACCGCGCTGGAACTTGCGGGGCAATCCGCGGACGCCGCGCATCTGTTGAGCGAACTCCAGAATCGCTGGCCGGAGTGGCACGCCGTATGGGTGGCGAGCGGCGTCATTCTAGCGGCGCACCGCGATTTCGAAGGCGCCCGCCAAGCCCTGGAGACCGCCTTCGTTCTAGGCGCCCACAGCCCCGAGGCCTGGTTCTATCTCGCCGACGCTTCCCTCGGTTGCGCGCCCAGGCGGATGGATGCCGCCGAAAAAGCCATCGGCCAGGCCGTCAAGCTTGCGCCCGGCGATGCGCGCATCCAGTCTCTCGCGGCAAGAATCGCCGCGGAGAAAAACGGCGGCGCCGCGGCGCAGCCCGACCCTTCCACAGCCGATGCGGATTTGCCCTACATGAAGAAGCTCTTCCTCGAAGAGCCGCCCCAATCCTGGTAGCCAAACAAAAACCCGGTGGACGCGTCCAAAACGCGCCCACCGGGTTGCCGAAAAACGGCCCGTCTGCCGCCGCTGAGGACTCTCAGGCCCTCACGCGATGGTCAGCGTCTGGCCCGCCTCAATCGATACGGGCTGTGCGAATTCGAGCGTCGTAACCGTCCCTTGCTTGGTAGCTGTCGCTTCGAGCGCCTTCCCCGCCAAGGTAACGGTTGGCTTTGCGGCCGCCGTCTTCACCTGCAACTTCTTAAAGGTGAGCTTGCCCGAGGAGCAAGCCACGGAGAGAGTCTCCCCGCTCCGGCTGATCTTGCCGAAGCCGGGAACCAACGCCCACGGCGCGTGGAAATCGCCCGGGGCCTTCGGGATTATCGCCAGCGTCTGCTTGGGCAGGTCCGGCTTGAACCCCGTTGCCATGCTCATGGTTAGCCAACTGGCCGGCGGCCGCGAATAGTGGTCGCCGCATTCGATGTGGTTGAACGGCCGGCCCGCGCGGAGATAGCGCAGATGGACCGTTTCCACCACCTTAACGGCGTCGGCGAAGCGGCCGAGATCCATCAGGAAGGAGGCGAATGCGTACTCGATGCCCGTCCACAAGCCGCCCGCCTGGTTGTTGGTAGCCGCCAGCAGATCCTGGCCGCCCTTGGGCGAGGTCGCATTGTGCAAGCCGAACTCCGGATCGTAATTGAACTTGACAATGCTATCGATCGCCTTGGCTAGGTTCTTCTCCGAAATGGTTGTCGGCCAGCCGAGCATGGACATAAACCACTCGCCGCTGATCTGGTCGCTCATGCACACGTTGCTGCTCGCGGCGCCATCCACCCACAGCTTGTAGTATTCGCCGTTGAACAGCACCTTGTCGAAGCTTGGAGAGGCTTTGTCCAAAATCGCCTTCCAGCGCGTTGCGTCCGCGGTCTGCCCCATGTCCTGCGCCATGCGGATGGCGGCCTTCAGCCCGCCGAGCCACAGCGACGCGACGTAGGATGGCGCGCCGCGCATGGCCCACCCGTCGTAGGTCTGCACGCTGGTCTTGGTGTCCGGCAGGCCATCCCCGTCGGTGTCGAGAGAGCCGGTGTAATCCATCGCCTTGACGACGTGCGGATACACTTCCTGCAGGTAGGCCTTATCGCCGGTCCACATGTAATCGCGGCACGCCATCATGACCCACTGCGGGTTCATGTCGACGCGGTTGAAGCCGTTATCGACGTGATCGAGGTCGCCTTGGTAGCAGTGCGGCACCTGCCCTTGGTCGTTCTGGAGCTTGATCATGTGCTTGCTCTGTTCCAGCCGCAGTTCCGGGAACAGCGCCAGCACGGAGTGGCTCCCCTGGTAATCCACGTCGGTGGTGCTGTGGCCGCAGCAGCCCATGCCTTCCCAGATGGCGTACTGTCCGGCCTTGAGCCACCACGTGCTCTTGACGAGCGTGCCCAACTGGGCGGACCAGGCGAAGGACAGCGCCTTGCCGAGCGAGGTATCGGTCAGAGTGCGCGCGAACAACTCCGTGGCCTTGCGGTGGGCGGCGTAGTTGGTCTGCATGTACTTATTAACATCGGCCGCGTCGCTGAACCAGTTGGCGTACATGTGGCCGATATCGATGGCCGGCGGAGGCGTCGGCGCGGCTGCGCCCGGCGCGGCTCCACGGCCCCCACCAAACCCACCGCCTACGCGCGCCATGTGATGCGGGAAGTACCAGCTCACCGCGACGCGAACCTCCTGGCGTTGTCCCGGCGCCAGTTTCACGGTGGATGCCAGGGCGCCGGTGCCCCACGTCAGGCGCGGGCCGCCGAAACCACCGCCGCCGCCGCGGCCACCGGCCACGGCCCCGGCCGGTGGCGGCGTGGGCGGAGTGATGTTGCGGGCGACTTCCCTAAGGAGTACCTTTTTCCCGTCGAGGGTATTGTAGGCTTGCGGATCGGCCAACTGCGCGTCCGCGAAAACCCGATGGATCAGCGCGTCGCCGGAAAGCCGCCGCATCCAATCGTCAGCCTCTGACGCGGAGAGCCGGTCGATGTCATCCGGAGCCGGGGGGGGCGCGGGAGCGGCCGCCGCAGCGCCGCCGCGTCCGCCGCCGCGTCCGCCGCCGGCGGCGGGATTTGCCTTGAGCTTGAAGTCCGCGTACGGATCGTGCGAGCCTTCCGTATTGGGCAGCTTCCCTTTGTGGTAGATTTCTTCGTCCAGCGAGATTCCCATGCCCTGGGTGCGTTGCGTATTCCAGGACTCATTGCTAAACGATGCGTACTGCTGGTACGTGCCGGCAATCCAGGAGTGCTCTCCGCCCGAGATGGCGAGGCAGAGGCTGCCCACTCCGGACTTATCCTCCGGCTGGGCGCCGGTCTTCATCGTCAGGCTGGTGACGGGCCCGTCGTGGCTCACCGTGTTGGTGAGCATGCGGTCGGGAGCATCCGTGACCAGGGGATTCTCCAACAGCGAAACGAGGGATGCCTCCACGGCTTGGCCGGATGTGTTCTCCAGCGTGAATACCATGTGGAAGCCCGGCGTCGCCGAATCGCGGGCCTTGCCGGGGATGAATGGCGAAAACACTGCCGCGCTGACTCGCACGGGCAGCGTGGGATCGTTGTAGCGCAGGTTCGTCATCGGGAACCATGCGTCGTACTCGATCGATTGCACGTCGTGCACGAAGGGCTGCGAGTAAAGGTTGTTCTCCTCGGCGTTCAGATAGAGGCGGCGCAATTTCGGGCTGGCCCCTCCGCTTCCCGCGGTACGGAGCAGGAATCGCAGGTACTGCGGGCGCGGGCCGGCCGCGGCGCCACCGCCGCCCGGGCCGCCTCGGCTGCCGCCCCACGCGCCAACGTTAAAGATCTGCCATTCGTAAAAGCCGCCATCGGGGCGGATCTCGAGGAACCCTGTCCCGATGCCGCCCAGCGGCGCGCCCGAGTTCATCGTCACGCTTGACGGAATGGCGACGCCCGTTGTGCCGGCGGCGCGTGGGGCGGCGGCCGGCGCCGCAGCCGGGCTCTCGGCCTTGGCCTGCGCTGCCGCGGCCGGTGTCAACGGCGCCGATAACGCGGCGCCCGCCGTGGCAGCCGCTCCCAGAAACCCGCGGCGCGACGTTTTGTTTCCTGGTACTTTCGGTGTGCTCATATTCGTTTCCCGACTTTTCACCTTTGGGGCAGGCTTCAATTTCCAAGTCCGTCCCGAATGGTAGTAGTATACACCTAAGCGGACCCAGTAATCGGACATATATAAGGTCCGGAGGTCGCCTTTGTCCAGCTTCCCGGAACGCGGGGAGCGCGTGGCGCATTCTCGCATTGTCAGGAGCTTTCGCATGACTCGCCGTTTCACCTTTGGATTGATCCCAGCCGCGCTGTCGCTCGGCCTCTTCGGACTCCCCGGCGCGGCTTGGTCCCAGCCGGCCGCCGCGCCGCCGGAGGCCAAAGTTTTCCCGCACTACTCCACCGCCGGCTTCTTCGCCATCGAGGGCAGCCCCCGGCAGGTGCTCAGCTTCAATCCGGGCTGGCGCTACCACAAGGGCGATGCCGCCGGCGCCGAGGCAGTCGCCTTCAACGATGCCGGGTGGACAGGCGTAAACTTGCCGGACGGCCTCGAAATCACCGCCGAGAACGACAGCGGCATGCGCAATTATCAAGGGCCGGCGTGGTACCGCAAGCACTTCCACGTACCCCCGGCCTTGCAGGGCAAGAAGACGGTCCTTTACTTTGAGGCCGTCATGGGGAAGTGCAAGGTGTGGGTCAACGGCACGAAAGTCGCGGAGCATTTCGGCGGGTATCTGCCGTTCGCCGCGGACATCACCAAGCTCCTCCACGGCGCCGGCGTGGACAACGTGGTAGCGGTCTGGGCCGATAATTCCGACGACCCGACCTACCCGCCCGGCAAGGCCCAGGACCAGCTCGATTTCACCTACATGGGCGGCATCTATCGCGACGTGTACCTGATCGCCACCACGCCGCTGCACGTGACGCACGACATTTTCAGCAAGACGGTGGCCGGCGGCGGCGTCTTCGTAGGCGTCAAGGACGTCAACGGGAACAACGCCGAACTCGAAGTCCGTACCGAAGTGGTGAACGAGGCGCCTGCGGCGCGCAGCTTCACTCTGCGGACCATCCTCGAAGACGCCAGCGGAAAAGAGCTGATGCGCAAGGAGGAAACCGCCAGCTTGCAGCCCGGCGCAACCCAGCAGTTCGTCGAGCCCATGAGCGCCACGAACGTCCACCTGTGGCATCCCGACGATCCCTACCTCCACTTCATCCGCACCGAGGTGGCGCAGGACGGGAAGGTGGTGGACAGCCTGCGCACGCGCTTTGGAATCCGCCTGTTTGAGATGCGCGGCGCCGACGGCTTCTTCGTCAACAAGAAGTACATCGGCCACAAGCTCAGCGGCGTGAACCATCACGAGGACTACGTGTACGTGGGCAACGCCGTGCCGAATTCGTCTTCCTGGCGCGACGTCAAACTGCTCCGCGAAGGCGGCTCGGACGTGGTCCGCACGTCGCACTATCCCCAGGACCCGGCCTTCATGGANNTGGATGCTTGCGACGAGCTGGGAATGCTGGTGGCGGAACCCACGCCGGGGTGGCAGTTCTTCAACGCCAAGGATCCGATTTTCGAACAGCGCGTCAAGGAGGACACCACGGCCATGGTGCGGCGCGACCGCAACCGCCCGTCGGTCTTCCTTTGGGAAATCGCTCTGAATGAAACCGGCAACCAGCCGGTGGAAATGCTCAAGGAACTGCACCGGATTATCCACGCGGAGTTCCCGTTCCCCGGAGCTTTCACCGTTACGGACGCCAACCTGGCCAGGCAGGCCGGCTTCGACTTCTATTACGGCGGCTCAACCGACGGCAAGAACACCTTCACACGCGAGTACGGCGACCAGGTGGACAACTGGACCGATCAGAACTCGCTGGTGCGGATCCCCCGCGAGTGGGGCGAAGCGCCGCTGATCAATCAGCTCATGCGGCGGGTCTCCGGCCTGANNAAACGGCGGGGGCCCGGTTCGGCTCGGATCGACGCTCTGGGCTGGAATCGATTGCCAGCGCGGCTATCACGTCGACCCGTTCAGCGGCGGCGTGCTGGACCTGTATCGCATCCCGCGCTACGCCTACTATCTGTTCAAGAGCCAGTACGACCCCACCTACAAGCTGCCGGGCATCTCGACCGGCCCTATGGTCTACATCGCGCACGAGCTGACCCAGATATCCGCCGCCGACGTGGTTGTGCTGACCAATTGCGAGGAAGTGCGGCTCACCTGGCTGGGAAAGGTGATCGGGACGCAGAAGCCCGAGACGGCAACCTACCCGAATGTGCCGCATCCGCCGGTGATTTTCAAGAACGTGTTCAATTTCCAGGGGATGGGCATGGGTTCGCGGATTCCCGCCGACCAGATTGAGATGGTCGCGGAAGGACTGATCGGCGGCCAGGTGGCGGTTCGGGAAGTCAGAAAGTACCCGCAGCGCGCGGCGGCCATCAGGCTGGAACTGGCGGACGCCGGCATCGGCTTGACCGCCGACGGCTCCGACTTCGTGCCCGTGCGGGCCTACATCACCGACAAGAAGGGAGTGACTAAGGTGCTCGATACCAGCTACGTCACCTTCGAAGTCACCGGGCCGGCATCCATTATCGGCGACGCCTCCACCAACGCCAACCCCATGAAAGCCGAGTTCGGGGTCGCCACCGCCTTGATTCGGGCCGGCGGCACGCCTGGGGAAATCCACGTGAAGGCCACCTCGAAGGGCTTTACGCCGGCTGAGATCACGTTCGAATCGAAGGCCCCCGCAATGGCCGCCGTCGGGACCGTTTCGGCCCCGCCGCGGGTGTTGAGAACCGCCGCTCCAGCCCCCGCGCCCGCCACGGTCGCGGCGAAGGCCGCCACCCCGGCCGAGACGCAGAAGCTCAATGCCGAAATCAAGCAGTTGCAGCAGGAGTTGACTGTGAAGGAACAAGCCAACCAGGAGCTGCAGATGAAGCTCAACGAAAAGAAATAGGACGGAAACCATGTCTGAAGAATCGGAACGCAACAATTCTCTAAGCCGCCGCGGCCTGCTGGCGCAGGCGGTGGGAGCAGTCAGCCTCATGTCGGCGCTCGACCGCGCCGGCGCGCAAACGGGGGCCGCGGGCGCGCGGCCGGCCCGTACCCGGGAATCCTTCGACTTCGGCTGGAAGTTCAATAAGGGCGACGCGGCGGGAGCGCAGGAACCCGCTTTCGCGGACGCCAACTGGCGCAGTCTGGACGTACCCCACGATTGGAGCATCGAGGGGCCGTTCAGCGCGGACGAAACCGCCCAAGGCAGCTTGCCGACCGGCATCGGCTGGTACCGCAAGCATTTTCGCCTGCCCGAAACCGCCGCGTCCGGGAAAGTCTTCATCGAGTTCGAAGGCGTCTTCGAAAACAGCGAGGTGTGGATCAACGGCCAATACCTCGGCAAGCGTCCCTTCGGCTACATCACGTTCTGGTACGACATGACGCCGCACCTGGTCTTCGGCGCGCGCGACAACGTGATCGCCGTGAAGGTGGATAACTCGCACCAGCCCAATTCGCGCTGGTATACCGGCTCGGGAATCTACCGTCCCGTGTGGCTGATCTCCACCAACAGCCTGCACGTAGCGCACTGGGGGACGTACGTCACCACGCCGCAAGTCGCCGAAGCAACGGCCAACGTCAAGGTGAACACCCGCATACTGAACGAACGCAATGCGGCGGCCAACTGTACGCTCACCACGACCGTTCTGGACCACGAGGGCAAAGTGGTCGCCACCGCCGCCCCGGCGCAACAGCAGATCGGCGCGCATGGCGAGTATGAGTTCACGCAGGTCGCGGCCGTCGAGAAGCCCAGCCGGTGGTCGCCGGATACGCCCTACCTATATACGGTGCGCAACTCCGTAAGCGATGCGAGCGGCGCGGTGGACGTCTATGACACGCCCATCGGCATCCGCGACGCAGTCTTCGACGCGGATAAGGGCTTCGTGCTGAACGGAACCAGGGTCAAGATCAACGGCGTGTGCGTACACGACGAAGCCGGACCGGTGGGATCGGCCGCGCCGGATCGCGTGTGGGAGCGGCGCCTGCAGACGCTGAAAGCGATGGGGTGCAACGGCATACGCACCAGCCACAACCCGCGCTCGCCGGGCTTCATGGACCTCTGCGACAAGCTGGGCTTCCTGGTGATGAACGAAGCCTTCGACGAGTGGCGGGTTTCGAAGACCCGCAACAACGGGTACGCCCGCTGCTTCGACGACTGGTACGAACGCGACGTGACCGATTTCGTGCATCGCGATAGGAACCACCCATCGGTGGTGCTATGGAGCGCCGGCAATGAGGTGGGCGACCAGGCCGCTCCCAACGGCGCCGAGACGCTGCGGCAGCTCATCACGGTATTCCACCGCGAAGATCCTACGCGGTTTGTGACCGTGGGGTGCGACCGGATCGAATCCGAGCCGGACTCCAACCGCGCGCGGCCGGAGTTCCTGGCCCTGCTCGACGTGGTGGGCTACAACTACGTGGACCGCTGGCGCGACCGGATCGAGAAGTACTATAGCATTGACCGCGCGGCGTTTCCGCAAAGGCGCATGATTGGTACCGAAAGCAGCGGCATGGGCGGGGCACGCGGGTCGTATGCCGGGCTGTTTCCGGGCGCCGCGCCTCCCATGGCGGCCTCGGTTGCCGGCGCTCCGGGGCCCATCGCGGCCACTGGCGGGCGCGGAGGCGCCGCCGCTGCCGCTCCGGGCGCCCCAGGCGCTGCCGGCGCCGCTGCAGGACGCGGCGGGCGCGGCGGAGCGGGTGGAGCGGGCGGAATGATGGGATTCGGGCGCGGAGGCGGCCGGCCCAACACCGGGACCGAGCAACTGTGGAAGTTCGTCTCGACCTACGACTACGTCGCCGGCGACCACATGTGGACCGGCATCGACTACCTGGGCGAGTCCCGCTATCCCAGCCGCGGCGCCACCTCCGGCGTCATCGATATCTGCGGCTTCGAGAAGGACGGCTACTACTTCTATCAGAGCCAGTGGACCAAGACCCCCATGCTTCACCTCATGCCTCACTGGAACTGGCAAGGCCACGAGGGCGAGTTCATACCGGTCACGTGCTATACCAACTGCGAATCTGTGGAACTTTTCATCAACGGAAAGTCGGCGGGCGTGCAGGGGTACCAGTTCCCGCGCTACGGCATGTCCGGCAGTTATGGCAATATGTCGGCGGCGGCGCGAGGCATGCGAACCACGGAGGATCTTCATCTGACGTGGACTATCCCCTACCAGCCGGGCACGCTGAAGGCGGTGGGCACGAAGGACGGCCAGCCGGCGGTCACGGTGGAAGTCTCGACCACCGGGGAGGCGGCGGCGATCGATCTTAAGGTGGATCGGGCGGCCATCGCCGCCGACCGCCGCGATGTGGCGCACGTGACCGTCCGGGTGGTGGACGCCCAGGGCCGTATGGTTCCGGACGCGGCCCACGAAATCGCCTTTGAGATTCAGGGCGAAGGCAAGCTCATTGGCTTGGAGAACGCCGACATGCAGAGCCAGGAGAACTGCAAGGGCAGCCAGAGGAAGGCGTTCAACGGAATGTGCCTGGCGATCGTGCAATCCACCGCCAGACCGGGCCAGATCCGGATCGCGGCTACTTCGCCGGGACTCAAGGCCGCGAACGTCACGGTGACGGCCACTTAGTGGAGTGCGGCGAGCAGTCGGACAACCGCTCTCTTACGTTCGCGGCTCGGTTCGCGGCTCGGTTCGATGCGCTTGATTTTGCCGAGCCGCGAACGTAAGAGAGCGGTGTTGGCCCAGGGGAAGATAAGGCGAAGAAGTCGCATCCGCAAAATGGAAAATGGGATTATTTGCGGTGGATTTTTCCGGAAAACAGGAGAAACGGGGAGTTGCAGGCCTTATTTCGGCCTAAGACGCACGCACCCCTTCCCTGGTTACAGCCCCATGAAACAATTCCTTGACACACTACATGCCCTGTGATAAATATAATCCGGTTGGTTAGTATTTTGTCGCTTAAGCACGTGTGTGGAAGCCTCGGCTGAGGGGTACCATATGCAGGGCGCGGCCTCTGAAGGCCGCGATGGCGCCGAGCGGTTCGGCGAAAGCGTTCCGGGCCGGCGGCGGGTGGGAAATGGGGGCACTCATGCGGCGAGTGGGGCTGCATGCGGCACTTCCAAACTAATTCGGATTAAAAGGGCTGGAAAACAGCCCGACTTTTTGGGAGGAAGGATGAAGATGAGACGGGCGGTTCTTCTAACGACTGTCTGCATGCTTGCGCTGCTAGTTAGCGCCGCATTCGCTCAGACCGTCACCAGTAGTATTGTAGGGACGCTAACGGACCCCGCCAACGCGGTGATCCCTAACGTCCAGGTAACACTCACGGATCAGGGGACTGGATCTGTCCGCACGGTCACAACGACCGACGCCGGAATTTTCCGGTTTAACCTGATTCTACCCAGCACGTACACGCTTACAGTCAGCGCACCGGGGTTCAAGGGTTACACGCAAAAGGACATCTCCCTGGAAGCCGACGCAACGCGTGACATGGGCAACGTCGTGTTGACGGTTGGCGGCGCGGTGGAGAACGTAACGGTTACGGCCGACGCCACGCCAGTGCAAACCGCCAGCAGCGAGCATTCCCAATTGGTGGACGCGGGCGAATTGGAAAACATCGCCATCCGCGGCCGCGATGAGTTCGGGATGTTGGGCTATATGCCCGGCATTATCGACACTTCCGCCACCTCTCGCGACACCGAGGCGGCTTACACCATGACCGGCATCAACATCAATGGAAACACCGCGTGGACGAACGCCACCATTGACGGCCAGGCAAACATGGACGTCGGTTGCGGGTACTGCCTGACTCAGGGCAACCCCAACATGGACGCGGTACAGGAAGTCAAGGTTCTGACCTCCAACTACCAGGCTGAGTTCGGCCGGAACTCCGGCGGCACCATCACCCTGGTGACCAAGAGCGGCTCGAAGGAATTCCATGGCACCGGCTGGTGGACCCACCGGCACGAGGAATTCAACGCCAACACGTGGGGGAACAACAGGACGGAGTCTCACAACGCCAACGGGGCGCCGATCTCGAACAGGACGCCCTACCGGTTCAACGTGCAAGGCTGGAGCTTTGGCGGGCCGGTTTTCATTCCGAAGCATTTCAACACCGGCAAGAGCAAGCTGTTCTTCTTCGCTTCCGAGGAATTCACGCGGCAGTTCCTGTCTTCTTCGCTTTCCAAGACAACCGTACCGACCGCCCTCGAGCGCGCGGGAAATTTCTCGCAGAGCCTCAATTCCAACGGCGTGCTGATCCCCATCTACGAGCCGGGCACGGCCTACTCGACCACCAAGATCCTGTACCCGGGCAACATTATTCCGGCTGCTGGAGTCGGGTTGCCCTTCTCCGGCCCCAACGCGTTCGGCCAGGAGTTTCTGAACTTCCAGCCGTTGCCGAACTACTTCCCGGGCGCGGGCAACCCAGACCAATACAAGTACAACTGGGAAGGGCAAAGCACTGGCGCGCACCCCCGCGACGACCATGTAATCCGCATGGATACGTACCTGACGAACAAGCTGAGCGGTTACTTCCGGTACGTGACCAACCGCGACACCACCACCTATCCGTTCGGTGGCAGTTCCTGGGCGGTCGCCCCGCAAGTTCACCCCATGCCGGACTTCGCCATAGGCGGACACATCGGCTACGCCATCAGCCCCTCCATGTTCAACGATTTCGTGGTTGGACGGAGCGGCGGCACGTGGGATTACTGGGAGCAGGTTGCGAACGCCCTTGACCCGTCCCAACTCGGGCCCATCACCCCGCCGCTGCTGTTCCCCAAGACCTGGAACGCAGCGAACCAGTTATACGATGCCATCCCGAGCTTCAGCTTTGGTGGCGGCGCTCTGCCCAATCCGGGCAGCTATGGATACGGCAGCGCCATCCGCTACAACCCGGTCCACAACGACGTTTACAACGACGACCTCAGTTGGATCAAGGGCAAGCACAGCTTCAAGTTCGGCGTCGCGGTTGAGCGCGCTTACAAGCTGCAGCCGAACGGCCCGATGTCCGCGGACGGAAGTTACAGCTTCGGCTCCAACGCCAACAACCCCCTGGACACGCAAGATGGCTATGCGAACGCCTATCTGGGGAATTTCAACAACTACAACGAAGCCAGCAACAGCGTTCAGTGCAACGTGATCTGGTGGGACCTGGAATTTTATCTCCAGGATAACTGGCGCATCACCCGCAAGCTGACCCTCGACTACGGCCTGCGCTTCTACCACCAGTCGCCCCAGAGCGATCTGCTGAATAACTTCAACGGCTTCAGCCCGTCCCAATACAAGCTGTCTCTTTACCCAGGCCAATACACCGCCGGCTGGGCGAACGGAGTGGTTAACGGGACCCGCGTGGCCGTCAATCCTTACACCGGAGCTACCGCTCCCTACCAGGCGTTGGGCGCGTTCCTCCCGGCTGCGGGCGGCATGACGGCAGCCTTGGCGGACGGCGGCGCCTATGACAACGGCGGCTACACCTACGGCTTGAACGGCGTTGGGAATGCTCCTTACCAGATGAGCTTCATGCCGATACCCGCTCCCCGTTTTGGATTCGCTTATGACGTTTTCGGGAACGGCAAGACGGCCATTCGCGGCGGCTTCGGCGTTTACTACAACCGGCTCGATGGAAACGAAGTCTATTCCATGATGGGCAATGGGCCGCAACAGTATACCGCCAACATTTACAACAACAACGTGAGCACGATCGTCGCCGGACAGGGCTACATTGGGCCCGTCGGCCATACGTGGATGTTCGGACATGTGCCGTGGGATTCGGTCCGCAACGGCACCATCGGCATCCAACAGAACCTCGGCTACGGCACGGTTCTGGAAGTCGCCGGCCTGCTGAACATGGGCCACGACGAAATCTCCTCCGAGCAGATCAACTCGATTCCGATGGGGTCCGACTGGAACCCCAACAACTGCAACCCCACGTATCCCGCCTGCGGGACTACCACGGCCACGGCCCTGCCTTCCAACATGCAGTATATATTCTATAAAGGTTGGACCGGCCTGACACCGCACGTGTACGGCACGGGCTTCCAGTACGCCGCGTTGCAGACCACGCTTCGCCGGCGCGCCCGCGGCTTGCAGTACTCCGCCGCATACACCTGGTCGAAGGACCTTGGGCTGCAAGGCTTCGACGGTCTGGCGGTGACCAACCTCCCGGCCTGCCTTGGCTGCAACTACACCATCAACAACTATCAGCACAATTACGGCGAAGAAGGCATCGACCGCCGGCAGGTTCTCACGGTTCAATACTCCTACGAAATTCCCGGCCTCGGGAAGAAGATGAACAACAAGTTTGTTTCCGGGGTCCTGGATCACTGGATCCTCTCGGGCGTGACGCAGGCGTCCTCGGGGTATCCTTTGAACCCCAGCTTTGGCTTCCAGAACTCGCGGGACACCGTTGGCTCCGGCAACGACGGCCAACGCTTCGTCGCGGTCGGCAACATCAACGCGGCGAGCAGCGTTTCGGCCAGCGGGTACCTGCCAGGCGTGATTCAATACGGTCCCTCTTCGAACCGGATGAACGCGAATTACGTCAACTTCGCTGCGTACCAGATACCCAACGCGAACATAGGCGACTGGCCGCTCAATGCTAACCTCACTTATGCCCAAGCACAAGCGGACCAGATAGCCGGTGTCGGCGACCTGTCCGTCAACGGCAGCATGTTCTCGCCGGGCTTCGTCAACTGGGACGCGGCGCTAGCGAAATCTNNAAATCGATCCCGCTCAAGAGCGAGCGGCGCATCATTAAGATCCGCATCGAGGGGTACAACATTTTCAACCACCCCGAGATCAGCGGCATTAACGGCGGAGAGACGTTGACCAATGCTTTGGTCAACGTCAGCACCACGGCCGGCGAAGTTAACGGCACGAGGCCCGCGCGCATTATCTCCGGCGACTTCCGGTTCGAATTCTAGAACCGGCGGTGGACTGGATCAACTGAAACCGATTCGGGGCGGCCGGAATTAAAAACCGGCCGCCCCGCGGTTTTTTAGGGGGCAGCCGAGCGTTTTCCGTCGTCTGCCGGTGTTGCGGGCGCGGGCNNGCGGGCCTCGGAGCGCTTCCGCTCGTAGCCGCCGCACAGACGCCACCGGCCGGACAACCGGCGCCGGCGCCACGTACAGTCAAATTGAAACAGAGCGTCACCCAGGGCGTTTTCGGACGCGGCATGGATTTTGAAGCTACCTGCAAGATGGCTGCGGACCAGGGCATCAAAGGCTATGACCTGAGGTACCCCTCGGACTGGCCGATGCTGAAGAAATACGG
>PLGA01000276.1 GCA_003139735.1 Bryobacterales bacterium | reverse complement strand
TGGCGCGCGGCGACTTGAAATTCCGGCTGCACGGCGAGAAACTCAACGGCGATTTCGCGCTGGTGCGGATGAAGTCCCGCGGCAAAGGCAACGAGTGGCTCATCATCAAGAAGCGCGACCAGTTCGCGACCCCCGAATGGGACGTGGAGAGCCAGGCGCACAGCGTGCTTTCCGGACGCACCCAAGAGGAGATTGCGCGCAACCTGCCGGCGCGGAAGGCCAAGCGGCAGACGGCCGGGGCGGTGGACCGGGTTTGGGAAAGCCGGCCGGCGCGGAGGACCGCGGCCGCGGCGCAGGGACCGGAGCCGGGCGCACGGCCGGCCGAGCCTCGTAAAAAAAAAGCAGCATCGACCCGGGATCGCTGAAGGGCGCGCGCAAGGCCGCCATGCCGGCCATCATCGAACCCATGACGGCGACCCTGGCGGAGCGTCCTCCGCGCGGAGAAGACTGGCTCTTCGAAGTCAAGTGGGACGGCGTGCGCGCCTCCGCCTACGTAGACCACGAGGAAGTGCGCCTGGTATCGCGCAACGGGCTGCGCTGCGAACGGCAGTACCCGGAGCTTGCGGCTATCCCTCATCAAGTGGCCGCGCGGCAGGTGGTGCTCGATGGCGAGATTGCGGTGCTCGACCCGAAAGGCGCCTCGCGGTTCCACTTGATCCAGCCGCGCATCGCGAACACCGATCCCAACGCCGTGGCGCATTTGGTGCGATCCACGCCGGTGGTCTACTTCGTGTTCGACGCGCTTTACGTGGATGGCTACGATCTGCGCGGCGTCGCCCTCGGCGAACGCCGTAAGGTTCTCGAAGCGCTGGTCACGCCGGGGCCGTCGCTGCGCATTTCGGAAGTCTTTCCCGGCGCGGGCGACGCTCTGCTGGAGGCCGCGCGCGCGCTCGATCTGGAAGGCATCGTGGCCAAGCGCGCGTCGAGCGTTTACGAATCCCGGCGCAGCCGCGAGTGGGTGAAGATCAAGATTGCCAACGAGCAGGAGTTCGCCATCGGCGGATTCACCCAACCCCAGGGCAGCCGCGATTACTTCGGAGCGCTGGTTCTGGGCGTGTACGAAGACGGAAAGCTGCGCTGGGCGGGCAATGTGGGGACGGGCTTCGACCAGAAGCTGCTGGCCGGCGTTTACGCGCGTCTGAAGCCCCTGGTGACGGAGGAGTGCCCGTTCGCCGAGCGGCCCAAGCCGGATCGCGGCATGACTTGGGTGAAGCCCGACCTGGCATGCCAGGTGAAATACGCCGAGTGGACCCAAGACAACCATCTGCGCGCGCCGGTTTTCGTGGGACTGCGGAACGATGTGACGCCCGGCCGGGTGGTGCGCGAAACCGTCGAATTGCTGCCGGAGGACGCCAAGGAAACCGCGATTGAGATCGACGGCCACCGGTTGAAGTTCACCAATCTCGCCAAAGTTTTCTATCCCGATGGAGGCTACGCCAAGCGGGACGTTCTAAACTACTACGCCGGCGTGGCGGACCTGATCCTGCCGCACCTGAAAGACCGCCCGCTTTCGCTCAAACGCTATCCCGACGGAATCCGCAAGGAGTACTTCTTCCAGAAGGATGTAGCCGGGAAGTTCGAGCCGTGGGTGCGTACGGAGAAGATCGATTCCGAGCACGCCGGCCGGCCCATCACCTACGCCTTTGCGCAAGACCGCGCCAGCCTGCTCTACCTGGTGAATCTGGGCTGCATCGACCAGAACCCCTGGATGAGCCGCTCGCCCACGCTCGAAAACCCCGACTTCGTATTGATCGATCTCGATCCCCACGAGTGCCCGTTCGACCGGATCGTGGACGCGGCGCTGCTGGTGAAGCGCACGCTCGACCGCATCGGCCTGGCGGGTTACCCCAAGACCACCGGCGGGGACGGCATGCACATCTACATCCCCGTGAATCCCGTCTACACATACGAGGAAACGCGCACATTCGCGGAGTTGATCGCGCGGCTGGTGGTTGCGGAGCAGCCCGATCTGTTTACCACGCCTCGTGCGCTGGCGCAGCGCAAGAAAGGCCGCGTGTATTTCGATTACCTGCAGAACGGGTATTCCAAGACGATCTCCGCGCCGTATGTGTTGCGCGCTTATCCCGGCGCTCCCGTGGCGACGCCGCTCGAATGGCGAGAAGTGCAGCACGGATTACTGCCCAGTCAGTTCCACATCGGCAATGCGCGCGAACGGTTTGCCGAAAAGGGCGATCTTTTCGCGGGAGTATTGGCGAAGCCGCAACGGATTGAGGAGGCGCTGGCGAGGCTGGAGAAGCTGTTTCGGTGAGGTGGTGGAGCGCTACCGCTTCCCTGGCCGAGGAATCTTGCGGGCGACGCGATTCGCGTCCAGCACTAGGGCGACCGCCTCATGCAGGTTCTCCCTAGCCTCTTCGAGGGTCGCGCCTTGCGTATTGGCCCCGGGCAACTCCTCGACGAACCCGATGTAACCCTCGGGCACTTGCATGAACACAGCGGTCAGTTCCATGGCGCGTTCCACAACAATTATCGCACTCCGCGAAGGGTTATGCGCTCACTGGGCCGTCACCGCCAGCCCCTTGCGCCATACGGAATAGAGTTGCTCGCGCTCCTCCGCGCCCAGGGGCGTAGGATTCGGGCTGGGCTGGTCCTCCAGGCAGTGGTTGTTGAGGTAGCAATCGAGCTTCTGGCGCAGCGCCTGCCGGCCGCGATGAAGACGGGTCTTCACCACGTCGGTGTTCAGGTCCAGGATTTGGGCCGTTTCCTCGGTGGAAAGCTCCTCGATGTCGCGCAGCAGAACCACGGCCCGGTAGATGGGGGGAAGCTCCACAATCACGCGGTCGAGCACGGCGCGCAGTTCCGCCCGCAGGTATTCGGCGTCCGGAGGCCGGTCCTCGCCCGCCGGCTCGGCGCCGGGCGGCAAATCCTCGACGGAAAGCTCGTGGGCCGGGGCGAAGACGCTCTTGCGGCGCTGCATGAGGCAGGCATTCTTGGCGATGCGAAAGATCCAGGAGCGCACACGCTCCGGCTCGCGCAGCCCGTCGAAGTGCTCGAAGGCGTTGAGCAGCGTTTCCTGGGCCACTTCCTCGGCGTCCTCCGGCCGTCCGCACATCAGCCAACTGTAGTGGAAGACCTTGGAGCGGAAGTGCTCTACGAAGCGTTCGAAAGCCAGCGGCTCGCCGGCCAGCACGGCGCGCGCAAGCGCGGTTTCACCTTCCCTATCCACGCCCCGATTGTAACTTGCTTAAGGCATCCGCCCCCGGCGGCCTCGGTTTGCGGCTTACTGCTGGTCTTCGAGGCGCGAGAGCCTTTCGTGGTGGATCTCGGCAACGCGCACCAGCGCCCGAATGTTCTCGGCATCCTGGCGGATTGCCGTGGTGATTTCGCCGATGCGCTTCTCGCTGTCGCGCTGCATGGCGGCAATGAGTTCGACGGTTTGGGTCAGCGCTTCGTGGCGCGCCGTGAGTGCCTCGAGGCGCTGGTCGATGTTCATGAGGCGTCCTTTGTGTGCGGGGATTACAACCCCCGATGCTTCTATTCTACACGCCGCTTACACCAGGGCGCCGGCGTGCACCACCGTCTCGATAGCCGGCGCGTTGATCAGCGTGTTGTGGACCAGACAGGCTTTGACGGCGCGCAGGAGCCCCTCTTCGTGCCGGGGATCGAGGGCCGGGGCCAGCACCTCGATGCGGAAGGACCCCAGCCGCGCCGGCTGCTTGGCCTTTTCCGCGGAGACCTTAATTTCCAAGCCCTCAGCCGGCAAACCGCGCGTCCTGAGGTACTGCGTGGCGTAGAAACCGGCGCAGGTTCCAAGGGAAACCAGGAGGAATTCCGGCGGCGTCATGCCGCCATTCGAGCCGCCGTTGTCCGCCGGCTGGTCGCACAACACGCGGTGGCCGCGCGCGCTGGCTTCGAACTTGACCCCATCGAGGTATTGAACGCTGACTTCCATATCTAATCGGAAAGATGCAATCCGCGGGCGTAGGTGACGGGGCGTGGTAAGGTTGCATTGGTGACCCGGGAAGAGATCGGCGAACTCGTACGGAGGCGGGAAACGGGGGGCGGAACGGCCGTGCTCGACATCGGCTGCGGGCTGCGGCGGGCGGAAGCCGGCGCAATCGGCATGGACTGGTCGCCGGAGTCCGGGGCCGAGGCCATCTGCGACGTGAACCTCTATCCGTGGCCGCTCCCCGATTCCGCGTTCGGACGCGTGCACATGTCCCACATCATCGAGCACCTGGACGACATCGTGCGCGGCATGAAAGAGGTCCACCGCGTGTCGAAGAATGGGGCTGCCGTCTTCGTGACCACGCCCCACTTCAGCTCCCACAATTCCTATACCGACCCCACCCACCGGCGCCACCTGGCCGCCGCGACCTTCGAATACTTCACGGACCGCCGTTTTGAGACGTTCGTCGGACCTCAATGCGGTTTTGCGCTGGAAGATGTGTCGCTTACCTTCGGCGGCAACCTGCTGCTTGACAACCTCGGAAGGGCTATTTCGGGTCTGTCGCTCAAGTGGTACGAACGGCATTGCGCCTGGGTTTTCCCCGCCCTGGATATAAGGGCGCGCTTACGAGTGATAAAGTAGAAGCGCGGCTCGGGGGTGGGCTGTCCTTGACTTTCCCGAGCGCGGTAATTTATTCTGACGGTTCGCTTTGGCCGCTTTGCGTATGGGGGAAGACACGCGCCACGTTTCGGACAGCGTCGAACGGTTCCTGGATTCGACATTGGACAGCGTGGATAGCGCTGAGGAACTGACCGTCGGAGCGGCCAGGCGCGCGGGATTCGACGACGACGATCTGATGAAGATCGGGATGGCGGTGCGCGAGTCCATGGTGAACGCCGTGGTGCACGGAAACCGGTACAACGCGAACAAGAAGGTCAGGTTGTCCGTGAGCAGGAATTCCGGGCGCTTCACGGTAAGGATCGCCGACGAAGGCCAGGGGTTCGAATTCGACCATCTTCCCGACCCGTTGGCCCCCGAGAATCTCATGCGCACGTCGGGCCGGGGCATTTTTCTGATCCGGTCCTTCATGGACGAGTTTCAGATCCGGCGCCTGGATCCCGGCGGAACGGAAGTAACTTTGGTCAAGTATATGGTGTCCAAGTAGATTGTTGGCTTCGGCCAGGAGGCACATTTAGTGAGCGTAAAGTTGAATGTTCGGCAAGTAGGCGACGTCACGGTGGTAGACGTGGCGGGTCGGATCACCCTGGGCGAGGGTTCGAGCGCCTTGCGCGATGCGATTCGCGACCTGGTGGGCAAGGGTCAAAAGAAGATTCTGCTCAACCTGGGCGACGTATCTTATATCGACAGTTCCGGCATCGGCGAGCTGGTTTCCGGGTTCACCTCCGTCACCAATAGCGGCGGCACGTTGAAACTCCTCAACCTCACCAAGCGCGTGCAGGATCTGCTGCAGATTACCAAGCTCTACACGGTCTTCGACGTGCACGACAGCGAGGTGTCCGCTATCCGCAGCTTCAAATAGGAGCGCCGGTTGGGCGGCCCGGGGCTGCCCACCGTTTAGCCTCCGCCGACAAACTGCACGATTTCGAGGCGCGCGCCGGCGCGCAGGGAAGTCGCGTCCCAATGGGGCTGCTTCACGATGAGGCGGTCCAATTCCACAGCCACGCGCGCCGGGTCGATTCGCAGGCCGTGCAGGAGGCCGAGGATCGTCTGCCCGTCGGGGACTGTACGATCTTCTCCATTGACCACGATATGAATGAACATGTTTGGTTGACACCCCTAATTTGCAACCATTATAGTCAAGGTTGAGCCTTCGCATCCCAGGAATCCATGCCTGAAACCTACACCGAAGTGTATTTTCCCGTCCTGGTGCAGGCGGTGTTCGCCATGGCTCTGGCGGCTGGCCTGCTTGCAGTGTCGTACTTTCTGGGCAAGCGGGTCTCCAACCGGGTCAAGGACCAGCCATACGAATCGGGCATCGTTCCCACCGGCGATGCGCGCCAGCGCTTCAGCGTCAAGTTTTTCCTGGTGGGCATGCTCTTCATCCTGTTCGATATCGAAGCTATTTTTCTCTTTCCCTGGGTAGTGATTTTTCACGAGCCTGGGATGGCCAAGCTCGCCTTTGTCGAGATGCTGGTGTTTGTGATCTTGATCCTCTCCGGTTTCTTTTACATCTGGAAGAAGGGCGCGCTGGACTGGTCGGAAACGGGCCGTTCGCGGCGCAAAGGGTAACGGATCGCCATGCCGGACGGCACTTTGCCAGATCGCCCGTTGGCCGCCGCACTTGGCGCCTTTGACAGCGGCGCCGTCATGGGCGGCAAGTTCGACCGCGGCGAACTCACCTTGGAGATCGATCCGGCCAAAATCGTGAGCGTCTGCGGCTTCCTCAAGTACGACCAGAAGTTCATCCGCTTGAGCACGGTCACGGCGGTCGATCGCTATCCCGCCGAGCCGCGCTTCGAAGTGGTCTACCACCTGCATTCCATCGAGCGCAAAGATCGGGTGCGGCTGAAATGCCGCCTGGGCGGAGGGCAGCCTGAAATCGACTCCGTCACGTCGGTCTGGCGCTCGGCGGGCTGGTATGAGCGGGAGGTTTTCGACCTGTTCGGCATCCGCTTCGCCGGCCATCCCGATTTGAGGCGCATCATGCTGCCGGACGACTGGGAGGGCCACCCGCTGCGCAAGGACTATCCCACAACGGGGTACAGGGTGTAAGCCATGGGTGAAACCAGCGTTCCCGGAATCACGGTTCTCGAGGACGAGCAGACGCCATCCGGGCCGCGCCGGATGGTCCTTAACATAGGGCCGCAGCACCCGTCCACGCACGGCGTCCTGCGCCTGGAGGTGGAACTGGATGGCGAGACCATCGTCAAGTGCCGGCCGGACATCGGCTACCTGCACACCGGCATCGAGAAGGAGTTCGAGGTCAAGACCTACCAGCAGGCGGTCACCCTCACCGACCGCGTGGACTACCTGGCGCCGCTTTCCATGAACCTGGGCTACTGCCTGGCCGTCGAAAAGCTGCTGGGCATGGAGATCCCGCCGCAGGCGCAGTGGATGCGCGTCATGCTTACGGAATTGACGCGTCTCAACAGCCACCTGGTTTGGCTGGGCACCCACGCCATGGATATCGGGGCCATGAGCGTGTTCCTCTACTGCTTCCGTGAGCGCGAGGACATTCTGCGCATCTTCGAGATGTTCTCCGGCCAGCGGATGATGACCAGCTATTTCCGCATTGGCGGCCTGGCGCTCGAGCCGCCGCGCGGCTGGCAACAGCGGATCAAGACCTTCATCGACGGTTTCCCATCCAAGGTAGACGAGTACGAGGATCTGCTGACCAACAACCGCATCTGGACCGGCCGCACGCGCGGCGTGGGCTATTTCCCCCTGGAAGATATGCTCGATCTGGGCGTTACCGGGCCGATGCTGCGCGCCGCCGGATTGAAGACGGACACGCGCAAGGACGAGCCGTACAGCAGCTACGAGAAATTCGATTTCGAGATCCCCACGCGCACGGAAAGCGACGTCTACGCGCGCTACCTGGTACGCGTGGAGGAAATGCGGCAGAGC
>PLGA01000534.1:2677-9055 GCA_003139735.1 Bryobacterales bacterium | reverse complement strand
AGAGAATGAGACTGGCAGCCGCGCTACTGTTCGCGTGCGGCGGTATCCTGGCGCAGCCCGCCGTGGTTGCGCCCACTTTCGACGTGGCGTCCGTCAAACACCGACGTCATCTACGATATCGTCGCGAAAACCGCCAGTCCCGTACCCGAATCGCAGCTCAAGCTCACGTTACAGGCGCTGTTAAAGGAGCGCCTCGGGCTCGCCTACCATCTTGAGACGAGAGATCTCCCCGTCTATGCCTTGGTGGTGGCTCAGAATGGGCCCAAGCTCCACAAGTCCGAAACCAAGGGCGACGCCAAAGCTGAGTTTGTTCCCGGACAAGTGGACCACCTTGTTCGAGAGGTTTTCGATGGCGCGGCTCGCCCAGAACATGGACTTTCCCATGACATCGCGTCACGTCATAGACGAAACCGGCCTCGCCGGCGCCTTCGATTTCACCTTGGACCTCTCACCGTATCTCCTCGACCAGCCTCCCGCCGCCCCGGGCAGGGCCATTGGGCGCTTCCCCCGCAGCTTGGCCTCAGGCTGCAACCGAAAACCGCCCCGCTAGAAGTGATGGTCATCGACCACGTCGAAAAAGATCCGACGGCGAACTAGCACCGCCGCTCCGTCCATCCGCTATCATCGGGAAAGCCGCCAGCCGCATGCCTCTTCACGACACCATCGTCGCCATCTCCACGCCGCCCGGCCGCGGCGGGATCGGCGTCGTCCGCCTTTCCGGTCCGCAAGCGCGCGCCATCGCCGAAACCTTCGTGCGCGTCTCCGCCGATTCCCCCTGGCGTCCCTGGCGCGCCAATATGGGCGACCTCCTGGACAGCGCCGGCCACCTGGTCGACAACGTAGTAGCCACGTTCTTCGAGAAGCCCCGATCCTACACGGCCGAGGATGTGGTCGAGATTTCCTGCCACGGCTCTCCCGTCGTTCTGCGCCATGCCGTCGAGCGCGCCGTCGAGGCCGGAGCGCGCATCGCCGAGCCTGGTGAATTCACCTTGCGAGCGTTCCTCAATGGCCGTCTCGATCTGCCCCGCGCCGAAGCCGTCCGCGACCTGATCGAAGCCACCACCCTCTACCAGGCGCGCGTCGCCGCGCAGCAGGCCGGCGGATCCGTCTCGCGCCGCATCGCTCCGCTCAAAGAGCAGCTCCTCGAACTAATCGCGCTCCTCGAAGCCGGCATCGATTTCGCCGAAGACGACGTCAGCGTCGCTCCCGCCACGGAAATCCTGCGCCGCATCCATCCCATTCTCGATGGCGTCGTTCACCTGGCCGACAGCTTCCAATACGGCTCGCTGGTCCGCGCCGGCCTGACCCTGGCCATCGTCGGCCGCCCCAACGTCGGCAAGAGCAGCCTCTTCAACGCCCTGCTGGAACAGGACCGCGCCATCGTGACCGACATCCCCGGAACCACCCGCGACCTGATTTCGGAGACCGCCTCCATCGGCGGCATTCCCGTGAAGCTGGTCGATACCGCCGGCATTCGCGAAGGCGCGGAGCTCGTGGAATCGCTCGGCATCGAACGCAGTTACCAGGCCATGGCGGATGCCGATTTGACGCTGGTTGTCGTCGACTTCTCCGTGCCGCCCGCCGAACCGGATCACGCGCTGGCGGCGCGCGCTCAGGCCCAAGGCCGCTTCCTATTGGTCGGCAATAAGTGTGACTTGGGAAGCGCGGCCAGCCCGGCTTTTCCCAATGCCGCGCCGGTTTCCGCCCTCACCGGCCAGGGCATTCCCGAACTTCGCTCCGCCATCCTGGACGCCGTGGCGCCCCGCGGCGCTTTCGAACAGGAGACCGGCTTCATCACCAGCCTGCGCCATGAGCGTCTGCTGCGCGAATCGGAAACCTGCCTGCGCCAGGCCCACGCCGCAACCCAAACCGGCATCCCCCACGAAATGCTGCTGCTGGATCTCTACTCCGCCGTCCGCCCCATCGACGCCATCACCGGCGCCACCACTGCCGACGATATCCTCAATCGCATTTTCTCCACCTTCTGCATCGGCAAATAAGTGGGGCGGGCCTCCTGGCCTGCCTTCTTGTTATCCGCCTGCCTGCTTGTTGCTTCTTTACGGCTGTTATCCGCCTGCATCTTATACTGAAGGTCTGAAGTTACCCGTGACCGCCAGACCGCTCGTTGCGTTTGCGCTCGGCTGCTTCCTGGCATCCTCCGCGCTCGCGCTCGATCCGCGCAAGAGCCTCACGCAATACTCGCGCACCGTCTGGACGCAGGAACTCGGCCTTCCCCAGGACACCATCCACGCCATCGCCCAGACTGCCGACGGCTACCTGTGGCTCGGTACGGATGAAGGCCTGGCGCGCTACGACGGCTACGAGTTCGTCGTCTTCGACTCGGTCAATAGCGCCATCCCCGCCGACTCCGTCACGTCGCTCGCCGCCACGCCCGATGGGTCGCTCTGGATCGGGACCTCCAGCGGCCTGGGCCGGTTCAACGGCGGCCGCTTTCGCACCTACACTGCCAAGGACGGTCTGCAGGATAGCGAGATTTTGAGGCTCGGCGTCGATAGCTCCGGCGCCCTCTGGATTGTCGCGGGCGTCTCTCTGAGCCGCTTTCAGGACGGCAAGTTCACGAATTTCCCGCCCGGTCCGCAAATGCCCGTGGCGCCCGTACGCGCCGTCTGCGAAGACCGCCATCACAACCTCTGGATCGCCGGTTACGCCGGCGTAGTCAAGCTCTCGGAGGGCAAGCTCACGCAGGTCGTACCCGCCCGGGTTCTGGATAGCAACGTCATCGCCACCATGCTGGCCGACAGCCGCGACCATCTCTGGATCGGCGGCAGCCTCGGCCTCCTGGAAGTTTCGCCGTCCGGCGCCGTCCGCCGTTACACCGCAGCCGATGGCTTGCCCGATCCATTCGTGCGGGCTCTGTGCGAGGATCGCGACGGCAACATCTGGCTCGGTGGGAACGCCGGGCTGGCGCGTCTGGAGGGTGGCCGTTTCGTTTCGGCCGGCGGCGCGGGCGGTGAACGCGACGTCGTCTATTCGCTCCTCGAGGATCGCGAAGGCGATCTTTGGGTCGGCGCCGGCAACGGCCTCACCCGCATGCGCGACGACCTCTTTGCCGTCTATGGCAAGAGCGAGGGCCTGCCCAGCGACGAGCCGGACGCCGTCTTCCAGGACCGCGCCGGCCGCGTCTGGGTGGGCTTTCACGATACCGGCCTGATGCTCTTCAGCCAGAACCGGCGGCTCTTCACCGAGCGCGACGGCCTCCCCGCCACCGAGGTATTTTCCATTCGCGAGACGCGCGCCGGCGACCTCCTCGTCTCCACCCGCCTCGGCATGGCTCGCTTCGCCGGTGGCCGCTTCCAGATCCACCCCGCGCCAGATCCGCTCGGGCGCCGCAGCGTTTTCGACTCCATCGAGGATTCCGCCGGACGCGTCTGGCTCGCCTCCACCACCGGCTTGAGCGAATTGCGCGACGGACGCGAACGCAACGTCATCCCCGGCGGCCCTTTGATCGCCGACGCCGTGGTTTCGTTGCTGGAGGGCCCCGATGGCACGCTGTGGGCCGGAACTTATGGTAAGGGACTGTGGCGCGTCAACGGCGCCGATAAGCGCCTCTTCACCACGGCCGACGGCCTCTCCAGCGACCAGATCCGCGCGCTCTATCGGGATCGCGATGGCACCGTCTGGATTGGCACCTTCGGCGGCGGCTTGACCGCGTACCGGGACCGCCGCTTTTTTAAGTTCACCGCCAAGGACGGCCTCTTGAGCGACAACATTGCCAGCGTGGTGGGCGATGGCGAATCCTTGTGGCTCAGCACCACCCGGGGACTCTGCCGCGTTTTCAAAGGCCCGCTTTGGGATTTTGCCGCCGGCCGAACGCCCTCTCTGTCCACCGAGAACTACGGCGTCGAGGACGGCTTGCGCAGCGCCCAATGCGCGGCCTACCCCATCGCCCTCGGCGGAACCCGCACTTCCGATGGGCGTCTGTGGTTTACCACCATTCGCGGCCTGGCCATCCTCGACCCGTCGGTTCCCCGCCGCCCCGCGCCCGCGCCTGCGGTGCACTTGGTAAATATGATCGCCGACGGCCGCTCCGTGGACCTCTTCGCGCCCGCCCGCCTGGAGCCCGGAAGCGGGCGCTTGCAAATCCACTATGACGGCATCCACCTCAACGCTCCGGAGCGCGTGCGGTATTCCTACCGGCTGGAGGGTTTGGATAAAGACTGGGTGCGCGCCGGCAATCGTCGAACCGCCGGCTACAATAGCCTCGGGCACGGCCGCTACCGTTTCGTCGTCCGCGCCGAAGCGCCTGACGCTCCCTCCGCCGAAACGTCTTTCGCCTTCGAACTGCTCCCGCATTTCTACGAGACCTTCTGGTTCCGCATGGCGTGCGCCGCGCCGCTGCTGGGGACTTTTTGGGCGGCCTACCGGCTGCGCCTGCGGAGCATCGGTAACCGCTTCGCTCTGGTGCTCGAGGAACGCGCCCGCCTCGCGCGCGAAATCCACGACACTCTGGCGCAGGGTTTCGTGGGCATCTCTTCCCAGCTCGACGCCGTCGCCATGTGCATGCCGGCCGAAGAATCCCCCGCGCACAAGTACCTGGACATCGCCCAGCGGATGGCCCGCCACAGTTTGACCGAGGCCCGCCGTTCCGTCATGGACCTGCGCGCTTCCATCCTCGACGAGCACAACCTCGGCGCCGCCCTTCAGTCCGGCGCGCAAATGTGGACGGCCGGAACGGGCGTCGAGGTCCAGGTAACCGTCGCCGGTCAGCCGGGCGTCCTGCCGCAAGAAATGGAACAGCACCTGCTCCGCATCGCGCAAGAGGCCGTCGCCAACGCCCTGAAGCACGCCCAGGCCACGAAGATTTGGATTAAACTGACTACGGAAGGCCGCAAAATATCCCTGTGCATCGTGGACAATGGGCGCGGGTTTGAGCCAAACGACGTGTTCTCTTCTCTGGGCCATTTCGGATTGCTCGGAATACGCGAGCGCGCCGAACGCCTTGGCGGCGAAATGCGCCTGGCCAGCCGCCCCGGCGAAGGAACGGAAGTGGAGGTAACCGCCCCCCTGCCATGAGCGATCCCATTCGTATCCTGGTCGCCGAAGACCACCTGGTGGCGCGTGTCGGCGTCACCGCCATCGTCAACATGCAGCCCGATATGACCGTCGTGGCCGAAGCCGCCAACGGCCAGCAGGCCGTCGAGTTGTATCGCCGCCATCTGCCCGATGTGGCCTTGCTCGATCTGCGCATGCCCGTGATGGGCGGCACGGAAGCCGCCGCCGCCATCCGCGCCGAATTCCCTCAGGCCAAGATGATCGCCTTGACCACCTACGGCGGCGACGAAGATATCCGCCGCGCCTTGGCCGCCGGCATGCAAGCCTACCTCACCAAGGACGTTCTGCACGACGAGTTGCTCAACGCCATCCGCGCCGTGAACGACGGCCGCCGGTACCTGCCGCCCAGCGTCGCCGCCGCCCTGGCCGCCCAAGTGCCCCGGCCCGACCTCAGCGCCCGTGAGCTGCAAGTCCTGGAGTTGATCGTCCGCGGCCTCGCCAACAAGCAAATCGGCTACACCCTGACCATCGCCGAACACACCGTCAAGAACCACGTCAAGAACATCCTCAGCAAGCTCGGCGTGCAGGACCGCACCCAAGCCGCCACCGCCGCCATCCAGCGCGGCATCATCCACCTGTAAACGGCTTTGTATTGGTGCATGGCTTGGTGGGGCAGGCGCTTTAGCCTGCCTTGGTCACGGCAAAACCTGCGCTTTCCGTGGCAGAAACTGCACTCGCCGTGGCTACCGGTTGGACCCCGTGCGGCGTCTTAGCCTCCTCACAACACCTTTGCATGCAGGGTGCCGCATTACCCTGGTCGAGCCGCCGAAGATGGCCCCAACCGTGCACGGAAGGGATGGAGGTCTACTATGCGAAAGCTCTACGCAATCTGTTTGACGGTCGCGCTGCTCTGTACCATCGCGTATGCAGCCAAGAAGTATCCAATGACCGCCGCGTCGATCGTTCCTGGCGCCCGGGCCAGTGTTGAGGTCAGCAAGGACTCTAACGGCAACACGAAGCTGAAGATGACAGTTCAACATCTCGCCAATCCCGCAAATCTGACGCCGCCCTCGACCGGCTACGTCGTTTGGCTGCGGGAGCGGAATGGAGACTCCGAAAATCAGGGCCAACTGAGAATGAACAAAAACCTGGAGGCGACTTTCGAAACCGTCACGCCCTACAAGAATTTCGAAATCTTTGTGACCGCCGAGTCGGATTTCACGACAAAAGGTCCAATCGGGTCGCAAGTACTGACGGCAACAGTCCAACCGCAATAGACTATCCCGCCGAGCCGTTGCCCGCACAACCCGCCCTTGTTGGCTAGTGCAGTGTCCAGGAATTTAACTACACAGTGGGGCAGGCCAT
>PLGA01000534.1:0-2611 GCA_003139735.1 Bryobacterales bacterium | reverse complement strand
GGATAATACGCATTCTGCCCGCCTCCCTACACTAGTTTTCCGTCGGCTTCCGTTCCAGACGATCGACGGCCAAAACCATCATTGGCTCTTTTCGCGGCTCCAGTTTCAGACCAAGCTGCTGCACGGCCGGACGCCAGCATGCCGGGGTTAAGCGGCGCGGCCGGTTTGATGGAAGCCACCTCGAACGCCGGCCCCGCGGCGGGGACCGGGCTGGACGAGCCGTTCTGGCAAGCGATACATAATTCACGTAGATACCTCACGCGGGACTATCCCGCCGAGCCGTTTCCCTTCAACACACCCATCATGCGCTGCGAGTATCCCGCAAAAGCCGCCTTGCCCTCGCCCGTGAGGCGGCACAGCGTCAACGGTACTTTGCCCTTGAACTTCTTCTCGATTTCCACGTACCCGGCGTCTTCCAGCTTCGTCAAATGGCCGGATAGATTCCCTTGCGTGAATCCGCCTTCCCGCTGCAAGTAGAGGAAGTCCGCCTCGCTGACGCCATCGAGGATCAGCATGATCGTCAGCCGCGCCGGCTCGTGGATCACGCGATCCAGTTGCGCGATCTCCTGGGCTTGATCGGTCATGCCCTCACGCCCTCCGCCGTTCGTGGCAACGGATTCGTCCGCAGATAGTGGACTAGCGTGTACGCTCCCTGCGCCGACAGCCACGCTCCCGCCAGCAGGAGCGGCAGCGGGTGCCGAAATGGCCCTGGGACGTCCACCCATAGGAACACCAACCCCGCGAGCGCCAGAATCAGCGCGGACCACCACCGGTAGGGATGCTCCGATTTGCGGTTCAGCGCATACAGCGCCATCGCCAACGCCAACGTCGCCAGTGGCGCGTACCAGCGCCCTATCTCGCTCCAGCCGGACTGCCAGTCGGATGACCACAAGAAGGCGACGAACACGATCGGCAACTCCGTTCGCAAATGGAATGACGTCACGTTTTCCCGAACCGGCGGGCGATGCCGCAGGGGAAGAGTGGTCATCGTTTCACCGCGCCACTCCTCCTCCTCGGGCGGTTGCACATATCCCGTGCGTGGATACGTGAAGCGTAGTTTCAGAAAATCGAGGACCCTCCGCTCCAGGCTCCCATAGAGGATGATCCCCGCGAAGAAAATCGCGAAGTCGAACCGTCGCCAATACTCGGGCCCATCCACGCGCCACAGTATCGCCAATCCGCCGAAGACGATGAGCATCAGCCCGAACAGAAGTTCCGGCAGCCCATCGACAAACCAATAGGTGGCAGCCCGCCGCCCGTACGAAATCGTCTGCTGGGTCATGCCTTCACGCCCTCCGCCGTCCGCGGATACGGGTTCGTCCGCAGGTAGTCAAACAACCTGTACGCGCCCTGCGCCACAAGCCAGGCGCCGGCCAGCAGGAACGGCAGCGTCAACTGGAGGCTCGCCGGGACGCTCAGCCATAGAAACAGCGGCCCGCTCAGCCCGAGAATGAGGGCCGACCACCATGCAATCGGACGCTCCGATCCCCTGTTCGCCGCATACAGTACGACGGCCAGCGCGGGCATGGCGAGTGGCGTGAGCCAATGCCCCAGCAGGTCCCGGCCTGCCAACACCAGGACGGAGAGGCCCAAGAGCGGCCTCACCATCCCCGGCCAAAAGAAAGTCGCGTTCTCCTGCGCGGAAGGCGCGAAGTAAGAGACAACGTAAGGCGAGCTTGGCCGTAAGGAAAGAGGAACGTCCGTTCGGCGTCCCAACCATAATGCGCCTGGCGGTTGGGCGTAGCCCGTGCGCGGATATGTGATTCGAGATTTCAGGGAATCGAGGAATATACGCTCCAGGAGGAAGAAGTAGACGGCCATCCCCCCAAACAGGATCACGTAGTATAAACCGACCCGCGCCGTGGGATGGTGGGCTCGCCAGAAGCTTGCCGAGCCGGCCAAGACCACAAGCGCCAGGCCGCGCAGGATCTCCGGTAGCCCATCGACCGACCAATAGGTGGCAGCCCGCCGCCCATACGAAGAGGTCTCCCTTGCGGAATCGTCGTTCATGTAGTCTAGTTTGTATTGAAAACTAGTTCTTGTCAACAAAAAACGCGATCACACGATCTTTCGCAATCTAAATAGCTGAAATCAAAAGGCTATAAGACTATAGCTTCGCTGCTCCGTACTATCCTGGAATCGGGGAGCGTGACTGCAGCCGAAATGTCCGACATTCGCGGACCCGCGGCTGGTCACCCACCGCAAATGAAAATGGCTGAGCGGCGTCGTATTCTCGCAAACACCCAATGCGCAGTGGCGCGGACCTCCTGGTCTGCGCTTTTCCCCTGTGTTTTGAATAAACCCCAAACGAACCCAAATCGCCCCCGAACCGCCTCCGGTCTTCCCGGCGGTGTCTCCGCAACCATGTTTCACCAATCGAACCCAATCCGCGGTGGGAGGCAGGTACCCGCGTTATTTTTGGGCGGGTCTGCGTTCTTCCCTGTGTTTTCAATAAACCCCAAACGAACCCAATCTCACACCGTACCGCCGCCTGGCTCCGCCGGGGGTGTTCCGGCCCCCGACCCCCGGCATATCTGCGTTTTTCCCCTGTGTTTTGAGCAAACCCCAAACGAACCCAAATCGCCCCAGAACCGCCTCCGGTCTTCCCGGC
>PLGA01000348.1 GCA_003139735.1 Bryobacterales bacterium | reverse complement strand
GTGCGCGGGCTGTACGGGTGTGCGCTTGTGGATTTGTGAACGAAGGGCTGGCATTATGGCTCCGCTCCGTTCCGTTCCTGGCGCTGCCGAACCGGGGTGAAGATGGGATTGCGCCATGAGAGTGGGTTTGCTCCATTACGCCAGGGCGGGTCCATCGGGGCGGGTCCAACCGGCGAACTTGGATGAATGCCCGTTTCCCGCACCCGACAGCGCAAAATGCGCGCGCGGTACGGCCACGGCCTGGCGCCGTGAGATGATAACTGGATCGCCAGGGATGGCGGCGGGCCTATTGGCCGGTCTTGGGTGATGGCCGAGGATTTGCGCTCGTCTGGAGTACGCGATTGACCGCGTCGCTCAGTACGGCAGGCGAAAACGGTTTAGGAACGACGGTCCTTCCCGGCTCAATGGGAAACTCGGAAAAGCCGGTCATAAAAATGACAGCCACCTGCCGCGAATAGAGCGCTTCCAACCGTGCCACCAACTCCAGCCCCGACATCCCTGGCATCGTGATATCGGCTATTACGAGATCGATCTGGTTAGCGTAGGACTCATAGATCGCCAGAGCCTCGATCCCACTGTCAGCAGTGATGACGTTGTGCTCCCTCCCAAGCATGCGCGAGAGAAGCGTCAGAATGGGCCGCTCGTCGTCAACCACTAACACGGTCGCCATCTACTTGTGTCTACTTGGCTCCCGCAGCGTGAGATCGACGAAGACCGCCAAAGCCAGGACGCACGTAACCAGACTGAACACGCCTGCCGCGATGTGCTCGGCCGCATGACTTAGAAGCCCTAACACCGCGAATCGATAAGTCAGTAAAACGACGTTCCCCAAGCCGGCCAGCCCGATCAAAAGAAATAACCAGCGGTTATACAGATGACGCATGAAACGTGGTCTGTTCATAAGCCCGGATTTCCGCTTTGCCGCGACAAAATAAGGAAATCCGGCTCTCTTGGCAGGATTTCCGTTTTTGCACACCCTGTAGCGATATTCTGCACCGATCTATCGCCAAAATCAAGAAAAACTCGTTGTGAGATATGAAGACCTCAATCTCTGTCGATATTCTCAACAGCCTTGCCCTTCTCAATCGCCCTTTCCAGGGCTTTCCGGTACACCTGTGGCTGACGTCTCGATTCTGCGCGCTTTAGCGCGACGCACGACTCTTTGAGCAGATTCTTATTTCGATTTAGGGCTGTGAACCGATGTCGGCGGATGAGGATGGGAGCACCCGCCGGAGAAGGTCGGCTCCAATAACTGGAGTTCGCGCCAAGTGCCCTTTACCGGTTGTTGAGCAGGTCGTTGGCTCCGAGCTACCGTTACTGAGATCCGGCTGCCCACTACCTCTTAACACGGATATAGCACGCTTCTAATCTACTCGACGCGAAGAGCCTGCAACGGATCGAGCCTCGACGCCCGCCATGCGGGTATCGTGCAGGCGAACGCGGCGACGGCAAGGAGAATCGTAATGACAGAAAGAAAGACTGTCGAGTCGTAGGGTTCGATTCCGTAGAGCAAAGATCGGATGAGCTTCGCGACAACTGCGCTGCCGGCGAGACCGACGATTAGGCCGAGCAGTGCTGGCCTCAGGCCGTCCAGCAGGACAAGATGGAAAATCTGTGCGCGTTGCGCGCCAAGAGCGACGCGTACGCCGAGTTCGTTTGTGCGTTGGGTAACGACGTGGACACCGGTACGGGGCGGCTGCGCGGGGCGAGCATTTTCGGGCCGCCGGAAGCGGCTGCGGCACTGCGCCCGATTTCTGGCGCAGTTCGCCGACTGGGGCCTGTTCGGCGCGATGCCGACGTCGAGCCGCGCCACTGGCGGGACCGACAGCACGTCCTTTAATAATGCCGGCCTGCCGGGCATCGGCATGTCGCAGGACCCCATCGAATACAACACCCTGACCCACCACACCAACCTGGACACCTACGAGCGCATTGTTCCCGACGATGTAAAGAAGGCCGCGGCTGAAATCGCAGCGGCGGCGTGGTTCGCGGCCAACCGCGACGAGATGATGCCGCGCTTCCCGAAGGATCAAATGCCCGCCCCGGTGGCGCCGCAGTAGGACTGCGCCTTGGCCGCGGTAAGACTGTGAAGCTCGGCGACGATCACGGAGCGGGTCGGGATGAATCCCGTCCCGCCCTGCGAGAGAGGACCGGCAGAAATCCCGCTCGTCGGATGGAACATCCCGGACCGAATGGAGGACAACCCTCATCGGTTCTTGAATGTGATGGTGCGTGGTACGTACATCGCGCCTCATCGGCGCCGCTAACGACAAGGATTTTGCGTCGTGGGCTCCGAGGGAAGGCGGCGCGGGCGCAACGGCGTACCTCGATAGAGTGGTATCCACAATCGCCCGGCGTCGCACGCAGGCATAATCATGCCCCGACCGTCTTCGAATACGCGAACCTCGCCTACGGTTTACAAATGAGCGCAAGCCGTGAAAGCTTCGTAAACCCCGGCCAAACCTGCGGTGCGCGACAACATCTACCCGGCAGCTTGCACCACAGCCGGGGACGCAGCCGGTTTCTTCACCGTCTTCTTCTTGGCCATCTTCTTGGCGGCGGCTTTCTGCGGTTGCGCCTTGGCCGCTCTCACCGCAGCCCATCGCTTCTTCGTGGCTGCGACAATTCTCGCTAAACCTTCTTTGCTGAGCCGGCGCTTGGGCTTGGGCGCTTCCTTGGGCGCTGCAGGCTCGGCGACTGCCACACCCTTGATCGCCGCCCACCGCTTTTTCTGTGCGATTGCCATGCGGCGACGCGCCGCAGCGGAAATCTTGCGCTTCCTGGCGGGCGCTTCCGGCACGGCGGCGGCTTCTGGACTGCCGCCGGGGAGCATCGCACGGAGCTCCGCGATCTTGCCGTCGATGCGGATCTTCTGCGCTTCGTAGCCCTCAACCGCGGCGGCGATGATTTCGTTCGTAAGTTTCTGTGTCGGCATGTGACTCGATTTACCTCGATCTCTCGAAGACGTGTTGCTATGATCCATACTACACCCGCTCGCACACACGGCGCGACTGAAGCTAGAGGGATCGCAAGGATCCAGGGCGCGTGCTGGTGCGAAGGGGTGTTGTCGAGTGGCATTTTGACATGGTGAGGGCCGCGCCATTGTCACCGGTATAGGCGAGCCAACAGTCGCATTTGACGCCCTTGCGTAGCGACAGTAATGCCGGATGTGGCATTATCGTCCCCGGAAGCTGATCCAACAAGAATTCGACCGTTCCGTGCGGGAATTCAATTGCGGTTGAACCCATAACCTTGCCAAATGGCAAGGTTGTGGGTTAAGTCACACGCGCATCGGTCCGGCCGGCGAGTGGGAGACGATGTGTCACAATAAGCAGCAAGGACGAACGCCATGATGACACGCCGCGAAGCGATCGGAGCCCTGGGAGCCGTGGCAGGCGCGCTCGGATGGGCGGCCGAACGGCTTCCCGCCAACAAGAACGTAAAGTGGGGATTGGGGTCGAATCTCTGGAACTCCTTCAAGGGGTCGAAGTTCACGGACATCCTCGACGTGATGCACGACACCGGGTTTATCGGCCTCCGGCTGACCCAGTTCCCGGCGATTCTCGAGACCTACGGCATCACCACGGAACAAATGGAAGCGGAAGTTTCCAAACGCGGGTTGCAAGTAGTCACGATTTCGTTCAACGCCCAGGCGCAGGACGCGTCCAGACGCCAACAGATCCTGGACAGCGCCAGGGCAGCCATGACTTTCCTCAAAAATTTCGGAGCCGAGCGGCTGGTCGTGTTCTCACCGAACCGGAATGCGGGCGCGGCCCCGGACGCTTTCAAGACCATGTGCGAGTGCTATAACCAACTCGGCGAACTGGCCGGCGAAATGGGCTTCCAGGCGGGCCTGCACAACCACATGGGACAGATGGTGCAGAACGAAGACGAACTCGACCGATGCATGCAGATGACCGATCCCAAGCTGTTCCGGCTATCGCCGGATACGGCGCATCTTCACCTGGCCGGCATGGACGCGGCGAAAATCCTGGAGCGCTATAAGACCCGGCTTATGCTGGCGGACTACAAAGACGCTAAGCGGGGCAGCGGCAGCTTCCTCCAGAATATTTACGACCTGGGCGACGGGGAGGTGGACTTTCCGGCCTGCCATCGCGTGCTGAAGGCGGCTGCGTTCAAGGGCTGGCTCATCGTCGACCTGGACGTGGCCCGCCAAGGCCCTCGCGTCAGCTACGAGCGCTGCGGAGCTTACGTCGTCAACACGTTGGAATCGATTTATGTCTGACGTTTCGCGCCGGACCTTCCTCGGGACCACGCTCGCTATGACCTCGCTTGCGGCCGCCGGCTATCGCATTATCGATTCTCACGTTCACACCTGGAAACACGACCCCGAGTTTCCGTTTGCGCCGGGCGCCAATGTCCCTGCGCGCGACGCCGCGCCGGAAACCCTGCTGGACCTGATGAAAACCAACGGCGTTTCGAAAACCGTCATCATTCAGGTGATTCACTACCGGTACGACAACCGCTTTCTGGAGCACGTGCTCAAGCAGTATCCGGGGACCTTCAAGGGCGTCTGCCGCGTGGACCCCCTGGACCCGGCGGCGCCGGATCAACTGTCGCAGCTCACCGAGCGGGGATTCAACGGAGTGCGTCTCAGCCCGGGGGCCGGCGCTTCCGGCGACTGGATCGCGGGTCCCCTGATGCCCCCGCTCTGGAAGCGCTGCTTCGACCTGAAAGTCCCCATGACGGTGTTGGCTCCGATTGGGCGGATGCCGCAGTTAGCCCAGCTAATGGAGAATCTGCCCGATTTGACCCTGGTCGTCGACCACATGGCCGATTGTCCCGTGAACCAGCCCCAGGAACTCGAAAAGCTGGCCGCGCTGAAGCGCTTCCCGAATGTGTTCGTCAAGATTTCGCACACNNACACACACCTGGTCGCTTTCGCGCCAGCCGTATCCGTGGCTGGACGCGCAGGAACTGGTGAAGCGGCTGTATGACGCCTTCGGCCCGCGGCGATTGATGTGGGGCACCGATTGGCCCATCATCGAGGGCGTCGCAAAATATGAACAGGCTCTCACGGTGGTACGCGACGACATGAAGTTTCTCAACGCCGACGATAAGAGCTGGATGCTCGGCAAGACCGTCGAGCGCGTCTGGCCCTTTCCGGCATAGACACGGACCGGAAGACGGCCGCGGAGGTGGCGCATGCAAGTACTGGTAGCGGACAAATTCGAGCAGTCCGGGCTGGACGGCCTGGCCGCGCTCGGGTGCGAGGTTTCCTGTGAGCCCGGATTGAAGGACCAGGCGCTCGCCGAACGGGTCGCCGGGTTCAAGCCGGATGTGCTGATCGTGCGCTCGACCCGAGTCGGCGAGCCTGTGCTCGCGGCCGGGCCGCTCAAGCTGGTGGTCCGCGCGGGCGCCGGCTACAACACCATCGATCTGGCGGCGGCATCCCGCCGGGGCATCTACGTTTCGAACTGCCCCGGAAAGAACTCGATCGCGGTAGCCGAGCTGGCATTCGCGCTGATTCTGGCGCTCGACCGGCGCATCGCGGACAACGTGATTTCGCTCCGCGCCGGCCAGTGGAACAAGGCGGAATTCTCGAAAGCCCGGGGGCTGTTCGGCCGCACTCTGGGATTGCTGGGAACCGGCGACATCGGCAGCCAGATGATACCGCGCGCGAAAGCCTTTGGCATGCGGGTGGTGGCCTGGAGCCGCGGTCTCACCCCGGCAAGAGCCGAAGCGCTCGGCATTGAGCGGAGAGATTCGCCCCGCGAAGTCGCCGCGGCGGCCGACATCGTGAGCGTGCATCTTGCTCTGGCGCCCGAGACGCGCGGGCTGTGCGACGCCGGCTTTTTTGCGGCCATGCAAAAGGGCGCCTGCTTCATCAACACGGCTCGCGGCGAAATCGTCGACGAAGAAGCGCTCAAGGATGCGATCTGCAAGCAGGGCATTCGCGCCGGTCTGGATGTCTTCGCCCAGGAGCCCGCCGGCGGGACGGGCGAGTTCACAAGCCAGATCGCACAGTCGGTCGCCATCTATGGCACGCACCACATCGGCGCATCGACCGAACAGGCGCAGGAGGCCATTGCGGCGGAGGCGGTGCGAATTGTTCGCGTATTCCAGGAAACCGGCAAGCCGCCGAATGTCGTGAATCTGGCCCGACAGACCCCCGCCACCTGTACGCTCGTGGTGCGCCACCTGGACCGGCCGGGCGTGCTGGCATCGGTGCTCGATGCCGTCAGTGCGGCGAAGATCAACGTTCAGGAAATGGAGAATGTGGTCTTTGAAGGCGCCGAAGCGGCCGTGGCCCGGGTCAACCTCGAAACCATCCCCTCGGAGGCTACGCTTCAACTGGCGCGCACAGCCAATCCAAACATCCTGGAGTTGAGCCTCATCCGCCTGTGAACTGGGCCGTTTCCTGTCCATCGCGGCGGCGGATTCAAGCGCGGCGGAATCGGGTTCGGCCCGATTCCGACCCTTGTGTCGAGGGCGGATATCAGTTAAGATTCGTACATCCGAATTGAAAGGAGCCGTCGTCACGTGAGTTACATAAGTACCAGCAAGCCGAGCAGGCGCAAGATGCTGTGGCAGGCAGCCGCAGCCAGTGGATTGGGCGCGATTTTCAAGATGACAGCGGGGGCTCAAGCGCAGGGAACCCCGCCGGCTGGTGGCGCGGCGGGGCGTGGAGGCGCGGCCGGCGCAGGCGGCAGGGGCGCCGGCCCCGGGCGAGGCGCAACCATCCAAACGCCTCCGACCAGCAGGTTATCGGCGCCGAGCGATCTGAAGATCACCGGCATGCGGTCCCTGCGCGTCGCCGCCAACTACGATTACCCCATTATCCGCATCGACACCAATCAGGACGTGTACGGGCTGGGAGAAGTTCGCGACGCGGGCAGCGAGTACGCGGCCCTCGCCATGAAGCCCTTTCTGGTCGGCAGGAACCCGCTCGACTTCGATGCCTTGATGTCGTATGTGCTGCCCTATGCCGGCGCCGGCCGGGCAGGCGGCGGCTACAGCGCCATCGACCTTGCCCTGAACGACATCATCGGCAAGGTCTATGGCATCCCCGTGTGGCGGCTCTTGGGCCCGAAGGTGCGCTCGACGGTGCGCATGTACTGCGACACCACGGGCACGCACGATCCCAAAGCCTACGGCCAGCGCATGGTGGAGCGCCAGAAGAAGGGATTCACCTTCTTCAAGATGGATGTGACCACCAACTTCATCAGCGGCGAGGGCAAGCCAGGGGCTCTCGACCCCGTCACCGGCGTTCCGACCGACAGGGGTCTGGCCTACGGCGGCGAGCTGATCGCGGCCGTGCGCGACGCCATCGGCTACGACAAGCCGCTGGCCGTCGATGCCGGCAGCCTCCGGTGCGGTTCGGTCCAGGACGGAATCCGAGCGGGCAAGGCCTTCGAGAAATACAAGCTGGAGTGGCTAGAAGACCTGTTCGGCACCGGCGGTTTCGGCCGCTGGCGGGACTTTAAGGCGATCAAGGCGAACACCACCACGCCGTTGTTGACCGGCGAAGACGCCTTCGGCCTGCAGGCCCCCTTAGGGTTCAAACCTCTGATCGACAATCGCGCCGTGGACAAGATTCACTGCGATCACGGGACCTCCGGGGGCTGCCGCATGACCAAACGCATTGCGGACTACGCCTGGAACGAACAGGAGATCCCCACGGCCATCCACATGGCCGGGTCCCCGCTGGCCACCATGGGCGCGGTTCATACCGCCGCCACGATACAGACTTTCATCGCCATGGAATGTCACGCCGTGGATTTCATCTCCTGGTGGTCGGAGCTCGTGACGGGCGTCACGCAGCCGGTCATCAAGGACGGCTACGTCACGGTTCCGGATGCGCCCGGCCTGGGCGTGGAGTTGAACGAGGCCGTCGTGAAGGAGCACTTGCGCTATCCAGGCTACTTCGAGCCGAACGCGGTGTGGGACGCAACCCGCCCAAGCGGCGGAGCGTGGCCGCACTTCAACGTGGATGGCGTTTGGGTCAACGAGCGGACCTCGGACTACTAACGCGCGTAACACCGGCGCGGTACTTGACCGGGAGCGGAGATGGGCACATACTCTATAGGGGGATATCCTGGTGCCCAAGAGTTGTAGCTGCGCGTTCTTAACTTTGGCTGCGTTCCTGGCGCTGACGCTTCCGGCGGGCGCGCAGTCGGTGATCTCCACCCGTTCCGGCGTGATCCACTATTTCGAAGGCGCCGTTTATTTGGGCGATCAACCGCTGGAATCTCATCTGGGCAAGTTTCCAAGCGTGCCCCAAGGCGCCGAACTGCGCACGGCGGACGGCCGCGCGGAGGTGCTGCTCACGCCCGGCGTCTTCCTTCGCATGGGTGAGCGGAGCGCAATTCGCATGGTCGCGAACGACCTCGCGGACACGCAGGTCCAATTGGAGACAGGCTCTGTCCTCGTGGATTCGGGCGAGCCCAATTCAGGTACATCGGTCACCTTGGTTTATAAGGATCGGAAGGTTCACTTCCTCCAGAAAGGCGTCTACCGGATCGATTCCGATCCGCCGCGCTTGTGGGTCAGCCAAGGCTCGGCGGAAGTGTTCGACGGGACTGCCGATAAGCCCGTCTCCGTAGCAGACGGCATGAAGCTGTCGTTGGCGGACGAACTGGCGCCCGAGCGGTCGATCGGGGAGCCTGCCGACGCGCTCAGCGAGTGGGCCGACGGCCGCGGCGAATCGATTGCCGCGGACGATGCCATCACGGCGCAGATTGGCGAAGATCCCGCTTCGCAGAGCGCTTCGGACGGCTTCACGAATTATCCGTTCCTCGGCGTGCCTGCTCTTGGCCTGGTTTCCTCCGGTCCGTATGGCTCTTACACCCTTTACCAGCCGGGGTTCAACTCGATCTACCTGCCCGGTTACGCGTATCCACCCCTCATTTTGGGCCTCATGGGGCCGGGCCTCCGAAACGGCTACCCTTCCATTTACGGTCACATCGGAGTTTTACCGGGAACCGGCGTCCATGTTCCGATTACGGTTCCGCGCGCTCCGCTTGCTCCGGGTGTGCGCCCCGCGCCTGTGCGCGGCGCCCCGCCGCCGCATATCGTAGTGCGCGGCGTTGGTCACCGGTAGCCCCTACTCATTGAGTTGGAGCATAGTAGCCGAGCCGCCAATGCGCCTTGAGGGGCGAAACGCCGTGCGGTTGCGCGAGCTTGACTTCCACGTGACGGTATTTTCCATCTCTGGTTTGATCCTTCGGGTAGTAGCCGAGAACATATTGATTTCGCAATTCGAGCGCAATCCGGGCGGCGACGCTCGGCAGATCGCTGGTCAGTTGCGCCGCGAAAGCGCGCCCGCCAGTTTGCGTCGCAATTTCCGATAGCAATTGCGGCCCGGAAATCTCCTCGGGGGTCAGCCCAAACAGCAGGATGCGCTCATACACGCCCATGGCGTAGATCTGGACATCCGCTTCGCGAACCAGCGATTCGATCTGCGCCGCGGTGTAGTGGCTGTGGTTGTCGCCGCCGTCGGAAACGATCACGATGGCCTTGCGGGAGTTCTTCGCCTTCTTCATCTCGCGCAGGGCAACGTCGATGGCGTCGAGCATCGCGGTCTGGCCGGTCGGCTGCGACTGCTTCAGCGCGTTGTTGATTTCTTCGGCGTGGGACGTGAATCCGACCGTAACTTTCGCGCTGTCGCTGAACTCCACCAGAAACGCTTCGTCGTCCGCGTTCAGAGTTTTCAAAAACTGGGCGACTGCCACCTGAGAAGTCCGGACCTTCTCGTCCATGCTGCCGCTCTCGTCGAAGACCAGCCCGACCGAAAGAGGCGCGTCCTCGCCTGAGAAGTGCGCCACTTTCTGTTCGACGCCATCTTCCAATAAATGAAAATCTTCCTTTTGAAGCCCGAGGACGAAACGGTTCACCGAATCGGTTACCGCTACCGGGATCTGCACCAGGGTGGTTTCCACCCGCAGCTTGAGCCCCGTGTCTTGAGGGGGGTTTTCAGGCGCGGTGGCCGTTTGGCCGGATCTCGCGCCCGCGGCTTCCTGTCCCGGGGCCCGTCCCGAAAACAGCGCCGCCAGTGCCAAGGCGCAAGTGATCGAAGCAGCCCAGGTTCTCCACTTCATGATCCTACTCCCGACTTGCCAACTTGAGTCTAGCATTGCACATTTTCGGGACAGTGAAAGTTGTCGGCCAGGCGCGACAACTCATCGGCGGCGTCCCGCATGGGAACGCCGTGGCCAGAGGCGATCCACAAGGGGCGCAGACTCGCCAGCCGCTCCACCGAGCGTCGTGCATTTCCCCAATTCGAGGTGGCGGGGACGGGCGGCCGGCACACCTGTTTTCGTCTGGCGACCGTGTCCCAAAAGCTGTCGAGGTTCATGGTGGTGACCGCGTCGCCGGCCAGTAGAAATGCATCCCCGCGGCGGAAGAACGCCACGTGGCCCGGCGTATGGCCGGCAGTCTCGATCGTCTCCCAATCAGGGAGGCCCGGAATGGCCCGTTTCGGTTCCAGCGCGCCGGCGCGCGTTCCCAGATCGACTGTGCCGGTTGGGAAGAACTTCGCAATCCGAGTGAAGAATCCAGGCGATTTCAGATCGAAGGGCGGGTAGTTCGACCGGCCTGTGAGGTATGGGAGCTCAAGCGGGTGGGCGTAGATGGGCACGCCCCATACATCCGCCAGCGGACCGGCCGATCCGGCGTGGTCGAAATGCCCGTGCGTGAGCAGGATTGCGCGCGGCCGGCTTCCGCGGCCGAAACGGCGTTCCGCCGCACGTCGAATCCGGCTCTCGTTTCCTGGCGTGCAGGCATCCACCAGGACCCACGAAGCGCGGTCGCCCACCAGATACGCATTGGCGATCAGCGTGGGAATGACAGCCACGCCCGGCGCAATTTCCCGCATGTTCCATTCTGCACCAGTCCCCAATCTGTCCGAAAAATCTCTAGTGGTCTGCGGCCGAAATCCCGACGTGTATGATCGCGTCGGAAACCGCTCCCTCACGGTCGCGGCTCTGTTGGAGTTGCTTGGTTTTGCAGAGCCGCGACCGTTAGGGAGCGGTTGTCTCGACTGTCCAGGATATTTCGCATTCTGTCTGCCGCACTACACTAGGACGGCCGTTCGGCCGCGTATAAGACCCGCTCCAGATCCTGCTCCTGTACCGGCTTGGGCAGAACAAAACGGCTGGGTCCCTCGAAATCGGCGCTTAGCTCGGCGTCGTAATGGTCGGAAAGGAGCGCGAAGCCTCCGATCCGTGCCTGCATCCGCTCGGAGAGTTCCACCCAATTCAGACCGGGAGCGTGAACCGAGCAGAAGGCCAAGTCGAAACGCATCCGTTGCACGAGTTCCAGACCGGCGTCGGCGTTGTCGAGCGGGATTACCCGGCAGCCTTGCGCGGTCAGCAGGGCCGACAGTTGTCGCTGAGCGGCCTCTTCGGGTTCGATCACCATGGCCGTTATCCGCCGCGACGGGTCGCGGGCAGGACCGGCGGCCACAGTCACGCGCTCCTGCGCGATTGGGAATTCCACTTCGAAGCAGGGATCCTGGCCGCTCTTCACCACCAGACGCGCCTCTCCGCCATGCCCGGCGATGACGCTGCGAGTCACGCCTAGAAGCGATGCCGTCTCCCCTGCCCTATACGGCGGCTCGGGCGGGGCTGTAAAAGCGATCTCCACCACCAGGCGCTTGCTCAGCACAATGGTGCGGATGGAAATGACCTTCTCGGCGGCCTCCGCCAGGGACTGCTCGGCGTGAACAAGGAGGTTCAGAAAGACCTGCTCCAACTGGCCCCGGGCGCCCAGCACGAAGAGCGGATCGGGCGAGATCAGGTCTACGGTGCGTATTCCGGAGGCTTTCCAATCGCCCTCGCGGAACACGATCAGGTCGCGCAGCAAGGTCGAAACGCATACCGGGCGCGCCTCCACGAGTTCGCTCCCGGAGAAGGCCACCAGCCGGGACACCGTATCCGCCGCCTTGCGCACTTCCGAAGCGATGGCCGATACCTCGCCGCCAGCCGCTCCGGCCGCCGCCTTGCCCAGCGCCTTGTCCGCCAATTCGGAGATGGAGGAAAGCGGCGCCTGCAATTCGTTGGCGATGGCCGAGATCAGCCGGCCCACGGCCGCCAGTTTCTCGGTGCGGAAAAGCTGCTCCTGCACCGAGCGCTGGTCCTGCAGCCGGATCGCCACGCCAATCTGGTTTCCCAAGTGCTGGGCCATAGCCTGTTCATCGGGCGTGAAGTCGCGCGCGTGGCCGTCCTGGTCCAGTTCGAGCACCCCCACGGATTCGCCCTGCACCAGCATCGGGACAAACAGAAGCGACCGGGGGCCTTGCGCGCCGGCGTCGCGAGCAATCGGGAACGGGCTGCGGTCGATGTCCGGAATCGCCAGCAGCGTCCGGTAGGAGAAGCACGCCACTACGCCGGCTTGAGTTCCCCCACCGGGCGAAGAGAGCGAAATGGAAACCGCCGCGCCGCTCTCGTCAAGCGCCCCGTCCAGCGTCTTGGCGGCGCGGTTGTAGACGAACAACTGGACCCGCGTGACGCCCAGGATGCCCGGCAAAACCTCGGAAATCCGCTTCAGCATGACGCCCGCCGATGGGGCGCTCAGAATCTCTTCGCCAAGCTGATACGTCTCCCGTAGCCGTTTCCGCTGCTCGCGGAGCCGGCGTTCGCGGGTCCACAGCAAAACGGACACCAGCGCCACCAGGAAAATAGCCGCCGCCAGCGCCAGCGGCGGAACCGGCAGCGAGGGCCACCCCTCCACCGGAGCGGTGACCTTGATGTCGGCGGGATCCGCCACCAACAATTCGAAGAAACGGTTGTACGGAGGCAGTGGGCAGTATTGCAGTGCCACCCCGGTGGCCAATGCCGTCCCGCCGGGTTTGAAAACGCCCAAGTCCGGTTGGCCCGCCGTGCTGGGGATGAAGAACTTCAACGATTCCGCCATCGGCCCCACGTAGATCTGCCCCCCGGCCGTCGTGTCGGATGCTTCGTCGATTTGCGCTGTCATACGGACCAGCCGCCCGAGATAGGGGATGTTATCCGGGAAGCTCCGGATCTGTCCAAGGGAAACGTCGATAGGGGCGGGCGGTTCCGCCCGGCCGAGCGCGCCAATCCGCTCCACCGCAAGAATGGGCATGCCGGCCAGCCCGTCGACTACCCCCTCGGCCTCGACGTCGTCGCCGGGTACGAAGGCGCCCAGCTTCAAATCGCCCTTGCCGGCTCGCAGCACCCCGCCTCGCCCCTCTGCCTGGATAGCCAGCAGGGTATAGTCGGGAAAGTGGAAGGGCCGCGCCGAAACCACTCCGCGAACCAGCGCCCGCTCGCCGCGATGCGCGGGCAGGTAATCCGGCTGCGGTCCCCGCGCGCCGAGTTCCTCGAGCGAGAGCCTGGTCTGGCAGAACGCCGGCCAGCACGCCAGGGCCGCCAGCGCGGCGCCCATGCGCCAGCGTTTCAAACGGCGCGGCTTTGCGCTTGCAGCCATATCTCCAATTCCGGGTCCAAAAAACTCCCGACGGTGAGGGCGGCGCCCGGCAGCTCCGCATCCGTCGAGCCGATGCCGGCCACCCGCATCCCCGCGGCCCGCGCCGCTTGCACTCCGGTATGCGAGTCCTCGAATACGATGCAATCGGCCGGCGGCGTGCCCAGCAGTTCAGCCGTGCGCAGGTAGATATCGGGAAACGGCTTGGGCCGCTCGACTTGGTAGCCGTCCACTACCGCGCGAAAATACGGCGTCAGCTTGGCCTCCTCCAGGATGAACCGCACGTTGTCCCGTTCCGCGTTGCTGGCGACCGCCATGGGGGCCTCCCGATGCCGTTCCAGAAACGCCCGCAACCCCGGCGTTAAGAACTCCTCTACTCTGCCCGCGATGGCGGCGCGAAACAGCCGCTCCTTGGCCGCCCCCAGCGCCGCGACTTCCGCGGCCGGCAAGTCTTCGCCGCAAAAGTGGCGCACAATCTCGTCGTTGCGTCTGCCGTACATGGATTGAAGCATGGCCTCGCTTGTATCCAACCCGAACTGGCGGTTGAAGGCTGTCCACGCCTCCCCATGCATGCCGCTCGAATCCAGCACCACGCCATCCATATCGAAAATCAACGCGAGACCGGGCGCCAGGCGATTGTCCAAAGACAATTGTAACGAATCGCACACTAGTCCCGGACGTCCTCGGAACGCAAATTTCCGCCGAGCCAATGCAAGTAATTCGCGGCGCCGTCGACAATCGCCAGCGCCAGCGCCTCGGGCACTTCGTAGGAGTGCGCCTTTTCGAGCGCGGCCGTCAGGGAATCGAACAGATCGCGCGAAGACTTCACCAGGAGCAGGCATTCGCCGGCCGTTTCCACCGCGCCTTTCCAGCGATAGTAGCTGCGGATTCCGGGGATCACATTCACGCAAGCGGCCAGCCGCTGCTCCACCAGCAGGCGCGCGATTCGTTCCGCTTCCTCCTCGGTGGCGCAGGTGCTTAAAACAACAATCTTATCGGTCATATTTATTCGAAAATTCGCAAACGAATTCGCTCAAGCGATGCTATCATTATCTTCCAGGCATGAAAGAACGGCTTGCCAGATTCGCTTACGCGTTGGCATTCGTGTTGGTCGCGATTTATGCAGTTGCGACCCTGGCGGGTCCCAAGGGCATCGCCGCTCTGTTCGAGAAGGAGCGCCAGATCCAGGCCGCGGACAAGCGCAACGCCGAACTGGAGAAGGATATCGAGCGGACAAAACAGCGGATCGACCGGCTCGGCAGCCAGACCGAGCAGGAACGGATCGTTGAAGAGCGGCTCAACCTGGTGCGCCCCGGCGACAAGGTGTTCATGCTGCCGGATTCCAAAAAAAAATAGCGCGCTGTCCGTGAAAGGCATAGGCGTTAAGATAAGCCNNGTGGCGCAAGCCGCCAGGCTTGCAGAGTCGGCTGTCGAGCCGACTTTTCGAAGGCCGAGACGACTCTCGGCCCTGCGTGGCCGCCCGCGCCACCCTGCGCCGGAAATCCGGCTTATCTTAACGCCTATGCCCATGGAAGGGGCGTCTCACGATGTCTATCCCCGCGGCCAGGCTGGCTCGATTGAGCCAGCACACGCTGTCGCAGCGCACCGTAAGATGGGAGCATGGCTGAGGACGCAGCGGAATTGTTAACGCAGGCTCTGAAACTGCCCCCCGCCGCAAGGGCCGCCATCGCCGACTCTCTCATCGATAGCCTCGAAACGGAGGTCGACGAAGACGCCGAAGCGGCTTGGAGAAGCGAAATTGCGCTCCGGGTTCGAGATCTCGATTCGGGCGACGTTCAAACGCTTGCTTGGGACGAGGTTCGCCGTCAACTGCGCAGCCGGTTCAACGGCTGATGCGAAGATCCGTCCGCTTCCACCCGGCGGATGAACTGGACTGCCTGATTGACCTCATCGCCGTATGGGACAGACGCTTCCGTCTGTCAAGTCGCCTGGTTGCACGACTTCTTCACAGCTTCTGGGGCCGAGCAGCCGCGGCTATCTCATCACGGCGCGCAACGCATTAGCCATTTGTTCGCTGACATGGCCCGTGCGCTTTCCCGGATGACCGTCGGGGAAGATCAGCGGATCGGTCTTCGATACCTGTTCGACGGACACCGGAGGAATGCCCGCGGCGAGGGACCGGTTCATGGCCTTGATGAACTCGTTGGCGATGATGGCGTAGCCGGTGTTCGTGGGATGAATGCCGTCCAGCGAGAACAGTCCGCCCATAAACCCGGTCGTCAGCTTTTGGCCCTTCACCACTACGCCGTTGGCGGCGAGATCGTTGATCAGCGAATAAACATCGACCAACAGGGCGTGATTGTCCGCGGCCTCCTTGGCGATGATCGCGTTGTAGGCCGCCACAGCCGTTCGAATCTGCGAGATTTTGGAAGCCCTAATGACTACGGGGCCCTGCGCGATCGAATCCGGAAGAGGCGAGAGCGAGACGCCCATCGCCTGAATGAGCTCGAACGCGTACGGGGTGACCATGTCGCCGGGCTGCAATCCCAATGCTGTCTCAACCGTCGCCACGGACAGATCGAGTACGCCGGCCAGTCTCTCAATGGACGTCAGATACGGGACCAGCGTCACGTCGGGAATGTTGGCGAGGACGAGCTTTCCGCTGGCCTGCGCCATCGTCGAGCCGGCGATCTGGTGCAGGTAGCCGAATGTAGCGGCGTCGGTCGGATCTCCCCCGAATAGAATGGCGAAGAGCGCGTCGTTGCTGCCGATCCAGAGTATCGACGTGCTGGGCAGGAGCGCGGCGGCCTCCGCCAGTTGAGTCGGAGCGGGAGTCAAACAGTTCGGGTTCAGAATCTCCGCCGCCATAACCTGGACGGGGTACGGCAACGGACTCGACGGATCCGGGGTGCATGCTGCCGGGTAGTCGACGAGCGCGCCCACGGTGAAGCCAGGCACGGCCACGTCGCGGGTTTGTTGATCGTTAAGCCGTGCGACGAAGGTATAGTACGTTGCCACCGCGAAGCCGCCTTCGTTCTGAATTTGTGGAAACCCCGGTGGGGGCAGTAATGGCAGGTTGAGATCCACGCCCGCCTGCGCGGCAATCACGTTGGCGTAACCATGGATCTGGCTGGAGTCGATTAGCTGCGAATTCTGGTAGCCCGCGCTCAACGAATCACCGGCAACCACGAAATTCGATAAACTCGCCTTGTGCTCAGCGGCAAGGGCTGAATTGCCGTTGAGGCCTCCGGCCGCCACGAACAGGAGTGGCAGCAAGCGCCAACGGTCGAACCTGTGCGGATACAACGCACACTGTTTGCTTGGATGCTGCATGCATGTATAGTACCTCCATAGCGTACAGTACGCAATACAACGCACACTGTTTGCTTGGATGTTGCACACCCTTCAGCAGATCCGCGGCAGTTGCTCGCCGAACGGCAAATCCACCACGCGCGTACCGCCGATCTCCGTCTTCAGCAGCACCATCCCGGGATGCGACCCCACCGCCTCGCCGATGACCACGGCGTCGCGGCCGAGAGGATTGGCGCGCATGGCTTCGAGCACGCGTCCCGCGCTTTCCGGAGCCACGAAGGCCGCCAATTTGCCTTCGTTGGCCACGAACAGCGGGTCCAATCCCAGCAACTCGCACGCCGCGCGGACCGGCTCTCGCACCGGAATGGCCGCGGACTCGGCTTCCACTCCGATGCCGGCCGCCGCGGCGATCTCCACCAGCGTCGCGCCTAAACCGCCGCGCGTGGGGTCCCGCAACGCGTGAATCTCGCCGGCCGCAATCATCTCCGCCACCAGCCGGTGGAGCGCGGCGGTGTCGGATTCGATGGCCCCTTCGAACTCCAGACCCTCGCGCTTGGACATGACTGCCATCCCGTGGTCCGCTATCGTTCCACTCAGCAGGATCTTGTCGCCGGGACGCGCCAGCCGCGCGGAGATGTTCACGCCCGCCGCCACCAAGCCCACGCCGGAGGTGGTAATGAACATGCCATCGGCCTTGCCGCGCGGGACCACCTTGGTATCGCCCGTGGCAATGGGCACGCCCGCCGCGCGCGCGGCTTCCGCCATGGAAGCCACAATGCGCGCCAGTTCCTCCATGGGAAAACCTTCCTCCAGGATGAACGCGACGCTCAGCGCCAGAGGGGTCGCTCCGCTCATGGCGAGGTCGTTGACGGTCCCGTGTACCGCCAGCTTTCCGATATCGCCGCCGGGAAAGAACAGCGGCGTGACCACGAACGAATCCGTGGTGAAGGCGATCCGCGCCGAGCCGGCTTCCAGCACGGCCTGGTCGTCCAGCCGGTTGAGCAGCGGATTGTCGAAGGCCGGCAGAAACATCTCGCGAATGAGCTGCGCGCTGAGCTTGCCGCCGCTGCCGTGCCCCAACACCACCGTCTTGCGTTGAGCGATGGGCAGCGGGCAGGAAAGCGTGAAATCGGTCATCGCCGCCGCCCGTAGTTGTAGTAGGCCGCACAGGCGCCCTCGGCGGAGACCATAGTCGCCCCCAGCGGCGTTTCGGGGGTGCACCGGGTTCCGAAGGCGTCGCAATCGAGCGGCCGCCGGGCCCCCTGCAAGACCAAGCCGCTGATGCACGCTTCCGGCTCATGCGAGACGATGCCGTCCAGGTCGAAAATCCGCGCGGCGTCGAAGGCCGCAAACTCCTCCCGCAGCCGGTAGCCGCTGCCGGGAATCACGCCAATCCCGCGCCACGCCCGGTCGCACGGCTCGAACACCCGTGCGATCATGCGGCGCGCTTCGGGGTTGCCCTCCCGAACCACGGCGCGGGCGTACTGGTTCTCCACTTCATGCCGGCCGTTTTCCAGTTGGCGCACCGCCATGAGGATGCCTTCGAGCAGATCGACCGGCTCGAAGCCCGTAACGACAATCGGCACGCCGTAACGCGAGGCCAGCGGTTCGTATTCCTCCCACCCCATCACGGCGCACACGTGACCAGCGCCCAGGAACGCCTGGACGCGCTTACCGGGAGATTCCAGAATGGCGGTCATGGCCGGCGGCACGGTCACATGCGAAACCAGGATGGAGTAGTTGGCCAAGCCCTCCGCGCGCGCCTGCCACACGGACATGGCGTTCGCCGGCGCCGTGGTTTCAAATCCGATGGCAAAGAACACCACGCGCTTGGCGGGGTTTGCGCGGGCCACTTTGAGGCAATCGAGCGGCGAATACACCACCCGCACGTCGCCGCCCTGAGCCTTGATCTGGGACAGGTCCCCATCGGAACCGGGCACGCGCAGCATGTCGCCGAACGAGCAGAAGATGACATCCGGCCGGCGCGCGATGGCGTGCGCGCGGTCGATCATCTCCAGCGGCGTCACGCACACCGGGCAGCCCGGCCCGTGCACCAGCTCTACGCCTTTCGGCAACAGCTGATCGATCCCGTTCTTCACAATGGAATGCGTCTGCCCGCCGCAGAC
>PLGA01000468.1:735-5803 GCA_003139735.1 Bryobacterales bacterium | reverse complement strand
TCGGCGGCCCGCAAGGCGCCGGCTGGGACGTCCTGGCCAACTCCGTCTGGTACAACATCGTCCGCCCCATCGCCGTCGGGACCATGCTGGTGGGCGCCTGCAACACCCTGTTCGGCATGCGCGCCTCCATCGCGCAGTCCATTTCTGGCGCGTTCGGAGCCTCCGCCAAGGCCGCNNGAGCGCACCGACCGCGATATCCCCGTGCAGTGGCTGGCCTTCGGAGTGGCCGCGCTGACCGTCGCCGTGATCTTCATCTACCACTCCTTCACCGGAAGCTGGGTCTCCGCGATCATCGCCGGCGTCATCATGGGGGTGGCCGGGTTCCTGCTCTCCGCCGTCGGCGGCTATCTGGTCGGGCTCGTGGGCAGCTCCAACCAGCCGCTCTCGGGACTCACGCTTTCGGCCCTCATGCTCTCGGCCCTGGTCATGCTGGCCATCGGCGCCAAGGGAATGAGCGGCGTGGCGGCCGTGCTCGGCGTCGCCAGCGTGGTGGCCTGCGCCTGCTCGGTTTCCGGCTCCCTCATCCAGGATCTCAAGGTCGGGTACCTCCTCCACGGCACGCCCTGGAAAATGCAGGTGGTCGAGATCGCCTCCGTCGCCGTGCTCTCGCTCTTCCTGATGCTCCCCATCATCGCCCTGCATGAGGCCAACCTGGCCACCGGCGGCATCGGCGGCCGCGCCCTGCCCGCCCCGCAGGCCGGCCTCATGGCGCAACTGGCCAAGGGCATCGTCGGCGGACAGATGGCGTGGGGTCTCATCGGCATCGGCGCCGCCTTCGGAATCGCGCTCATCATGTGCGGCGCGCGCTCGCCCATGCTCATCGCCGTCGGCATGTACCTGCCCTTTGACACCGTCTCCGCCATTTTCGTGGGCGGCATCATCAAGTGGGCCGTGGACCGCATGGCCGCCCGCCGCGCCCCGGAGCGCCGCGCCAAAGTTGAGGAGACCGGCGTCCTCCTGGCGTCCGGTCTGATCGCCGGCGAGGCCCTCATGGGCATTGTCCTCGCCGTGACGTTCCTCTCCGGCATCAGTTCCTTCACGCACCTGCTCACCGGCGCCGACGAGTTCGCCTTCTTCAAAACCTGGGGCGGCTGGCTCTCCTACGTAGGCTTCGCCGCCGTAGCCTGGGTCCTGATCCGCATCCCATTGGGAGTTAAAATGCCACCACCCGAGACCGGTCTATCCGAGCCGCGAACGTCAGAGAGCGGTTCTTTATGACACGCCTCCTCGCCACCCTCGCCGCCGCCGTCCTTGCCTTCGCGCAAACCCCCGCCTCCCTGCGCATCGCCCCCAACGATCTCAAGGCCGATGTTTCCTTCCTGGCCTCCGACGCCCTTGAAGGCCGCGCCACCCCCTCCAAAGGCCTGGACATCGCCGCCGAATTCATCGCCTCCCAGTTCCGCCGCGCCGGCCTCGATCCCGCCGGGGACGACGGCTACTTTCAGACCGCCTCCTTCGAGTCCGTCAAACCGAACCTCGATGGCCTGGAGCTGACCCTCGATATCGGCGGCCGGAAGATCCCGGTCGATCCAGCGTCCATGCTGGTCACCCAGCCCGTGGCCGCGGTCTTGGATAACGTGCCCGTCGAGCGCGTCGCGGCCAACGGCAGGCAGTCGCTGGCGTCTTCCGCCATCGTCATTCAGATCTCCGCCCAGGCGCCGCGCGCAATGCCCGGCCGGACCGCCCTGCGTGACGCTGCCATGCCCGCCGCCGTTCCCGCCATTGTGGTCTGGGACGCCGCCGTTCGCGATGCCCTCGCCGCCGCTCCCGACGCCTCCGTCAATGTCACCGCGCGCATCCCGCCGCCCGCCGTCGAGCCGGTCAAATTGCGCAACGTCGCCGGCATTCTCCGCGGCTCGGACCCCGCCTTGAAAGACACCTACCTTCTCCTCACCGCGCATTACTATCACCTCGGCGTCCGGCCCTCGGGCGATGGCGACCGCATCTTCAACGGCGCCGACGATGACGCCAGCGGCACGGCCAGCCTCGTCGAGATCGCTCACGTCCTGGCCGCCCTGCCCGCCAAACCCAAGCGCAGCATCGTCTTCGTCGCTTTATTCGGCGAGGAAATCGGCGAAATCGGCTCGCTCTATTACGTGCATCATCCTCTGTTTCCCCTGGCCCAAACCATCGCCGATATCAACCTCGAGCAACTCGGACGCACGGACGATTCCGAGAGGCCCAAGGTCCTGGAGTTCAACCTCACCGGCTTCTCCTATACCACCCTAGCCGCCACGTTTCAGAAGGCCGCCGAAGAGGCCGGCGTCCGCGCCGTGAACGACATGCCAAGTGGCGATTCCTACTTCGCGCGCAGCGATAACGCCAGGTTCGCCGACGCCGGCGTCCCCGATACCACCATTTCCGTGGCTTACATGTTCCCCGATTACCACGCCGTGGGCGATGAGTGGCCCAAGCTCGATTACGACAACATGGCCAAAGTCGACAACGCCCTGGCGCTCGCCGCCCTCGATCTGGCCGACAGCGCCGGGGCGCCCGAATGGAACGCCCAGGAGCCCAAAACCGCCCGCTACATCAAAGCGCGCAAACCATGAGCAGCGAAGCGGATTACAATCGCAGTGTGAGAAAAAGACTCGTGGAGTGGGCGTCCGTGCTCTGTGGGGCAGGCGCTTTCGCCTGCCAACGGGGCGCCCACCCTTGAAACCCCTCCTCGGAAAAAACGTCCTGATCACCGGCGCCGGCCGTGGCATCGGAAAACGCCTGGCGCTCGGCTTCGCACAGGCCGGCGCGCGCGTCGGGTTGCTGGCGCGCAGTCAGGCCTAGCTCGACATGGCCAAGCTCGAAATCGAGCAGGCCAAGGGCAACGCCCTCCGCATCCGCGCCGACGTCCGCGACCTCGAGCAGGTCATGGCCGCCGTGGACCGCATGAGCGTGGTCTTCGGCGGCGTGGACGTCTTAATCTGCGCGGCGGGCGTGCAAGGCCCCGTCGGCCCGATGCTCTCCTCCAAGCCCAAGGCGTGGAACGAAACCATCGAGATCAATCTGCTCGGCGTGGTCAATTCCTGCCGCGCCGCGCTGCCCGGAATGATCGAGAAGCGCGCCGGCAAGATCATCGCCATCGCCGGCCCCGGCTCCGGACATTCCCGCCCGAACTTCTCCGCCAGCGCGGCTTCCAAGGCGGCCGTCGTCCGCTTCGTCGAATGCTTGGCCGACGAGGTCCGGGATCATAACGTGCAGGTCAACGCCATGTCGCCCGGCGATTCCTACACCCACATGACCGACGAGATCCTCAGCGCCGGCGAGGAGCGCGCCGGCCCCAAGGAAATCGAGCGCGCCCAGCAGGTCCGCATCGATGGCGGCGTGCCGCCCGACAAACAGATCCAGTTGGCCCTGTTCCTCGCTTCCGAGCTTTCCAATCACATCAGCGGCAAGCTCCTTCACGTCAACGACGATTGGAAGCGTTACGAACGCGAAAATATGCGTTCCGAAATGTTCACCCTGCGCCGCGTGCAGAAAATCTGAGTCAGTCTTACAGCAGGGTGCAGAGAATTTGAGTGGGGCAGACCCCCAGGTCTGCGGCCGGTCCCCTGACCGGCCTTTCCGTGACATTATGAAGATCATGACATTTACCAGGCGAGCCGCGATTCTGGGAGCCGCCGCGCTCCCCATGGTACGTAGGGCCGCCGCGCAAGCGAGGCCGCCCGTGGTCGTCTCCAGCGCCAACCGCAATAACGGCGGCGTCAATTGTTGCGCCAAGGCCATGGAGATCATGAAGGCCGGCGGCGATACGCTCGATGCCGTCATCGCCGGCGTCAACATCGTCGAGCTGGACCCCCGGGATAACAGCGTCGGATACGGCGGATTGCCGAACGAGGATGGCGTCGTCGAGCTCGACTCCAGTTGCATGCACGGACCCTCGCGGCGCGGCGGCGCCGTGGGCGCTCTGCGCAATATCAAGACTCCCTCCAAGGTGGCCCGCATCGTCATGGAGCAGACCGACCACATGATGCTGGTGGGTGAGGGCGCGCTCCGCTTCGCTAAGGACATGGGCTTCCAGGAAGACAATCTCCTCACCGAGGAATCCCGCATCCAGTGGCTCACCTGGAAGAAATCGCTGCGCGACCCCGCCGGCCACACCAACTGGGGACCGGGTTTGGATGCGCCGCCCAGCGAACAGCGCAAGGCCGCCGTGCTCCGCGAGATCAAGGAGATGTTTCCCCAGGCCAGCGACGAGTTGCTCGCGGAGGCTTGGGAGAACGCCATCCACCCGCCCCACGGCACCATCAACTGCATCGCCCTGAACGAGAAGGGCGAAATGTCGGCGGTCACCACCACCAGCGGCCTGGCGTGGAAAATTCCCGGCCGGGTTGGCGATTCCCCGATTATCGGCGGCGGCCTCTGGCTCGACCAGGACGTCGGCGGCGCCGGTTCCACCGGCCGCGGCGAGGAGAACCTGCGGGTCTGCGGCGCGCATACCGTGGTCGAGAACATGCGCCGCGGCATGGCGCCCAAGGACGCCTGCCTCGACGCCCTCAAGCGCGTCTCCCGGAATTTCAACGACGACCTGAAGCGTCTGGCGGCCATCGACCTCAACTTCTACGCCCTCCGCAAGGACGGCGAATACGCCGGCGCGGCCTTGTGGAATAAGGCCTCCGTAAACGCCGCGCGCGGCGCGCAGTTCGCCGTCTGCGAGGGCGGCCGCGAAAGCCGCCAGGAGAACTCCGTGTACCTGTACGAGCGGAAAATATGACGCGGAGACGCGGAGGCGCGGAGAAGACTCTTACAGGGATCGGCAAGAGGACACCAATCTTGCGCCTTAAGCTCACAAGGGTATCTCCGCGTCTCCGCGTCTCCGCGTCAAGTCTTTATGACCGGCGCTAGCACCATCTCCGTACTCGCGTTCGATNNTGGGGGCTACCAGCGGACGCGCCATTCTCGGCCGCCTGGGCGGCGGGAAACTGGAGCTCCAGGAAGTCCATCGCTTCCCCAATGAGCCGGTCCGCTACAACGGCGAACTGCACTGGGACATGCCCAGGCTTTGGCGCGAGGTGCAGACCGGCTTGCACGCGGCGGCTCGCGGCGGTCCGGTAGACGCCATCGGCGTGGACAC
>PLGA01000468.1:0-653 GCA_003139735.1 Bryobacterales bacterium | reverse complement strand
AGAGGACTCCGAAGCTGCTGGCGCTGGCGGAATCCCTGCTCACCATCCCCGACCTGCTGAATTATTGGCTGGCGGGCGTCCAGGTGTGCGAATACACCGAGGCCACCACCACCCAATTTCTGGACCGCCGAACCCGCTCCTGGGCCACCGGCATGCTAAGCGACCTCGGCATCCCCACGCATTTCCTCAAGCCCATCGTCCAGTCCGGCGCGGTGCTCGGAGGATTGCGCGCGGAACTCGCCCAGCNNCCGCGCTGGTCGTCGCGCCGGCGTGTCACGACACCGGTTCCGCAGTCGCCGCCGTGAGGACCGGCGGCTCTACCGCCTTCCTCAGTTCCGGGACTTGGTCGTTGTTGGGAACCGAGGTCCCCGAGGCCATTGTGAGCGCCGACAGCCGCCGCTTCAACTTCACCAACGAAGGCGGCGTCGGCGGAACCTTTCGNNCTGCTCAAGAACATCACCGGCATGTGGCTGCTGGAGGAGTCGCGGAAGGCGTGGGGGGTTGAGGACCGCCAGTATTCCTACGCCGAGATTTGCGAAATGGCGTCGTTTCAAGTGGCCGTCTCGGTCATCGATCCCGACGACGCCCTGTTCGTGAATCCGGAGAATATGCCGCGCGCCATCGACACCTATTGCGCCCGTACCGGCCAACGC